>NZ_AP022842.1:3940000-4251700 GCF_011398925.1 Bacillus sp. KH172YL63
ACCCTAACCTTTTGATCCGTAGTCAAACGCTCTATCCAATTGAGCTACGGGCGCAAGATGTAATTGTTGTTTTGTTCCTTTTAAAGCACCTTATGGAAAGATATTTTGCTTGTGCAAAAATCTATGGTGCCGAGGACCGGAATCGAACCGGTACGGTAGTCACCTACCGCAGGATTTTAAGTCCTGTGCGTCTGCCAGTTCCGCCACCCCGGCTAATATGGAGCGGAAGACGGGATTCGAACCCGCGACCCCACCTTGGCAAGGTGGTGTTCTACCACTGAACTACTTCCGCAAAACAAATGGTGCGGGTGAAGGGACTTGAACCCCCACGCCTCGCGGCGCCAGATCCTAAGTCTGGTGCGTCTGCCAATTCCGCCACACCCGCAAATTGTAAGTCATTGAACTTACATAAAAAATAATGGTGAGCCATGAAGGATTCGAACCTTCGACCCTCTGATTAAAAGTCAGATGCTCTACCAACTGAGCTAATGGCTCTCAAAAACAAAATGGTGCCGGCAAGAGGACTTGAACCCCCAACCTACTGATTACAAGTCAGTTGCTCTACCAGTTGAGCTACACCGGCAAGTGAATGGTGGAGGATGACGGGATCGAACCGCCGACCCTCTGCTTGTAAGGCAGATGCTCTCCCAGCTGAGCTAATCCTCCGTTTATTGCATTGTTCTCTACACAAAAGAAAAATGGTGACCCATACGGGATTCGAACCCGTGTTACCGCCGTGAAAGGGCGGTGTCTTAACCGCTTGACCAATGGGCCGTTTATTGTCATGTCCGTTTTGGACAAGTATTAATATATCATCTGATTTCGTAGAAGTCAACTTCTAAATTATATATTTTTTAGCATTGGCTTTTAAGTTTTCCAGAAAAAAAGATACCATATAAATACTGTTCTCCGCAATAACTTATTTGGTATGCTCTTCGTTTTTTATTAATGAAGTATTTTAGGTCTTTCCAATAAAAAAACTTGAGAAATGATTCCTCAAGCTTTCAAATCCAACATATAAAATTTTTACTGCAGATAATTTAATACCTCATTTACCACTGAACCTTTCATCCCACCACCGACTTGATGTACGTGAAATGAAGATTTATCAGCAATAGTATTTATTTGAGACTGATCTAAACCTTCTTGAGATAGCAATAATACCGGTACGCCCCATTTAGAGGCGAGTGGACCTGCAGAAAGGGCGTCGACCAGTTTCATAGTTTCTGACTTGGCTATCAGGACTGTTTGATAATGGTCATCTTTATAAAACCTTTCTATGACCTTAGCATTCGTTTCGAGACGCGTCTTGCCACTGATTCTGTTCTTCGAGACGTTTGTAGCAGTAATGTCATTAAATGAATCAATGATGTTCTGTCCTAGAACCGATGCACCTCCAATGAAAAATGCTGTAGACATGCCTTCAGTCTTCAACCAATCGTACGTTTCTTGTGGGACAGTTTTTTTATCCACTAAGATAATCGGTTGTTTCTTCACCCCTGAATAGGCAGCAATGGATAATGCGTCGGGCTCTCCTTTTCCATAAGCCAGATAAACCTCATTCACATCTTTGACTTTATCAAGCTCTTTGGCTAGAAGCAACGAGGTTTCGTAACGGTCCCTCCCGCCAATCCGAGATACGTCATATCCTTTTTTCATTAGCGAAGCTTTTACTTCTTTAGAGATAATACTACTTCCCCCGACCAGTACAATTTTCTTCGTGCCCAGTCTTTTTAATTCAGAAACTGTCTCTAAAGGAAGTTTATCTTTTGTAGTGAGTAAAATAGGAGCGTCATTGGCGGCTGCCAATGGCGTGGCGGTCAACCCGTCGGCTATCGCGCTGCCATTCACTAAATATACAGTGTGTGAAGCATCCCACCCTCTCGTTGAAACTTCAACAGCAGTGGAATACCTGGTATTTCCTATTAATCTTTTTAGTAGCGGCGCTTGTCTTTGAACTTGTACTTTTGTCGAAGAACTTTGGTTGCCTGCCTGATCTACTGCAACGATACTTACCTCGGTTGCTGGTTTCAAAGAATCAATGTGAATCAAAAATTCTCCTGAAAGATCTGCAAATGCCTGCCCTATATCGGTTGAGCCAATTTTAGCATATACCATGGCTTCCGCTTCTGTTTCTCCTGTGATTACAGTTGAGTGTACACCTACTGAATGGACAATCGGTTGAGAAGGGGCGGTTTTATCTTTCACTGTAAGAATAACTGATTCGCTTTCGTTCCCAGCCTGGTCCGTTGCAAAAACTTTTAATTCTGTACCAGCTGATTGCTTAGGAATTTGCACGGAGAATGAACCATTCGCTGAACTGATTCCCGAACCGATCAGTTTAGTTCCTGACTTCACTTTAATATTAGCTTCATTTTCACTTTTCCCCTTTACGGTTGTGTCACGATCCGCTACCTCATTTACTGTTGGAATCGGCGGAGGTGTTCCATCCCTTACATTTGCAACTGTTTCTATGGACCTTCCATCCAAGTTCATAGTCACCACTATCAAAGTACCTGCTGATTGCCTAGGTATCGGTATTTTAAAATACCCATTACTAGCATACCCACTGCCAATCACTTCACCATAAACCGATACTTCAATATAACTTTGTACTTTACTCTCAACCGTTCCGCTCACATTTTCAGAATAATCATATACATCTGAGACGCGAGGAGGGATAAGGGGATATTCCAGCTTCAGTGCCTTTCTGGCATTTACCCTTCCATGGCCATAATAAATATCTTTACCAGTCTCCCCCAGATCATCAGCACTTTCATACAGACGTTCCGCTATCTCATCATTTGTTATCGACGGATCATTCGCCATCAAAAGGGCAGCCACTCCTGCCACAACAGGCGATGCCATAGAAGTACCACTCATATATCCGTAATCAGAGTTGGAAAAGGTTGAGTATATTCTTGAACCCGGTGCCGAAATGTCGATATCATCACCATAATTGGAAAAAGTCGATTTATTATCATATTCATTGGTGGATGCCACTGAAATAACATTGGGATATGAGGAAGGATAGTGGGGGATACCCAAGTTATCGTTACCAGCTGCTGCAATCACTAGAACACCGTTATTGTGTGCATATTGGATCGCTTCATTATATGAACTGCTATACGAATAACTCCCTAAACTCATATTAATAATATCTGCCCCTTTATCTACAGCGTAATAGATCCCTTCAATCACATCAGAAATATATGCATACTCAGTAGTGAATACATCAATGGGCATGATACTTGTTGATGGGGCAATCCCTACCGCTCCTACACCGTTATCCATGGAGCTTCCGATGATCCCTGCTACGTGGGTGCCGTGGTCTCCACTGGAGAGTGTATAAGGACTGTCATGAACAGTATCATAAGGTGAAACGATATGTTGATTCAAATCTCTGTGATACAAATCAATCCCATTATCAATCACCGCAACTACCACATCCGATGAGCCAATCGTCTGATCCCAGCTTCTTTCGGCCTCAATCACACCTTGGTACCATTGAAGACTGTAATAAGGGTCACTCGGTGTATATTCTAACTCCACTAGTTCATCAGTCTCTGCGTATTCTACATTGGGATTATGCTCCAAACTTTTTATAAAGTCTTCTGCCTTTTGACCATCAGGTACATCCACTGTACTAAAGGGCTGACTCTTTCCTTCTGAATTCCCCAACAGATTATCCCCACTTACGGCAGACTCTTTAAACTTTACAATAACTCGCTCCGGCAATTCATTCGCTGTATCTTCCAAAGGACCTTTTGCTTCCGCAACGGTTGGAGAATACAAAGGCAAAATGGCTAACACCAATATCATCACCCAAGCAAAGATTTTTCTCATTAACAATCAAACCCCTTTATAACTCCCATTTTATCAATTATCCATTTTTAGGTATATTCTCACCGTACTCATAGCCTACCTTTTTATCAATCTATTACACATTATTAGACAATAAAGCAGGGTATTTCGCTAATAAAAAAACAACCGAATGCCGGTTGAATTTATTAAACATTCGTAATCTGAGATTCGAGAATAAAAATGGCCGATTATCTACAATAATCAGCCATTTCACTTAGATTGCCTGAGGAAAAGCAGTGATAATCCCTCGGGATTGAAGTTCGCTCTGCGCCTTCTCATCAGCAGGACGGTAACCCTTCTCAAGTAACTCTTTAATATAGATTTTATTATATACAAATGAAAAAATAATACCCGGAATCCATGCTCCAAAGCCAAATGTAAAGAATCCTACTACACTAGCTATAATGAACATAATTACAGCCCACTTTAAATCTCCTCTAATGAGGGCAGGAAAGAATCCAAAAAAGAACGTAGTCCAACTGAATCCAACTTTTACTTCCTTGGTGACACCTGCTTCATTCTTCAATTTCACTTTCATATTTACACCTCCTATTATCATAGTACGAATAGATTATACTACAAACTTTGGAAAATGATATAAATTATTACAAAACAGTTCATTTATATGTATTTTAATCAATTCAGTACTTTCCATTATCACTCTTCTGTTCGCCCCTCCAGCACAAGTCTAACCACCTACACAATCAATGATAATGTCCCTCACTAACTAACGAATATATAGTAGCAATAAAACTTCGCTGAGTACTTGATACATTGGGGCATGAGTTCCCCCACCCCCTTGAAAAAACTTCATATCTGACATAGGGTTGTCTTGATTAATGGCAATAAAAAGAGGAACAAGTGCAGGACCTGTTCCTCAAAGAGTGACACGATCCACTTGTTGACGCAGTTGAATCATGTTATTTTTTAGCCGTTTTGATATCTCACACAAAGCTTCAATGGACTTCCCTTTGTGATGGCTGAGCTGGTAGACGATATCATCAAAGAGCAGCTCCATCTCTTCATGGATGGCCTTCGCTGATACATTGTAAAGGTGGATATTGGCGTAGCCTGTTTGATCAAAGATGGCTGAATCTATGTAGGGCTTGAAGCTCTCCAGTAACGAAGGGAACCCGACGGTCAACCTGGTTAATCCATCTCTGAGTCCTTCAATGGTGGCTGCCAGTTCGTCAATCGGCTCCAATGCAGAAGATACGTATGAACGGATTTTATCATCGAAGTCTGAGAAGATACCGAGAAGCTTTCCAGGAAGCGTACCACTTAATGCAATGTTCATCGCACCTTTGATTTGTGCTGATATCAATTCCAGCGTATTCTCAATGGCGAATGCAAGCCCGGTCAACCCACCTAGCAACGGAAGCAGCAAACGGTGTGAAACTCCTTTGAAACCTTCAAACGATCCTTCCAATATTACATCCTTCACCTTCATCCCTATAAGCATATGATCAGAGGTTTGAAGGATATATTCGTTTTTCTTCGGCATCACAACATGATGCTGGACCGCTGCCCCTGATGAAATACTGGCACTTAAGGAGGCATCACGCGCTCTAAAGTTCTCTCCTAATTGCGAGACCTGATTTTGAAACTCTGCAATGTTACTATTCAGCTTCGCCGTATTATGGTTGATAATCTTATAGTGTGCGAGTATGTCGTTTACCAGAACATCCTCAAGCGTCTCCTTCCCTCCACTAAACAGCTCTGGAATTTCTTTATGGATGATCTTCTGAAGGAAGCCGGTCAGATTTGCAATTTCATCTTTGAACGCCACTAATTGACTCCGAGCCTGCCCGAAAACACT
This sequence comes from Bacillus sp. KH172YL63, assembly GCF_011398925.1. Lineage (NCBI taxonomy): Bacteria > Bacillati > Bacillota > Bacilli > Caryophanales > Bacillaceae > Bacillus > Bacillus sp. KH172YL63. Next base: position 3,945,684 of record NZ_AP022842.1, read on the forward strand.
CTCAACACTGATGCTTCTGTTGAATAAGTGTTCTACCAATTCGACAGGCGGGGAGTTCAGCACGCCATTAAGAGACCGGCTGGCATTTTCAGCCATATTGACGAGAGAAATAAGGTGGTCGATTTCTGAGGTCAACCGGTGACTGGTTGTCGTAATACCGATAAACAAGGGATTCCCAATCATATGTTCGAAGGAATCCTCAAAGATCATCTGCAGCCGGCTTAAACGTTCAGAATAGCGGTCACCTTCGTGCCTCGCAATATCTTCTGAATGGGTCAAATATTCCTGAGCATGTTTCAACCTCGACAACACATCCCCTCCCATGGCTTCAGCCAATAGATTGAGATTGTCACGATTGATTTCGATTCTTTCTGAATGGCCGCCATAAAGAGGTTCTCCGGTCCAAATGCTTGTCATGATGTGGGCATCGGCTTCGTCATAGATGTAGCCATGACCTGGGGAATCAGGCTGACCAATTTCATACTTTCCACCCTCGATATAACCGGTATGGTTGTTTTTCAGAATGTTAAATCCTTCACCAGTCTCTGGTATACCTGTTGAAATATCATATCTCTTACCAGGGATGCGTGAATCGAGATTCAGGGCGATGAGCGTGCCTGTCAGGACATCATAGTTGGTGAAGTAGTTGGTGATGTTGTCGTAGTTTTTGTTGGGATCCACCATCCCTTTTGGGAGGAGGGCAGGGTTAAGCGTGACAGATTTCACTTCTGGATGGGTAATGGCGACAGAATTGGCCAATGGCCCACCTAGAGAATTTCCCGCAACGGATTTTACTCCTCCAATAGATTCATATTTTTGGTTCATCTTATTATAGTACTCTTGGGCTGCTTTCAGTTGGGGAAGGGAAAGGTCACTAAGTAGTTGAGCATCGGTTAAAAGGTCTTGCTTTCCGTTGTCGGCTGCTGCATCCGTTCCTACATAGATTATAGAAATTTCCCTTGACTTCTGATTAATAACCGTCATTGCATCCAAGCCCGTGATGTCTCCATATACTGTATCTAATACCAAATAATCTATTCCATTTACAGTTAAAATTTCTCGCGTAGGGGCACCCTTATAAGCGTGTAATCCTGCTAGTTCAACTAAATTCTTATCATTATTTACTGCTGTGACTCCGATTTGACTGTTTGGACTACTCATTAAGTCATACCCCCTTACTCTTTAATAATTTCATTTGGGGTCGTTTTTTCTAGCGAATTTTCTTTTACCCCTTCAAACGACTGTTTGAGGACTGTATTGTCATTGACGAAAATACTGTATGTTCCTTTTGGTATATCATCCATGCTTTCAATATCGTTTACAACTCTATTAAATACTTTTTCATCCGGGTCAGTTTCTTTATTTTTCATAAATAAATTAATGACTACCTCAAAATAAGTTGGATTAAATACTTGTTCATTGTAAGCAGCCCTTAGTTTTTCTTTACTAACATGAGGATTTTCCATATATAGCTCATAAACTGGTTTAATTGCTTCATCATTTGAAACGGAAGAAGATAAAAAGTAATAAGGTGTCATATAACCAGATCCACCAACATTTTGAAGGGAATCAACGGTTCTCCCCGTAACAGGTTCGTCATTGATTACCTCCTTTAAATATTCATCCAACCGATCAAACTCGTCTTTAAATATATTCCTGTATAAGCCTTCTGTTATGGCACTTTCCACCTGTCCTTCTTGAGAAAACACACGGTCGGACAGGATTTTTTTATTTGATTGATCAATTGGAACAATGGCATACGTATAAAAATGTAGCGGATTAGTTGATTCCACAAACACTGTCGCTCCGTCTACATTGCCCACAATATTATGAACCTTTACATCAGTCTTATATTCTTTCAAGAAAAAATCTTTAACCGCCTTTTCTACTTCTTCACGATTCTCTTCAGCAATTTTGTCTGTTTCTTCCCCGTTCTTAAGGGTGTATCCTTCCCCGTTGTATTCCTGCACGCTTACATACTGATTTACAACTTGTTTTTCAGTGCTCTCTTTCTCATCTACACCATTACCATTCGCATTATTCATATTCATACATCCTCCAAGAAATAATGAAAGTCCGATTCCGTATATGATCCACTTATTTTTTCTGTTCATGAATGTCTGATCCTCCTAATTGGATGGGTTCATTTAAAGAATTATCTTTATATTGTATAAAAATCTGTAAAGTATTAACAGTTTATTCGGTAAATCCATTATTCAATTAGGGAAAACAGGAAAAAAGCAGCACCCACAATCTCATTCTTCGTTTCTTTTATCCTATTTAAATCGGTAAGGTTAACCCATGCCTTCAGACTCACACACCTGTATAATTACCCCAATTATTCAAATTATAACCTATTTAAATTAGATGGTTAAAGATCGAGTCATTAGTCCAAATGGGAATTCCCTAGCATTTTCAAGAAAGCACTTTTATATTTATATAAACAATTTGTATATTTCTATTTCTGATTGAGAAAGGGCGGGACCAAGTGCTCCCTTCCGTTCATATTGTTTTGAATCTTGTCTGTTCCATTTAATTCATGCTCACCGGCCAGGTGCATTATATTTCATGGCTGTTATGTTTTTGTAATTTCGTCATGTCTAATATCACCTTTATTTAGATTTGATTACTTCCGTCCTAATCGAATTATCCTTATATCCCTCGAATGTTTCTTTGTGTACTCCATTGTCATTGATAATGATTTGATAAGTCCCCTTAGGAATTAACTCCATACTTTCTATATCAATTGAAATTTTTTCTAGAATGCTTTTACTTGGAGACACCTTCTCTTCCTTCATAAATAAAATAATGTTAATGTCTAGGTATTCTTCATTAAATGATTCTTTATTGAATGCACTTTTTAGGTCTTCTATTTTGGTATTAGGATTTCTCATATATAAATCAAACACTGGCTGTATTGCCTCATCACCATAAAAAGATGTAATAGTATAATTTGGTGTCATGAATCCTGATCCACCAACATTCTGTAGCGATTCAACAGTTCTTCCCACAACCTCTTTTTCAGATACTATTCCCTTAAGGTAATTATCCAGATTCTTAAATTCTTCTGCGAAAATCAGATGATACAAACCTTCTCGGATCCCTTCTTCCACAGCATCTTCTTGAGACCTTACCTCTTCAGATTTAATTTCTTTCGTTTTCTGATTGATCGGAACAATGGCATAAGAATAAAAGTGTACAGGCCCAGTCGATTCAACAAGTACCGTCACTCCATCCACATTCCCTACTAGATTATGAACTTGAACCTCAATCTTATATTTATCTAAAAAGAAATCCTTAACCGCTTTTTCCACTTCATCACTTTTTTCCTCAGCAATCTTATCGTTCTCATCGCCATTATTTAGAAAATAGCCTTCCCCTTTATACTCCTGCACACTTACATACTGATTTTCCACTGCATCCTGCCTATTCTTCTTTTCATCCACACCATTACCCAGATTCATACATCCTCCAAGAAATAATGAAAGTCCGATTCCATATATGATCCACTTATTTTTTCTGTTCATGAATGTCTGATCCTCCTAATGGGATGGGTTCGTTTAAAGAATTATCTTTATATTAAAAACTTGTAAAATATTAACAGTTTATTCAGGGAAATTCAATTAGGAGAACAAACGAGATATGTAAATACAAATTCAAGACAATGAGAGTCCCAAGAGAAAATCATATTTGGTCGATTCCTAGTATGTCTCACTTTCCATTTTCAGCTATTGCGTTTGTACCAACATACACTATTGTAATTTCGCTTGGGGAATCATTTCAAACTGTAAATGCATCTAGGCCAGTGACTATTTATTTTTTTATAATATAATCCGGGTCTGCCCTTTCAATAGTAGTATCTTTATCTCCGCTCCCCGTAACTTCACCAATCATATTGTCATGCAGAAGAAGATTATAGGCCCCATAAGTTAGCCCTTCCGCATTTTCAATAACTTTCGCAATTTCATCTAGTTCTTCGGTGGTCGGATTTGAACCTTTTTTGTTCTTAAAAAGTTGAATCGTAATATTTATTGACTCAGGGCTTAATTTCTCTAAATTCAATTCCTTGTACTCTTCCCTCGTAGTGTTAGGATTTTCTAAATAAAGTTCAACGATTTGCTCTGATAATTCCATATCAAAAAGTGAAACAAAATAGTATTCATTTCCAAATCCGAATGATTTAGTATGATTAATTGCTTGAATGGATTCCCCGGTATATGGATAATCTTTTATGACCTCTTCCAATACCCTATTCAACTCATTGAACTCATCTTCATATATCAACCCATAAACCCCAGAAGAAATGGCATTTTCCACCTCTCCTTCTAATGAATAAACCTGGTCAGTGAGGATCTTTTTCTCTTTTTGGTCTATGGGTACTACTGCATAGGTATGGAAATTTGGCCTACCAATCGACTCAACAAATACACTAGCTCCATCAACATTACCTACAATATTATGAACTTCGACATCCGTTTTATATTGTTCTAAGAAAAAACCTTTCACAGCCTTTTCCACTTCTTCACGGTTCTTTTCTGCAATTTTGTCATTTTCTTGGCCATTTTTTAAAGAAAATCCTTCCCCATTATATTCCTGAACACTTGCTAAACGATCGCTTTGATCCCCTGCATTCTGCGAATTCTTCTTCTCATCCACACCATTACCCATATTCATACATCCGCCAAGTAATAATGAAAGTCCGATTCCATATATGATCCACTTATTTTTTCTGTTCATGAATGTCTAATCCTCCTGATTGGATGGGTTCATTTAAAGAATTATCTCTATTACAGCGCCTGCATCTGTGCCCACAAAAATGACTGAAATTTCTTTTGTATTTAGGTTTTCAACAGTTAAAGCATCTAGTCCAGTTGGATCTTGATACAAGGTGTCTTTCACCTCATAATCATGTCCATTTACCTCAACAACTTTATGCCTCGATAGCTTCTGGTAAGCTACTAATCCTGCTAATTCAACTAAATCCCTGTCCATTTCAACTTGGTTTACATTTGCTATGTCTTTAGCTTCTATCACAGGCTTCTCTATTTTATTCATATTAACCACCTATTCGTTACGAATAATTTCCTGTTCAATTGAATTATCTTTGAACCCTTCGAATGATTCCTTATGGACCCCGTTATCACTTACTGCCACTCTATATGTCCCTTTCGGTAGAGCGCTCATTTGCTCAATATCACTTACTACACGGTTCATAACCTTTTCACTTGGTTCTGCGTTTTTTTCTTTCATAAAAAGCATAATATTAATTCTTAAGTGATTAGGATTAAACGATTCACCATCATACACTTCTTTTAATGCATCATTTGATGTTTTATGGCTTTCCATGAATAAATCATATACAGGTTTTATAGCTTCATCGCTATTTAAAGATGACATAGAGTAATAAGGTGTCATATTACCCGCCCCCCCAACATTTTCAAGGGACTCAACGGTTCTTCCTACCACTTCTTCTTCTGAAACAACCTTCTCAAAGTACGCGTCAAGGTTCTTAAATTCCTTCTCGAATACCAATCTATATAATCCTTCACGAATTCCTCGCTCCACTTCACCTTCCTGGGTACTCACATTCCTAGTCATAATTTCTTCTGTTTCTTGATTAATTGGAACAATGGCATAAGAATAAAAGTGCACAGGGCCAGTTGACTCCACAAAAACCGTCACTCCCTCTACATTTCCTACTAAATTATGAACTTTAACCTCAAGCTGGTAATTCTCTAAAAAGTAATCCTTAACAGCCTTTTCCACCTCTTCACTTTTAGCCTCGGCAATCTTATCGTTCTCATCGCCATTGTTTAAAAAGTAGCCTTCCCCTTTATACTCCTGCACACTTACATACTGATCTTCCACTTCATTCTGCGTATTCTTCTCACCCACACCATTACCCACCTTCATACATCCTCCAAGAAATAATGAAAGTCCGATTCCATATATGATCCACTTATTTTTTCTGTTCATGAATATCTGATCCTCCTAATTGGATGGGTTCATTTAAAGAATTATCTTTATATTGTATAAAGGTCCGCAAATTATTAACAGTTCATTTAGGAAATACATTATTCAATAAGGAAAAACAGGAAAAAAGCAGCAATCTTAATTCCACTCTTCATTTATTTTTCCCTATTTAAATCGGTAGGAAAACCACAATAAACCCAACCTCATTTACATTTTTTTAGCTTCTTGACCTGCTAATTGCACTAAGTTTTTATCATCACTATAGACGATAGAATTTGTTTTATCCCTAGTAATTTGTTAACTGGTCATTTATTAAACCACCTTATTCTTTTATGATCTCATCGGGGGAGGCTCGTTCAAGGGAATTATCTTTAACACCCTCAAAGGAATCCTTATGAATTCTATTATCATTCACGAAGACACTATATGCCCCCCTTGGAAAATCATTTGAGCCCTTTATATCTTTGATAATTTGATTAAAAACCTTTTCACTTGGTTCCATACCTTCTTCTTTCATGAAAAGCATGATGGATATACTTACATCTTTGGGGTCAAATGCTTCTTTTTTAAACGCTGCCTGTAATTGCTCAAAACCCGCATCAGGATTTTTTATATATAGTTCATATACAGGTTTTATTGCCTCATCTTGAATTGGTGATGTTGAAATGAAATAGTAAGGAGTCATATAACCATCCCCTCCTACATTTTTAAGGGATTCTTTTGTCCTTCCAACAACTACTCCTTCAGTTACGATCTTCTCAATATAACTGTCTAATTGGTTATATTCATTATCGAACAATCGTCTATATAAGCCACCTGTTATTGCACTTTCTACTTGACCTTCTTGGGACCAAACCTCAACAGATTGAATTGGCTGATCACTCGAATCAATTGGGACAATAGCATAAGTATAGAAAGAAAGAGGGCCAGTTGACTCTACAAACACTGTAGCCCCATCCACATTACCAACAATATTATGAACTTTGACTTCTGTACTATATTTATTCAGAAAAAAATCTTTTACCGCCTTCTCAACCTCTTCTCGATGTTCTTCTGCGATTCTGCCGTTTTCCTTACCATCTTTTAATGTGTAGCCTTCCCCTTTATACTCCTGCACACTTACATACTGATCTACCACTTCATTCTGCGTATTCTTCTTCTCATCCACACCATTATCTACATTCATACATCCTCCAAGAAATAAGGAAAGTCCGATTCCATATATAATCCACTTATTTTTTCTGGTCATGAATGTCTGATCCTCCTAATTGGATGGGTTCATTTAATTAATATCGCATAGAAATTTGTACATGATTAACAGTTCATTTTTCAATAAGAGTATCTGCCAGTTCCTATTCTTCTCACAGGCATTCTCTTACTCCAATAGAATCTACAATTACATAAATACCTCCTCTATCCAAAACCTAATCTACAAATATAGAAATTTATGTAAAAAAGGGCAATTCGCAAAATCACCCCAACCTTTTTAAGCAGTTCAATCCCAAACGGGTGCCGGCTTCCGACTAAGAGAAGAAAAGCATTTGATACCAAGACACCCCACAGTTAGCACCGTTATTTTTCACCCCCAAAAAACAGAAGGTCAGCTACCCTAGACATTCTCAACTTTTCAAATTTCCACTGTTGAGACACCAGTGAACCAATCCCTATATATACTTCTCGCCCTTAAAAAAGCCCCGATCTACCTTTCATTTAGATGATATTTTCTATAAGAAAAAACATCCTCAATATAAATGGTGTATTACATCATCCTTAGAGTAAAGAAATTAAAACCAAATTCACCCTTCTAACCCCCCCGCGAAATTTGTCGATATAATAATGTAGATATATTTTTTAAGGGGTATGACAAGTATGAGTGTAAGATTATTGCTCTCAGGAAGCTTTGCACTGCTGATATTGGTTCTGTCAGTAGCGCTAAGTTATACAATCAGCTTCCAAGCATCCAATGAAGTGAAGAAAGAGATCGGTTCTTCCCTTTCAAGTATTGCGTTTCAAACGTCTGATCATTTGGAGCGTTTTATGTGGGCAAGAAAAGGTGAAATAGATATATTAAGTCAGCTCGATGTCATCAAGGACCCTGATGACCATGAGGAAGTTTACAATTTATTGAGTAAGTTAAAAGAATCATTCCCCTCCTTTTCATGGGTGGGATTGACCGACGAAAAAGGAACGGTGCTCAGCTCGACTGACCACCTTCTCGAAGGGGCAGACATTTCTTCGAGACCCGTTTTTCAGGAAGCGTTGGAGGAGACGTTCATCGGTGATGTCCATGATGCTAAATTACTTGCTGATAAACTGCCGAACCCGACTGGGGAACCGATTCAATTTGTCGATATCAGCACGCCCATTGAAAATCACAATGGGGATTTTATCGGCGTCCTCGCCACCCATTTAAGCTGGGAGTGGTCAAAGGAAGTAGAAAAGGCCATCCTGGATTCGGTGGAGCAAAAAGAATTGGAACAGCTTCAGGTCTTCATCATCAGCCGGAAAGATCAAATCGTGCTTCTTGGACCGAAGGAGATGGTCGGGAAGCCATTAACGCTTGCCAGCATCGATTCGGCGCAAGACGGCGTCAACAATTATATGATCGAAAAGTGGCCAGATGGTCAACATTATGTCACAGGGTTCCATAGCGGGAAAGGATACTTGGACTATGAAGGGCTCGGCTGGACCGTACTCGTGCGTCAGCCTGAAGATGTCGCATTTGGGGCGGTCCACGATCTGCGGAAGAATATCATGTGGATCGGAACGTCGATTGCCTGTATGTTTGCCGTGATCGGCTGGTTTTTGGCAGGGTTCATTTCAAAGCCGTTGCAGAGAATCTCCAATGCATCGATCAAATTGAGAAACGGTGAAGATGTATCGATCCCGCAGATCAAAGGCATCGAAGAGATCCATATGCTTTCTTCCTCACTTCACGAACTAATCACCTCTTTGCTTCATACCGAACAGAAGCTTGGAAAGATGGAAGAGTTGGCTCAGCACGATAAACTGACGGGGCTGCCCAACCGGATCGCCCTGGAACTGTTTTTACCTGAAGCAACCTTGAAAGCAAAGAAAGAAAACGTGATCCTTTCCTTTTTATTTCTGGATTTGGATGGTTTCAAGGCAGTCAACGACTCCCTCGGCCATCATGCCGGAGACCTGTTGTTAAAGAAAGTCGCAGACCGAATCAGGAACTGTATGAGTGATGACAGTCGTCCTTTCCGGATTGGCGGAGATGAATTCCTTGTCGTGATCGACGGTCCACAGGAAAAAGTTCATGAAATGGAAATCGAGATATCCGGAGAAATCATCGCTAAGCTGAACGAACCCTTCGAACTCGATGGGGAAATTGTACAGATCGGATGCAGTATCGGCGGGGCTTCCTGGCCACAGGCTGATCCGGATCCCCAGAAAGTGATCCGCTACGCAGATCTAGCGCTTTATGAATCTAAGAGGGAAGGGAAAAATAGGTGTACGTTTCATCAATTGCAGCCAGTATAAGGGGAGCAGGGGGACGGTTCTCCTGCTCCCATGGCTACCTATACAAAAAAGAAGCAAAGGAACCGTCCCCTCGCACTAGAAGCAAGCGTCATGGGTAGGCATGTCTCAGTCTCCCTTCTCATAAACTGTAAATAAAAGAAGGGAGTTGGTTTCATGCTTGAGTGGAGCGCCGCCGTTGCAGCTGTCGCCTTTACCATTCTTGTCATCTATTTCATTTTGACATTACGAAAAATCATGGCGACATTGGATGACACACAGGAAACGCTGTCTGAGGCAAGGGCTGCCGTTCATGGCATCACAGAGGAAGCAGAGGAACTGATGCATACTGCCAATCAAATTTCCGTTGATGTAAAAGGAAAAATGGAAGCTGTGGACCCTTTGATTGAGTCGGCCCATGATATCGGGGATATGATCCATGATGTGACAAGCTCGATGAAAAGGACGGCCCTGCAGAAGAATAACCGGAAAACCATTCACCCAAGGGAAAACACACCTGTGCAAATTAAGTTGAAGTAAGCAAAAAATGGGGCCAGACCAAGGCCTCTTCTTTTGCTTATGAATACTTGTTGAGTCAGTCACACGCTTTTTTAAAAGCAGTATAACAACTAAAAAAGATATACGAAAGCAAGGGGACGGTTCTCCTGCTCCCATGGCTACCTATACAAAAAAGAAGCAAAGGAACCGTCCCCTCGCTTCCCCCCCTCACCCCATCTTCATCCGCCAATTAATCTCCTTCAAATCAAACTCCTCATATCCCTGCATCTTCCCCCACTCCTTCATTTCTTCATGTTCAGGATGGGCGGGGTCTTGAATGATGGAGAGGGATTGTTCATAGCCCGGTTCTGAGCCTACATCTTCAGGCGGGGCGTTTCCTTCTCCGTCCAGGCATATTGGATCATTGGAATTGACGTCGTGGAGCACTTCCTCCAATTCGATAAGATGCTCCCAGTTATCACCGAAGTCATAGGTGTAGATGATCCTCTCCGACAGGAACGGCTTCACCTGATAATCGGTTTCCATTTTCACCGGGTAACCGCAGTCGTCGGTTAAGGCTTCTTCTTCGCATACCAGTTCTAGGCTCGGCGTGATGGATCCGTCTTTTCTCTTCTCATAAACGGTAAAATCATGGAGGTGACTGTCATACCAGCCGAACGCTGCTTGAATGGCAGTGTGGAGCCCTCTGAACGTAGTGTTTGCCGGTACCCTGATCTTCCTCCACACCGAGTGGCCTTGAAGATCCAGCGTCACCTTCAGGACAAGGGCGTCCCGGTCGAACACGGGCTTGCCGGTCATTTCCTCCAGTGCCTTGTACATCGCTTCATTCGGAGAGAAATAAGAATTTCCTCCATCTCCAACAAGCAGCGAACTGATCCACCTGCTCATCTTCACCTGCACAATCGATTCCGGCTCCCAATATTTTTCTGCAAAATGGACCGATTCACATGCTTTGTTTAACCTGGCAACAAGCTTTCTGTCCTTCGTCTTGGCGAACGTGATGTCTGGTGCCCCACTCAAATATTCGTCAATCACCTGGTCGGAAATCGATTCACCGCGGAACACTTCTCGCATTGCCCTCACAATCAGCTCCTGAATATTCTTTCGATCCTTCGCCTTCAATCCATATAGCACGATGGCATACCGGTTTTGGTCATTCACGAGCACAAGAAATTTGTATCTACCGTTCTTTACAATATTGGCGTGCCAGGAAACCAACGGATTCACATTTTCCGCCTCTGTGACAGGCGTGACCTTCAATTCGTCAAGAAGCTTTTTGGTACATTGAATTAGCATAAGGACTCTCCTTTAAGACTTTGTATTTCCAGCATTATATCATGCCCACTCTTTTACATGTCGGCACGATGAAGCATCTCCACGAATGTTTGGAAAAGGATGCTCTCCTTTAACACCGGCACATCTTTCGAAAGCGATTCTCTTAAACACTCCACCAGCACTTCATCATCCCCTCGGCTGCATTTCACTTTATATGGCCCTTCTTTAAAATGAAGCAGACAAGTAGATTGGGGCTGCAATGATCTGAGTGTATGCCTCCACCAATGCAGGATTTCTTTCGCATCCACCCACTCTTCATCGGGAAAAGCAGTGCCGTCAATCATAAAATGAATTCTTGCCAGCTTGTCCCTGTCACTTTCTTTTATCCCTTTTTCTTCCACGATCAGCCTAATGCTCATGCTCTATCCCCTTTAGTAATCATTGCGCGCTTTTCACAACTCTTCGATTTCTCCATTTCCGACCCTTACCCTATCTACTTCTTCCACTGATCTATTCCCTTAGCTCTTTTAATCAACCAATCTAACAGACTCACTTATTACGGTATAATATTCCTGGATTTATTTCTATTAAAAGGAGGTCATCCCCATATCTGTTTCTAGAATATTAAAATGGACGACAGGGGCGTTTGAAGCTGTGCTTGGCATTCCATTGCTTGGGGCTACTATCATCATCAGTTTCTTAGGGTTCCCGTTAGTCATCATGCTTGTACTTCATATCACAACCCTTGTGCTCACCGTCAGAGATAAAGGCGCCATAACCGGGAGTATCCTCGGGGAGCAAGGGGACGGTTCTCTTGCTTCCAAATGAACAGAATTTTAGAGGAAGCAGCAGAACCGTCCCCTTGCTTCCCCTGCTCCCCCTCCCACTAAACCTTAAACACCAAACTCGGAGAAACCCCTAGTATTCTGGCAGCCTGCCTTTGCGACAACCCTGGTATTGTTTTTATGTTTTTGAGTATGGTCATTCTTTCTTCCCTTGGTAAGCTTTTCACTTGTGGTATTTGATAGGAACCAATATGTTTAATAATTTCCACTCTTGCCTCATCATCAGTCAATCTTATGACAGAACTTTCATCCAGGCATTGATCATTAGCATTTCTTTCATTAAATTGTTTGAATTCAGTCCGGGCAATGGGTAGATGGGGAGAAAACATTGATAGGAGATAGTTGGGGTCCAGCAGGGTAGGGGGATAGACAGTCTGTCCATAGTAGCCGAGGCAGCTGCTCCACTTCCATTCATGTGGAAGGGAGACAATCCCTGCCTTTATTGGATTCTGATGAATATATCTAGCAACAGTCAGAAAATACTTTTGGTTCTCTACACGTTCACTTTTAAACCGATCCTGGAAAAGATGACCCGCCGTTCTATATTTAGAGTGGTAATAGAACGCATAGCTTACACCCACCCGCTTCATCACAAGTGAAATACCTTCACTTTCCTCTTTCAACAACAAGTGAACATGGTTTCCCATCAGGCACCATGCATACATGCGAAAACCTGATTGGCTTTTATATCTCTTCAATAAATCAAGGTATTTTATGCGGTCATGATCATCGTGAAAGATTTCCTGTTTATTTACTCCCCGCACAATGACGTGATAGACTCCTGTTTTACTTTGGGTTCTAGCTTGCCGAGGCATCCATCTCACCTCCTTTCACCTTTTGGTATAGGCTCGAGATTTCAGACAGATAAAAAACAATGTTAGTCGGAAGATTGGGTCCTAGGTACACATAGGGAGATTTTTTTCAACTTTAGTCATATCTGAGGGGGAAGTGGGGGCAAGTTAAATTTATCATACTACTCTTATTATGGGGAAGTTTTTGGAAGGAAGCAGAGGAACAGTCCCTCAGCTTCCACCTCAGCTTCCAGAAGCAAGAGAACCGTCCCCATGCTCCCTGCCCCCCAACGCACTCCGCCGAACACCTATCCCCCCCAATATAAACAATCCCCCGATTAGTGAAAGCATAGTCAAAGACAAGGTCCCTCCCTTTTGATAGGGCAGATTCGTGTAATATCCATATTTATGTTCAGACAGACCATTGATCCATTGTGTTTCCATTTTAGACTTATGATCAATCGTGAAATTACTTACCTTCATGACACCATTTTCATTTATGTTGTAAGTACGGTAATTCTGTGATTCAGGCGTCAGGCGAAGGGCCACTATAAAGGATTCCTTCCCGGTTTCCTTATTCACCATGACTTTGTATTGAATGGCATTGGCAAATGCACTCATCCCTTTAGCATCAGGATCAACTACATAGTCTTTCATTTCTGCTTCTGGGTCATCCTTTACTTCAAGAATAATCCTTTCGGAAGGTTCCCCTTCAAGAAATGTATTCATTTTCACTCCATGAAACACCTGGACAGGATATACCTCCCCATCTTCCTCCAATGACTTAAACTCATACTGTTGGTCGAAAGCTCTTTGGTAAAAGGACTCCCTTATCGATTGAATGACAAAGTATGCCGCAATCATAAGAATAAGGGCCCCTAACAGAAATAAGATATGACTGATGTACAACAACCGTTTATTCATAAATTCATCACTCAAATCTATAGATTTTGATAGAAACGATCGATATAATATTAATTCTTTCTCCGCTCTCCATTAACCTTTGGGAACTCTGTCAAATTTTTTGAATATTTTTGTTGAAACCCATTGAATGATGTCTCATTATAAAAGCCAAGGGGCATATCAAATAACAACTTGGTGGTGGAACAATGGATTACTCAGTCATAGGGAAAAAGATAAAAGAAATGAGAAAGGTAGTAGGCATAACACAGAAGGACCTTGCTGAAGAAATCTGTACGCAAGCACTGATCAGCCGTATTGAGAAAGGAGATATTTACCCCAGTGCCACAACCTTATACCAAATTGCCATTAAGCTTGGTGTGGATGTGAATTATTTCTTTGAAATTGGAACTACACCCCGTTTGGATTACATCACAGAGGTGGAGAAGCAATTACGGGATTTAAGAACTTTCCGAAATTACGAGGAAATGATGGAATTGATCAAGACCGAGGAAAAGAACCCGCTTTTCTATAAGGATAACGAGAAATTGCAACTCCTCTATTGGCATAAGGGAATTTATCAGTTTGAAGTGAAGAAAGATCCCGACATGGCCTTCTCCCTTTTAGACCAAGCCTACCATTTAACAGCACATCGAAAAAAAGCCATGTCCGAACGTGAAATGCAAATTCTTTCAAGTAAAGGCTCGGTGTATTTCACCCTAAAAAACTATGACACAACCCTCCATTATTATCATCAAGTGGAAAACGCCATTCATAAAACAGGAATATTACAAGACAAGTCAATTAAAACCAAATTATATTACAATATTGCCAGGGTACTTACACGAAAGGGAGAATTGGCGCAATCGACTGCTTACTGCAAAAAAGCAATTAAATGGTGCTTCTCAGAAGAATTATTATGGGGAATCGGAGAATTGAATTATCAAATCGGTTATAATTATGAGCTGGATCATAAGTATGAACAAGCACTCAACTATTTTCACCGTGCCATGAATATGTTTGAATTGAGAAATGATGCAGCCAATATTACATTTCTTACCGATAAATTAAAGAAATTATCTGGTTCCATACCAACTTAGTACAAAAAAAGGCCTCCACCGTATATAGGGAGGCCTTTTCATTAGAGCATGTTAACCAATATATTAATAGAAGAATCCCTTCACTAACTTAACCCAACCAATAAATGAAACCCAAAGCGGTACACTCAATACCGTCCCCCAATACATTCCTACTATAAAGTTGCCTTCTTTCTTCATGATTCAGCACCCCTAACGTTTATTATCGATTAGAGCTATTGAACTGTGTATCTTTATTATAAGTAGTGATTGGTCAAAACATTGTCGTAATCGCTAAAAAGTTTATGAGTATTTTTATCATATTATAGCGAATCAGCTCTTATCCTTAGTAGATATTTCCCTAACCTCTCCCCCCTCAAACTTTTTCAATCTGTCTCAAGTCCCCCTACATATCCTATCCTTTTTCCCAAATTTTTGATTCTCTAATTAGAAATCCATGCTATACTTTTATGAGACAAAAATTGACACATTAAGTGAGGAATCATAATGAAAAAAGCAGGAATCATCATCGTTGGCGTCATAGGCGTCATCATAGTGGCTGCCGGTATATATTCAGCCTCTCTCTATCAATCAGTTAAAGACACTACAAGCCAAATGCATGAAGAAATCGACAGGGAGAAACCAAAAGCTTCCCCTAAGATTACTGAAGATAAAGATACCCACGCGGAACCCATTTCTCTTTTATTAATGGGGGTGGATGAAAGATCGAACGACCAGGGCCGGTCAGACGCACTAATCGTCATGACATTGAACCCTGAAAAGGAAAAAATGCAAATGATCAGTATTCCCCGTGATACCCGGACAGAAATTGTCGGACACGGCACAACAGACAAAATCAATCATGCGTATGCCTTTGGCGGAACCAAAATGGCTATCGAAACGGTTGAGAATTTCACTAATACCCCAATCGATTATTATATTAAAGTGAATATGGAAGCTCTCAGTTCCCTGGTGGATGCAATGGGTGGGGTGACCGTTCATAATGACCTTGATTGGTATGACGAAGGGTATTACAAGAAAGGCTATCACTATCGTGAGGGGGATATTCAGCTTAACGGACCAAAGGCACTCGGCTATGTGAGAATGAGACATTTAGATCCCCGCGGCGATTTCGGTCGGAATGATCGTCAACGTCAAATCATTGCTGCCATCATAGACAAAGCCTCGAGCGCATCAACAGTAACCAAATTTAATGATATTCTAAACGTCTTGGGAAGTAATGTGAAGACAGATCTAACCTTCGACGACATGATGGATATCCAGAAAAATTACCGTAATGCCAAGAACAAGATTGAACAATATGAAATAAAGGGACAAGGCGGCCTGATTGGTGGAACCTATTACCTGACCGTCCCGGAAGAAGAACAGACCAAAGTAACAGAAATGCTCCAGGATAATTTGAATAATGGTTGATTGAAAGCATGTCTGTGCGACTCCCTTTGAATAGGAACATATTGCCCATAATCACTAAAACAGACCTCTATGCTTTATATTGGTCTGTTTTTTGAATAAATTGGGGTAAAGTTAAGAATGGACATCCTATGTATTCTGCAGTTCATCCCAATACAAGGAAACTTCAGTGAAGAAAAAATAAAGATTGGTCGGTATGAAAGTCAGATAACCATTTATTTTTTGTGAATTTCTATTTGTATAGACCCCACTATTCAGTATGTCATACCGAAACAACCATCCTTCCATGAAAGGTACGTGAACAATGCCTGTCATTTATCATGAGATTCACATCAAAGCACCCATCAATGTCTGCTTTGATCTTGCTAGAAATGTAGATATACATATAGAAACAACCAGCCGCACAAAAGAAAGAGCTATCGGTGGTGTGACATCCGGCCTGCTGGAGAAAGGCGATTTCGTCACCTGGGAAGCGACTCATTTAGGAATGAGACAAACGTTAACAGCTAAGATCACCAAAATGGAAAAACCATATTCATTTACAGATGTTATGGTGAAAGGGGCATTCCACTCATTCACCCATGAACACCAATTTATAGATAGCGGGACAAGGACAATCATGAAAGATACCTTTTCTTATAAATCTCCACTTAGCATTCTGGGTATCATGGTTGATAAGGTATTCTTAGAAAAGTACATGAATTCTTTTATAAGCAGGCGTGCAAAAGAGTTAAAGAGGATTGCAGAATCATAAATCGCTGATCCGAAAATTGCACTTTTAAAAAGACCTGGTGAGATGCAGCCAAGTCTTTGATTAACATTTCATAAGGGGTATTTCTCCAAGGAAAGCAGCAAATCCTTTAAATCATCAATATCCCTGCTTACCCATTTATTTCTGTCTGTGGTACGGATAACCTTTTTGGAAGCAGATAGTAAGGACTCCCTTAATTGTTGAATCGTAAATAGCCCTGAAAATTCTGCTTTTAATGAACCGCCTTCACAGAATGACATTTCCACATGTTTGTCATCTATCTTCTTTGCAAAGACAATAGGCGTACCATCCATGAAATCAAACTCATAGCTCCTTCCAACCTCAGATACCATCAGCCCCTTGCAAGATTTAATCCCCCAAGACAGGATCCTCACAACAAAATCCGACCAATCCTGATCCGGAAAGTAATGATGATAATTAAACATAAAACAAATGGTGCCGGTAATATTCTTTCTTCTTTCTAACGTATTTACATCTATTTCAATCCTCACATCCTGGACCAATCCACCTCCCCCTTAAACAGTTACAAACATCACTTGAAAACATTCTTTCATTAACACTGGATTCTTTTCTTCCATCGCTCAGGAACACCTTTGTATTACTAACATTTCCTTCATTTAACCATAAAAAAGATGTATAGGCTTGTCATGAGACAAGGAATGGATATCCATCAGACTTCTGAGATGGGACCCTCAAAGGCTTGATGTCCTCTGAAAAACGGGCTTTCTCTCCAAAATCGCCTCCGACCATCATTTCTATCTCAATTTCTTTATCATATGTGAATACACTTTACATTTTATGGGTAATTAATCACCATAAACCACCAGGGAAAGGACAAAAGACTTAGGATACCTTCGGAAATATGTGTTCTTTTTCCTATTACCATCCGTTCTTCCATTTGATACCATTTATACTGGAGGAACTATGACATTTATTAAAAAGGGGATGAATCCGTTGTCCTATCTATCATATATGCAAGCTCAGCTCACTGAAAAAAAAGAGCAGGTCAATCGCTTAGAATCCAGTATCCGAGTGCTTGAGAACATACAAAACGAGTTCGTTTACAACCGGAACTCAATAGAAGATCCTGAACTCTCCCCACATACATGGCAGGGCCAGTCAGCGAATGCTTTTAACGAAATTCGTAAAGATATTTCATTGAGCTACAGGGACCTTTATCAATTTCAATTGAGCGAGTCTATCAATGTATTTGAAAATAAAGTTCATGCACTCTACTCTGAGATCCAGGCCCTGCAATACAGTATCTCTCAAGAAATTTCCAGAATAAATGAAGAAAAGAGGAAAGGAGAGAACCACGTTGGGTGAAGAACTTAAAATACGCTACAGTGCTGTAGAACAAGCTGTTACGAACATTGACAACGTTGCTGGGTCTCTTGACGCGGAACTGCCGACGGATGTTGCCAGTGGGAATCAACTGGAGGTAGTTGAACGAATAAATGAACTGAATCATCAATTGAGGGAGATCAGGGATTTGTATAAAGAAATTCTGGCAAAGAATAATCAGTCTGTAAAAAAATCATTAACCAGCATGGAGGAAGCGGACCATCAACTATCTTCCTCCATAAAGCTACCTTAGGAGGGCGAAGGTATGAAGATATTGGATTCACAATCACTACATACCGGTATCGCAAAATTGATAAACAATCTTTCAGCGGAAGGGAAGCAGATTCATGCCCTTCAACGTGATATTGAAGCTTTTATTCATCTTGACGATTCTTTTGAAGGAAAAGGAGGAGCTGCCATCCGTGCTTTCTATGAGGAATTTCATGGGACCCTTCTCTCTGCCTATTCCTATCTATTAGAAGACTTCGAGCGAACCCTTAGCAATATCAAGAGTGCAGCCGAAAACTTAGAGCCCAATCAAACCGGGTATATTCAACAATCATTTCTTTCCCATGACCTAAAAGCATCCTTAAGAAAGAGCGAAAACCTGACACTTGATCTGGTTGATGAAGCTAATTCCACAATCAGCCGGGTCAGTGATATTGTTTACTCACCACTTCTTCATGAAAACCGGTTTACTAGTCTGCAACAACAGGCTCAAAACAAAGTCGACCAAACAGTTGAAGACTTGACTGCATTTGATACCTCCCAAACAAAGGAACTTGATTCGGTCGAACAAAATATTCAGCTATTAAAAAAGTATTTATACGAAGTGAACGGGATGTTTAAGAATGAAACTTTAAACATTCATACTTACGAAAGTTCCATGCTAGATGACTCAAAGTTTCATGAACACGTACATTCATATCAACAAAATCGCAAGTTATCAGTCTTTGGGGACATGTTCCTATCACCATTTGATACTATCAATAGTAAAATGAGTTGGGGAGACAACCTTCTTGCAGGCTATCAAACGCTCTCCGTCCTGTCTGCAGGTGTATTTTCTTCCAAACTTAAAGTTCACTATCTTGGCAGCAAGCCCACACTGTGGCAGAAACTAAGAGGCAAATACGAGTTCAGTGTCAGAACCGATCCTTCTTGGACAAGTAAAGGGAAACACAGCTCCAAGCTGGCGAAAAAAATCCTTACATTTTCAAGAGCAGAAACGCCAAGTAACCCCATGTTAAGACAGTTGCAAAGATTCGTTAAGACGTACGAAAGCCCTGCCCACATATATAAACACGCTGCCGGTTTCCCAAAAAACTTTAATAAGTTAACCGGAACACAGTTAAAGACGAGTATATATAATCGTATGACGACTGGTACTAAAGAGATCATTGGAAATACAGCGAAGGCAAAAGGGCTTACTACAGTAGGTAAAAGAATTCCGATTGTTGGAACGGCCGTTTCAGTTGTGGCAAACTTAGGAGAATTCACCTCTCCCGAAAATGTAAACATGAGTCGCTCCGAGCAATTCGGTCGTTTTGCAGGTGGAGTAGGAACAGACATGTTAGCAATCGGTGCTGGTGCTCAGTTAGGGGCAACAATTGGCAGTGTAGGGGGACCTGTCGGCATAATCGTCGGCGGAGCGGTCGGGGGACTAGTCGGTGGTCTTGCAAGTTCTAAATTTGGTGGCAAAGTCAAGGATGTCACAGGAAAGATCAGCAAAGAAATTGGAGAAGTAGCAACTATGAAGATCAGTAAGATAAAGGATTCTGTAACCAGTTGGTTTAACTAAGAAGAAATCCCAGGAAAAAGGAGAACGATATGTTCTGGACAATAGGCGACACGATTGAAGTTATCAAAATAGGAGTCGGAGTGATCTTGTGTACTCAATTTGCTTACGGCTGTACGATAGCACTTTTAGAGAAAACAATGTTAGGTTTCTATGAGCTTTCGATATATGATCCACCAACTACAAGGTTTCAAAAAATAACAAACGTATTTCAAAAAGGATTGCTGGGTTCCGGGCATTATATTTATACAAAAATCGGAAAATACAATTGGTTCGTGCGCAAGATATTATTCCTAATTGCACTGGCAATTCAAGGGGTTCTCTCAATCACGCTATACTATATAATATCCGGGTTGCTGGAAGGTATTTTTTTATAACGGAAAAAAGGTGAGAAAACACCATGATTAGGAGAATCCTTTACCTTAAGCAAAATCATGCAGGCTCGAAAATATATTGCCTTCTAATGTTACATACACATTATTTTACAACCAATAGTTTTTCATCATATCCAGCAATGATTCATACGAGGAGTGATCAAATGAACCATTTACTAACCTGCACATCTGAAGAACTTGCCTTAATGGTCAGCTTATCAGGCTACGAAAGTGTAGCAAAGGGGATTGCAGAGGCTGCGATCGGAAAGAAGACCGAACAGGAATGGATTTCCATCATGGAGGCAACCAGTAAACAGCTGATCATGAAGCGCATCCTGGACGAAGAGCGGGACGCAAGAGGAGAGAATCCTTTAACGGAAGAAATGCTCCACTTTATCACCAATTATGTACAGTCCAAGAGGATGATCCGTTGTTCCAACACACCCGCTCAGTCTGTTCTGATGATTCATCACTACGAAAACGATGACTGGCTGCTCCACCTCATTGAAAAGGATATCATCCATGAATTTTCCATCATTTCTTCCAATGAGATAGATCATTATATGAAAGAATATTATGGCATACAGGAGCTCGACACAAAAGAGCATCGATCCTTCATACTAAGTGAGAAGAACTTCGACCGCTTAAGCAATCCGGACAAACTAAAAAAGGTGAGAAAAAGCTCGAAATTCACATCCGAAGAAGAGATCAGCTTCGACCTGTTTACTGAGGATTTAATACGCTTTGAATGGACACTATTCAACATATCCAATTTCAGAATTGTGTCACTGGAGGATGAAATGTATCTGGAAAATATCTTATTCTTCGTTCCATCCTCTCAAGGGATTTGGCTGAGCGAATACAACGATGATACAGAGACCATCCATTTTCATTTAGCCGATGAGAAAGAATGGGAAGACATGTTGCGGAGCATCGGAGAGTTTGCCTCCCACCTGGTTGAACAAGGTTGATACTTCGAATAAAAAAACCTCACTGTCATTAGTGAGGTTTTTTTATATGGGCATGAGGGGACAAACCGAACATACTTATCGTTCAGATTTATAAGCAATATATCCGCACCAAATAGCTAAACATATGGTCACGATGACCCAAAAACCGAACATCGAATTCACCTCAATTTCATCAATTCAAGCCTATTCCACCTGTCTTTGTGGAATATTATACCTTACTATTTAAGAGATGATAATATGAGATAAGTCTAGTCTTTCACTTTATGAAACTACAGTACTCTCCATCTGCTTCTAATAAAGTCATTGGCTGTTACCTCAGTTTTAAAGAAAACAATAGATACGAAGATATGAATCCCTCTACTTAAAAATGATAATCAAAGTGACCTAAATCCCATTTGACCTCTAATTTGCAGGACATCAATGGTCAAAAATGCTCTTGATTACTTCCTTGGAAACAGCACTTTCTCCACCAAGTACATATATTTTTCCTTTGTTGTTTTTTAAAAAGTTTTTTACTTCGTCAGGTGTTATAGTTGGATGCACTAATAATACCTTTGCATGTAATTGTTTTGCTAGCCCAGATGCAACAACCGCATCCGGGTAATCTTGCTTTGTTTTAGATGTTGACTCTCCGCGAACCAATATTACATTGGGGCTTGTTGTATATAATTGCTTGGCTCCATCTACACTCGTACCATAGCGATTCTTACCTGAAATACGGTTGACACTATAACCTTTAGCTTTTAGCCGATTGGAGAGTTTTTCAGAGATAACAGCCTTCCCTCCATAAATATCTACCGTATTAATGTGATTGGGTAACTCAACAGGTAAATTGTCGTTATTCGCTAAATATATGGGTACACCTTTAATAGACGCATATGCAGAAGCAGAAAGCGCATCAGCTACTGTATATCCGTTTGCAATAATAGCTTTAGTTACTTTACTTTCTTTAGATATGAGTTCATTAATTTTGGCCGCTGTTTCAAACCGGCTTGCACCGGACAGACGCTCAGTTTTGTATCCTAATCTTACTATTTTACTTTCAACTTCTTTACCTACTGCAGCAGTTCCGCCGACAAAGTATATTTTCTTAGGACTTAATCTCTTTAGTTCATCTAGTACAGCCTGGTTTATGTTTGATGAATAGGTTAGGAGAATAGGAGCGTTTTTAAGTCCCGAGAGACTAGACGCAGCTAGAGCATCAGCGGGATCATCTGCTCTAGCAATAATCACAGATTTTTCAGGACTAGTTAATCCAGTTGGCCATCCCTGTTTAGACACTTCAATTGCTGTATCTAGTCGATTAGATCCTGAAATGCGAACATAATTCATAGCGTTCTCTCCAGGAACTATTGTATAAACAGTTAGAATTTCCTCTACATTGGGAGAGAAAGGGTTGCTTATTGCAAATTTTTGTCCGCTATAC
Organism: Bacillus sp. KH172YL63; assembly: GCF_011398925.1. NCBI lineage: Bacteria > Bacillati > Bacillota > Bacilli > Caryophanales > Bacillaceae > Bacillus > Bacillus sp. KH172YL63. Next base: position 3,968,656 of record NZ_AP022842.1, read on the forward strand.
TTTACCTGGCCAGTATAAGCACCATCTAAATGAAAAAGACCGGCTTGGTAAAATCCCACAATAGCCCCTTTACAATAGTTTGTAGGGGTTGCGGCATTTTCTATGCCTAGGTTATTCGTCATAATAGTCATTTCACAGGTTCCGGTGGTTCCCTCTTCTGCAAATGAATAAGACGGAAGAATTACAAACATAGAAATAATAAAAATTACACTTAATAACTTTTTCATGAGCTTTCACCTCAAAAAATTTTTTAATAAACAATAGATCTCTTATAACATCGTCACGAAATTAACTCTATTTAGGAATTGTTTATAAAATCTGCGAAACCATTTCTTCCTTCTCCCCTCTTTACAAATTAAAAAGTATCAAACAGAGCCCGGATCCAGCCCTTGCAACCAAATGTTAAAACGTACCCCAACCATAAAAAGGGACACATAAATCAATACGATTCAGTGTCCCTTTTTATCTTCAATTTAATATTCTTTAAATCAAAAGCAAGTCCAACCAAATCTAGATTAATGAAAGAACCCCATCACAACTTTCACCAAACAAAAAAATATTATCCAAAGTGGTACACTCAACAGGATTCCCCAATACATGCCTACAATAAAGTTACCTTCCTTTTTCATCATCCAAGCACCCCTGACAACTCATGATCCATTGGAACCATTGATTTAAACTGTCCAACATCAATAAGTAATGGTATTAGATATGATGGACAAATCGACATCAATTAAAACAGCTTTTCACTCCAATTGATGATAGATTCATAAATACAGTCATTCTCTCATGGATATCGGATGCCAAGGAAGGTCTAAGTTGTTTCCATGCTTCCCTGATTTCTCCAAGTCACTTGTTAGATGGGATTATGGTGATTTCACAGCATCTTTATTTTGGCGTGAAAGTATAAATGGAATAATATGAAAAAAACGGTCTTGGCGTACATCCTACGCTAAGACCGTTCTTATAAAATATTATTTCGCCAATTCGGTTAACATCCCATCAATTTTGTTCATCAACTCTTGCTTTAACTGAGCCAATTTCCGTTCACTTTCTTCCAAGGAACTTCCCACTACACTAAAATAGAACTTGATCTTAGGTTCCGTTCCAGATGGGCGGAGACAGATCCATGATCCATCTTCTAAGAAATACTTAATCACATTCGAAGTTGGAAGTGAGATTTTCTCTTCTGTGCCCTTAGAAATACGGGTGCTGGTCTGATAATCTTCACTCGTGACTACATTCAGCCCCCCTAACACTTTAAGAGGCTTCTCTCTGCACGTCCGCAGAATCGATTGAATTTGCTCTGATCCGTCTTTTCCTTTAAGGGTCAATGATTCCAACCCTTCTTGGTAGAAACCGAAGCGTTCATATAATTCCAGCAGCACATCATAAAGTGTCTTTCCTTGTTTCTTATAGTAAGCCGCTGCTTCAGCAGCCATCAAAACAGCCTGGATGGCATCTTTGTCTCGTGCGAAGTCCCCGATTAGGTAGCCATAGCTTTCTTCATAACCGAATAAAAACTCATATTCACCAGTCTGTTCATAGTTCTTGATTTTCTCACCGATAAATTTGAATCCTGTCAGAACGTCTTCCACGCTCGCTCCATATGATTCTGCGACTTTCCGGCCCAGCTCAGACGTGACAATGGTTTTGAACACCCGTCCATTGGCAGGCATCGTGCCCTTTGCTTGTTTACGGTTGAGGATATAGTTCATCAGGATTGCACCGGTCTGATTCCCTGTAAGAAGGATATATTCTCCGTTCACATCCTTCACGGCTACACCTAGGCGATCGGCATCAGGATCGGTTGCAATGAGAATGTCAGCGTTTCGTTCCCGCCCATCACGAATTGCCAGTTCAAATGCATCCTTTTCTTCAGGATTAGGTGATTTCACCGTAGAGAACTCAGGATCTGGCATTGATTGTTCCTTTACTACATGGACGTTTTCAAATCCAAGGGCAGCAAGCCCCTTCTCCGCCATTTTCAGCCCTGTTCCATGTAATGGAGAAAAAACGATGCTTAGATCTACTTCTTTCGAAATCCCAGGTGATTCTGAAATTGTCAGGAGTTGATCCAGATAAAAACGGTCCACTTTCTCTCCAATCATTTGGATAAGCCCTTTTTCTTTTAATTCTTCTTCAGATCTAACCAAAATGTCCAACTCATTTTCAACTTTGTTTACGTGTTGGATGACTTTATCAGCTTCTTCAGGAATCAATTGACCCCCGTCCTCTCCATATACTTTAAATCCGTTATATTCAGGAGGATTGTGACTTGCCGTAATAACGATACCGGAGAAAGCATGAAGATGCCTTACAGCAAAAGAAAGTTCCGGCGTAGGAGTCAATTCATCAAATACATATGTATGAATACCGTGGGTAGCTAATGTTTTAGCGGCTTCCATTGCAAACTCAGGAGACTTGTATCTTGAATCGTACGCAATGACCACTCCACGAATTTTTGCCTCTTCTCCTTGATTTACTATGTATCTTGCCAAACCTTCTGATGCTTTGCGAATGGTGTAGATGTTCATACGGTTCGTCCCGGGTCCCAATTCTCCCCGCATGCCCCCTGTGCCGAATTCAAGATTTTTATAGAAGGCATCTTCAAGGCTTTTTTCATCTGTATATTTCTCTATTAATTGTGTATTTAACTCTTGGTCTAGTTCCTGATACGATTTCCACTTATCTAATGATGCTTGCCAGTTCATTGGTTGGACCTCCATTGATGCATAGTCTATTTGTTTTACTTTTATATTATAAAGAAAGAATGGCCTTTTGATAAGTTCATTTGACTGGAAAAATCCAAATTCTTCATATTTTCCCTACCTTCATCCCAAAGTAATGCTTTCCAAACCTATATCCCCTTCACCCCACAACTCCGCCCCGACGCTCACGGTACTCCTTCAGCTCAGCCATCAACTTTGCCTTCTCCGCTTCAAACTCTTCATCATTTGTCTCCTGCACTCCCTCCCCCTCATCGGTGAACCAGTCCGGCAGCTTCTCGGTACGGATTAGCTTTCTACCCGTGCTATAAAGTTTCCGCTTATGCACTTTCTCGAACATGAACTGAAATTCTTTCATCTTCGCATCCTTCACATCACGCACATTCATCTGCTCCCATTTCACCAGGATCGCGTCCACATAACTCCAATAATGCTTCCCCTGTTCAACCGCCCGCTTCATCGCTTCTACAACCAAACTCTCTGAAAGACTTTCACACCAAGCTTTGATTTTCTCTTTCATATGAGAACCGAGTCTGCCGAATCCATTGTCATTGAAAAAGATCAGCGGACACTCGCATGTGCTTTGTTGTTGTTGTTCATTTTTTGAAGAATTCTTTGAAGTACTCTCTGTATACGTCCCCTCTTCCAGGAAAGGAGCCCCTTCATCCGGTTGGGACAGACCTTCCTTTGAAGTGGATATCATGATACGTTCTGTCGTACCCTGCGGACAAATAGACACAAGGTCAGCCACATTACACCGTTCATCCATAATCCGCTTCACGTTCTCCACGATCGGCTGCACATACATCACATTGTTCAAAATCAAACTGGATGTTGAAATCGTCCTGAACTCACGGACAAGCAAATGGTGATCAACAAGAAAATCAACGGCATCCTTCACCTGCCGCTTCGTAAAACCATATGTATCAGCGAAAGCCTGATAGCTCTTCTGCAGCATATCCGCCTTGAATTTCGTCTTGGCACCGATGATCATTCCACTGTCATCCCTGATCATCGTAGGTCTGTACCAATAAATGATATCGGCCAGTAACGCGATGGCAACAAAATGGGGCTTGCCGCTAGAGAAAGTGATGTTCTTGTACCATAAGTGAGGGATGATATTCCCCACGATTTCTAATGTATTGATTTGATCTGCAATGTGACAACCTGATTTCATGTTCTATTCCACCCTTCTGATCTATTCATTATTTAGATAGGGATCAATCGTGAAATAGGACACCCGTGTGAAAAATTTATTAATAAGATGAATCAGGAGGTCTCTTTGCTCCTCTACTTCACCTTTTTTTAAAAGCAATATAAAAACTAAAAAAAGAAAACAGTGCAACAAATAGACTGCCCATTCTCACATCGATGCCACCTTGCATAGTGAAAAACCGAAAAGCGAAATAAACGCCCGAGTCATGGGGACGGTTCTTCTGCTTCTGCTCCCCCTCCGAAACACTTAAAAAAGAAGCAAGAGAACCGTCCCCTTGCTTCCTTTCTTTTTGTTCTATAGATCTATGAAGAACTGGGCTATTCTATCCTCTCCAACAACCCATAAGCCTCTTCCCTCGTCTCCACATTCAACAACTGATTTCGATAGGCTTCATCCATCAGCTGGCGGGAGAGCATTTGCAGGATCTTCAGGTGCTCGTTTCCTTCGCTTTCTTTCGGTACGGCAATCATGAAGATGACTTTCGCATCGGAACCGTCTAAGCTGTTCCAGTCGACTCCCTTTTTCTTTAATCCAAAGACGACCCTTGGCTTTTGTACAGCGGGGGATTTCCCGTGGGGAATGGCGATGTTCATGCCGATTCCTGTGGTACTCTCTTCTTCCCGGTCAATGATGGCTTGTTTGAAATCAGCCGAAGAGGTGATGGTTCCCCCTTGTTCCAACTTATGAATCATCTCATCAATCACTTCATCACGGGTTGTACCTTTCAAATCCACTTCAATGAGGTCTAAGCTGGTGATGTCCGTCAGTTTCTTCATTTCGATTGTTTCCTTTGGCTGAGGCGCTTCTTCTGCGACTTCCTGTGAGCTTGCAGCCTCATTTTCGCTCACTTCAGCCGGGTGAGTGCTGACGTCTTTCTTTAATAAGTTGACGATGAGTGCCGTGACCACAGCTCCGACTATAACGGCTACGAAGAACATCAAGACGTTGTCCACCGCACCAAGCACAGCTACGATCGGACCACCATGAGCCACCCTGTCCCCTACATGCCCAAGCATGGCGATGACAGAACCTGTCATGGACCCTACCATAATACTCGGGATGACACGGAGAGGATCCTGTGCCGCAAACGGGATCGCGCCTTCTGTGATTCCGAATAATCCCATGGTGAAGGCTGCTTTTCCTGTTTCTCTTTCAGACGTTCCGTATTTCTTCTTGCCGATGAACGTTGCCAATCCCATCCCGATAGGCGGGATACAGATGGCAGCTGCAATCGGTCCCATGATTTCATAGTTTCCTTCTGCAATCATCGCCGAACCAAAGAGAAAGGCCACCTTATTGACTGGACCTCCCATATCAAATGAGATCATCGCACCCAGAATGAGGGCGAGTAAAATTGAACTTGTTCCTTGCATACTTGCGAGCCATCCGGTTAGAACTTCAAAGGTTTGAGCCACAGGTGCACCGATCAAGAATACAAATGCCAGTCCCACAATGAGGGATGCCAATACTGGAATGATGATGATCGGCATGATCGGTTGTATGGCTTTCGGAACTTTAATCTTTTTAATATAAAGGGCGACATACCCTGCGAGGAAACCGGCGATGATTCCACCGATGAAGCCGGCTCCTGCTTCACTTCCATAGAAGCTGCCGTTTGCTGCAATATACCCACCGACAACCCCGGGAGCAAGTCCCGGTCTGTCTGCAATACTATAGGCGATAAATCCAGCGAGGATCGGTACCATGAATGTAAAGGACGCTCCACCGATTCCTTCAATACTTTTCCAGAATGAATCTTCCGGAATGACAAGGCCACCTGGTGTCTTCACTCCACCCATCGTCAGGGCAACGGCAATCAATAATCCGCCGATGACGATGAACGGGATCATATATGACACGCCATTCATGAGGTGGCGATAGATTGGATTTTCCTTTTTGTCCGACTTTTTCGTTTCTTGTGCAGTGGATCGATAGACCGAGACTTCTCCACCCATCATTTTCTTGATTAGCTGCTCGGGCTTCCGAATGCCATCCTGCACTCCTGCCACTAGCACTTTCTTTCCGTTGAAACGGTCTTTGTTCACTGTTTTGTCTGCAGCGATGATGATTCCGTCTGCTTCCTGTATCTCTTTTTCCGTAAATTCATTCTCCACGCCAATGGATCCCTGCGTTTCTACTTTTAATTGAATGCCCAATTCTTTCGCTGCTTTTTCAAGGTTTTCAGCAGCCATATAAGTATGGGCGATTCCATTAGGACAAGACGTAATCGCTAATAATTTCATCTCTTTCTCCCCTTTATCGTAATCGCTTACATTTACTATACAATAATATTCCGGGATAAAAAGTCGTTTCTTTTACCGGAGCTCCGGTAAAAAAGATCAAAAAAGAAGCAAAGCGCTTTTACTTTGCTTCACTCACCCGTTAGTTCGGATAAAAAGTTCATCGTATTCTTCTGTTTCATCAGCAATTGAAGCTTCTTAGGGTTTTCACTTAAGAAAGAGATTTCACTGAATAATTGCTTCATTTCTTGTTGATTTTCATTTTTCACTGCGATTAAAAAGACGAGGGAGACTTTCTCGATCCCCCATTCAACCGGTTCCTTCAAGGTTACAATCCCGACAGCTGATTGCTTGATCAGGCTTGGGTGGCCATGTGGTATCGCAATGCCTGCACCAATGGTGGTGGCTGACATCCTTTCCCTGATCATCGTGCTTTCAATATATTCTTTTTCTACATAGCCTTTTGAGTGGAGGGAGGAAGCAGCCTTCTTGATGACTTCGAATTTGTTTGTTTCTTCCTGCTGAAGAAACACCAGGAATGGATTGGTGTATTTTAATAAAACCGATTCTTCATTAAGCCGCTTTACCTGCTGTGGATCTTGTTTTAACCATTGCTCTAAGCGGGATTCGTCACTTCTTTCCAACAGTGGGGACACAACAATATGAGGAACAGGTATATCAGATAGTGATACTGTACTGATCACCAGGTCAACCTGATGCGTACGAAGGAATGTCTTCAGTTCAGATTTTGCGATACTCCCGAGAATCATGACCGAGTGGAATTTCCGCTGTATTTTCGTTCTCAACAATTGAGACATACCCATCCCCATATGACAAACGAGTACAACTTTCTTCTGCGACAGTTGTTCAGTCTTTAACCTCTCTAATGCTGATTGGAAATGCAGGGTTACATACGCCGCTTCCTCCTCAGGTATATCACGTGCCAGCTCTTCATTGATTTCTACTAACGCAAGCATCACTCGGTCAAACATATATGGGTACATTTTCTTGATTTCATTAAGCATCACATTAGAAACAGGAAGACCATGCTTCAAGCGATTGAGCGTGGATTGCAGATGAACGTTCAATCCGCCCATCAGTTCCTTATCCCCTTTAAATTCAATGTTGGTGGAAGATGAAACCCGCTCCACCAGCATGTCCAACACATTTGCAAGAATACGAGAATCATCGTTGTCACTTAACATCATCTTTTGGGATCTATATGTCCCTCCGAGGAAATGAAGGGACAGGTATGCCCTTTCTTTATCAGGAAAATGAAGTGAAAGATACGGTTCAAGTTTTTGAAGGAATTCAGATGCCCATTCAAACTCTATGTTTCTGCTAAGATAGCGAAGCTCCTCAGTGGACATGGAAATCATTTGTCCAAGCTTTGATCTTTTGATCATAAGAAGGGTATGAAGGACAATGCGTTCAAAGCTTTCGTCCGTGAGTTGTAAGGAATGGGTACGATTGAGATCATTCAACACATTATCGACCATGTTGACTTCCGAAGAAGAAAACTGTTCCTTCATAAATTCGTGGATAAGGGCTTGTTGGGGGACCATTTCATATAACCTTGCCAATGCTGCACGTTTATTTTTTTCGGTTCCCTCAAGGGTAAGTCCGACTTTTTGTTTTGAGATCACCCTGATGTCATAACGCTTTATCCATGCCTCTATTTTCTCCACATCATTTTTTATCACTGCTTTACTTACATAATATCGCTTCATTAAGTCTTGGAATGTGATGGGTGAGGTATCCATTAACAGATGATAGGCCACTTGAAGAAGCCTTTCTTGTTCATCGGGATACCCCTTTGGGCGGTCGTTAGAATGGAGATAATCGAAGAGTGTCCGTTCGTCCTCTTCCTGAAACTGCAGACATACACCCAGTCCGGGTTTTCTGAGGAGTTTAGCAGATGAGATTTTCTCTACGTAAGATTGGATTACTTTCAGATCATTTCTAACTGTTTTTTCTGAGCAGCCCAAGTGGTCTGTCATCTGTCTGATTAATAGATATTGATTGGAATGCCGAGTCAGCATTCTCAGAATGTCCGTTTGTCTCTCGTTCATGATTTCACCTTCTTTATGACAGAATCTGGCCAATGTCTATTTTATGATACTTTTTGCTCATGAAAATGTAAACCGAATGAGGCCGGACCTTCTAAAATCCCTCCCCATAAGGTAAAATAATGACATATTCGAGAGCGACCAAGGAGGATGTCGATTGATTACAATCAAGGAAGTTGCGAAAAGGGCCCACGTTTCCAGTGCAACGGTATCTCGGATGCTGAATGAATCCGGATACGTGAGTGAAGATGCAAGAGAGCGAATCTTGAAAGTCATAGAGGAAACCGGATATGTGCCGAGTGAAAACGCCAAATCCCTCCGAACAAAGAAAACGAAGGTGATTGGTGTCATATTGCCGAAACTTGGTTCAGAAACGACCAGCAGGATGGTCAATGGATTGGACCGGGTACTTGCAGAAAAGGGTTATCAAATTCTCTTGGCGAATTCAAACCTTAACGCTGATAAGGAAATAGAATTCATTAAGCTGCTAAAAAGCAGGGACGTAGAAGGGATCGTGTTATCAGCCACAAATGCCAGCGAAGGGCTTGTTGAAGAAATCCAGAAACTGAAGATGCCGGTGGTGGTCGTCGGTCAAGACCTGCCTGATATCCCATCAGTCACTTTTAATGAAATGATGGCAGCGAAGGAGATGATTGCTTATTTTATTGATCAGCAGCATGAGAAAATCGCTTTTATCGGAGTAAGTGAGGCTGACCGGGCTGTTGGTTTATTAAGGAAGCAGGGTTATCTTGCGGCAATGGAAGAAAAAGGCCTTGAAATAGAAGACAATTGGATCCAAACAGCCGTCTTTGATGTGGAATCCGGTTATCAGGCTATGAAGAATATCATGGAGAATTCAGTAGAAAGACCCACTGCTGTATTCGCGGTTACCGACCGGCTCGCCATTGGGGCCATGAATTATCTTAAAGAAATCGGGTTGAACATTCCGGGGGATATCGCGCTTGCAGGAGTGGGTGCATCTGAACTTTCTCAATATGTCACACCGTCCCTGACAACCATTGATTTTCAATACAATAAAGCCGGTCAGGAAGCAGCGACCTTGCTTCTGTCTCAAATCAACCATGAAAATATTCAATCTACCAAAATTCAATTAGACTATAGACTAGCAAAAAAAGATAGTGTATAATCCTATGTAATCGATTACATAACGATATGTCGTATATGGAATCGATTACATATACGACAAAAGAAAGTACGTTTGTATGAGCATTCATTGCTGATACTTTTATTTTTACACTATGTGTAATCGATTACACATGTGAATGAGGAGGAGAAAAAGATGTCTGAGAACAGAAAAATCGCTGAAAATATCATTGCCGCAGTCGGCGGTAATGATAATATTCTTTCCGTTGCACACTGTGCGACCCGTCTGCGGATCATGATTAAAGATAAGGAACAAATCGATCAGTCCGCTGTAGAAAATACGGATAAAGTAAAGGGAGCTTTTTTTAACTCCGGTCAGTATCAGGTTATTTTCGGAACAGGAACGGTCAACCGGATTTATGAAGAAGTGAGAAAACTAGGGGTGACTGGATCTACGAAGGCTGAGCAGTCAAAAGAAGCAGTCAAGAGCGGAAACGCCTTACAACGGGCAATCCGGACTTTCGGAGATGTTTTTGTCCCGATCATTCCTGTGCTTGTGGCAACCGGTCTGTTCATGGGTTTCCGTGGCCTCGTCCTACAAGAACAAATCTTAGCTCTTTTCGGTATGACACCTGACGATATTTCACAAAACTTCATTCTATTTACCCAGATCCTGACAGATACTGCATTTATATTCTTACCTGCGCTTGTCGCCTGGTCAACGTTCAGAGTATTCGGCGGGACGCCGATTGTCGGCATGGTCCTCGGGTTAATGCTCGTCAGTCCATCCCTTCCAAATGCATGGGGGGTAGCCGGCGGAGATGTACAGCCACTTGAGTTTCTCGGATTCATTCCTGTCGTAGGATATCAAGGTTCTGTCCTGCCGGCGTTCATCGCAGGTATTCTCGGGGCCAAGCTTGAACAGCAAATACGAAAACGTACACCAGAAGCGCTTGATTTAATTATCACGCCGTTTCTAACATTACTGATCATGATTACATTAGCCCTGTTTGTAATCGGACCTGTTTTCCACAGTCTTGAAAACATTATTCTAGACGGTACCATTGCGGTTCTCGATTGGCCATTCGGAATCAGCGGCCTGATTATCGGCGGTCTCAACCAAATCATCGTAGTGACTGGTATTCATCATATCTTTAACTTGCTGGAAATTCAGCTGCTTGCGAAATTCGGTAACAATCCATATAATGCCATCATCACCTGTTCTATTGCAGCACAAGGAGGAGCAGCGTTGGCGGTTGGTCTAAAGACAAAGTCCAAAAAGCTGAAAGCACTGGCTCTGCCTTCTTCCCTTTCAGCGTTCTTAGGTATTACAGAACCTGCAATCTTCGGGGTGAACCTGCGCTACGGGAAGCCGTTCATCATGGCCCTCATCGGGGGAGCGGCAGGTGGATTCCTTGCTTCCATCCTTGGATTGAAAGCAACCGGGATGGCGATTACCGTTATCCCAGGTACACTTCTGTATTTAAATGGACAAGTCCTGCTTTATATCTTGATTAACCTTGTCTCCATCGGGGTCGCATTCGCCCTTACCTGGATGTTTGGATATTCAGACAAGAAAGAGCTTGAACAATAACTTTCATGAAAACTGAAGCAGGCAAGTGTCCCTCACTTTCCTGCTTTCTTTTTTTACCCCCTTTACGATTAGGATGAGGTCAGCGGGAAGGGACACCAGTCCGATCAATCATCGAATCAATATAGAAGACGAAAGGATGAATGCTTTTATGGCTAAATTTACTGAACCAAAATATCGCACTCTTCATGAAGCGGAAGAAAATGAATTAGATGCACTTCGGGATAAGCTGCAAGCCTCCAAATGGAAGCCGTCTTTTCATATCTTCCCAAGCTCCGGCCTGTTGAACGATCCAAACGGCCTCGCTTATTTCAACGGCGCATTCCATGTCTTCTATCAATGGTATCCGTTTGGGGCCATTCATGGGATGAAGCATTGGGCACATGTAAAATCAGTTGATTTAGTGAACTGGGAGCGACAGCCTGTCGCGCTCGTGCCTGAGGAAGCGTACGAATCCCACGGTGCCTATTCCGGCGCGTCTCTCGAAATGAACGACGAGCTATACCTTTACTATACGGGGAATATTAAATACAGCCCTAAATCAGAAGATCGCTCGGCCACTCAGTGTCTTGCGATCATGGATAAACAAGGAAACATCCGGAAGTATGAGCAAAACCCAATCATTGACGGGGTTCCGGAAGGGTATACCGGCCATGTCCGCGACCCGAAAGTGTTTAAGAAAAACGATCATTATTATATGTTGTTAGGCGCACAAAGAACCGATTTAACAGGGACTATTCTCGTGTATGAATCAACCGACGCGTTGAATTGGGGGCTAAAAGGTGAATTGAAATTGGATCTCGACCTCCCAGCATCCTGTTATATGCTCGAATGTCCCGATTACTTTGAAATCAATGGTCAAGGGGTACTTGTAGTCTCCCCGCAAGGTTTGGACGCAGGGGAACACGCGTATCAAAACTTGTTCAACGTGATTTATGCAGTTGGGACGCTAGATATCGAAAACCTTGAATATCAAGTGATCAATTATCAGGAAGTGGACAAAGGTTTTGATTTTTATGCTCCGCAGACGTTCAATGGGAAACATGACGAACGCCTTCTCTTCGGGTGGGCAGGGATGGGCGAAACCGACTATCCCACTGACGAAGAAGGTTGGGCCCACTCCCTGACGATCCCCCGGGAACTTTCGATTGTAAACAACACGCTGCTTCAAAAACCCGCGAATGCGCTGAAACAGCTTAGAAAACAGTCCTGTCCCGGAGAAGTGACAGTTGATACTGACAGTGTTCACCTTTCATCAACGTCCAATCAATATGAGATGGAAATGACGATTGACTGTAAAGCATCCGAATCGTTCGGACTGGAACTCTTTTCATCCGAAACGGAAGGACTCCTCCTGGAATTTAACCGTTCCACACAATCGGTTACGTTAAATCGGGAAAGGTTCGACGCTGAGCTAAGATCGGAGCATGGATTTACCCGAAGTGCCAAGCTCGAATGGGAGAACACGGTAAAGATCCAGGCGATCATCGACCACAGCATCGCTGAAATCTTCATCAATGACGGGGAAACGGTCTTTACAACAAGAGTCTTCCCAAAGAAAGAATCAACAGGGATCAAACTGTTCTCAAAGCAGAAAGTTACCGCCAGCTATCGCATACACGAACTAAAGAATGGGTCCCTGTAAGGGAAAGAGAAAGGTCCGTCCCTCATCGCTTTAATGCGATGAGGGACGGACCTTTCTTCACGGCACAAGCACCGTGACCTGCTCATATTCCGAGCAGCCGCACAATCTGTTCGACCGTCACCCGAATCTGCTTCTCTGTCACGTCGCTCCTTAATGCTTCTTCGAGTGATCGGCACTCTGTCTGAATCGAGAAGACGGCATCAAGGTAACGATTCACCTCTGCCAATTCTGTATCAATACGGCCTGCAATGCCGATCACCTTCTTGTTGTGTTTCTTGGCCAGCTTCGCAACGCCTACAGGTACTTTCCCCATGAGCGACTGCTGATCCAGGCTCCCTTCACCTGTTATGATGATATCCGATTTCATGACCTTTTCTTCCAATCCAGTCAGTTCGATCATTGTATCGACGCCAGATTGAAGGACACCATTCAATGCCGCTAAGATTCCTCCCCCAAGTCCTCCTGCAGCGCCTGAACCGGGGACTTCTTGAACGTCTATCCCATACTTCTCCTTGAACAAGGCCGCCAGCCGAACCATCGCCGCATCGAGCTCCTCGATCCCTTCAGCCGTTCCCCCTTTTTGTTTTCCATAAATACGCGCAGCACCATCCTCACCATGGAACGGATTCGTCACATCACTGGCAATCGTGAACGAGCATTGGTTTAGCTCCGGGAGACGATCACGCTCTGAGAAAGATCCTATCTTCAGCAATGGATTTCCTGCCGGCCCGACTTCTTTCCCGTCCACGTCATAGAATGTCCACCCCAACGCCTGGAGCATTCCCACGCCTCCATCATTCGTCGCACTTCCACCGAGGGAAATCACAATATCACGATAGCCATTCAACACTGCGTCCTTAATCTGTTCGCCCAATCCATATGTATTGGTCCGCAACGGATTTCTCTTTTCGAATGGGACAAGGGGAAGACCACTGCTTCTGGCACTTTCAATAAACGCCGTACGCTCATGCAGAATCACATATTTGGCACGGATTGTATTCATTAAAGGATCTTTCACCTCAACTTCACGCTCTTGTCCATCCATGGAATCCAGCAATGCATCGAGTGTCCCCTCTCCCCCGTCTGCCATCGGAGCATTTACTACATGGGCAACAGGCATTGCTGAAAGAATCCCCTCACGAGCCGCCTCACCCACGTCAAAGGCAGATAATGAATCCTTAAAGGAATCAGACGCGATCAGAAATCTCATTGTACACACCCTCCTATGAAAAGGTGCCAGAAGCCTCTTTGAGCCACTGGCACCTAATAGATATCATTTATTTTATCCACATGAACTCATATGGACGCAACGCTACTTTTCCCTCGACTGTCTTACCACTCAACACATCTACACCAGAATGAGGAAGCGTCGCTTCGGTTGAAGCAGCAGCTAAGTTGACTACAAACGTGATCTGCTCACTGGTCTCCTGATTACTTCGGACCAGCCCAAATAACCGAGGTCCCAATTCCAATACTTCCTGACCTGCATAAGGAGAAAAAGCCGACTCCTTCTGACGGACTGCAATCATGTCCTTTAATCCTTCAAAGATCCCTTTTCTTCGGGAATTCTGTTCTAATTCCTCCATCACTGTCCCTAACTCCAGCTTCTCCCGATTGATTCGCCTGTTGATCCCGGATGCTTCCACCCCGGCTTCATCATTATGAGAGCCAAGTAAAGAGTGATAATAAATAGCAGGAACCCCTACAAACGATAATAGAATGGCATGTGCGGCCAGCATCTTCTTCACTTCAAGCTCCTCTGTCTCATCCTCGCCTTTATTCACCAAGGCAGCTGAATAATTGATATTGAGCTCATAGACGGACTGACTGCCATCAGGATTCGCTTTATATGAGACCCGCCCGCCGTTTTCCATCACCTTATCCACGAGCAGCTGCTTCTCTTCCTCTGATAAAATCCCTTCGGTCGGACGCATCCCGATGCCATCATGACTGGCCAGGAAGTTAAAGTAGGTGGCATCAGAAGACACTGTATCAATCGTCCTTGCCCACTCTGATAACTTCTCTCCATTATGCGTGGTGAGTGAAAACAACACCAACGGCGGCAAGGAGAATTGATACACCATATTGGCCTCATCATTTCCATCCCCGAAGTAGCTGATATTTTCTTTATGAGGGACATTTGTTTCCGTGATGATCTGTGTATGCGGCTTGAAGAAATTCATGACATCCCGCCATAGCTTGATGATTTCATGAGCCTCCGGCAAATGAATGGAGGAGGTGCCGGACTCCTTCCAAATGAACCCGATGGCATCGAGGCGGATGCTTGTCCCGCCCCTGCTTGCATACTCAAGTAAAATATCGGTCGTTTCCACTAACACGGGAAAGTGGCGGAAGTTCAAGTCAACCTGATCCTCACTAAAAGTCGTCCAGGTCGTCTTCACTCCGTCTTTCCCCTCATATTCATGATACAGCGGTGAAGTGCGGGGACGAACGACCTGACTGTGGTCAAAAGTGTCATCCTTCTCGATGAAATAATCTTTATAGGTTGGGTCCCCATTCAAATAGCCTTGAAACCACCGACTCGATTTCGAGATGTGATTCGCCACAAAATCGAACATCAGCCGATAATCGTCAGAAAGCTCTTCAATATCCGCCCAGTCCCCAAGCTTCGAATCCACTTCCCGATAATTCACGACCGAAAAACCATCATCTGATGTATAAGGGAACATCGGCAATAAGTGGACATCGGTGATTGCCCCCTTCACCCGCTCATTTAAAAATGTATGAAGAGACGAAAGCGTCTGCTTTCCTTCTTCGTATATGCTGTCTCCGTAAGTGATGAGGTACACATTTTCTTCCGAGACAGGTGCAGCCTTCTGGAATGAGTGAGCTTCCCACTTATCGAAAAGCTCCTCAAACGTTTCCATGAACGCTTCTTTATAATCTTGACCATAGATGTTACGCAATTTGGATTCTACGCTTTGTAATACTTGTTGCTTCGTCATGATATCACCTGCTTATGATAGTTTGATCGTGAGATGGCTTTTAGGAAGAATATCAATTTCACTGCCTGCCTCTTGCTGCCATTCTTCCGCCAGGTTCGTGATGGAAATCTCTTCAAAGCCATGTTGTACTGTACACGTTTGAACAGATTCAGTCGGGTTGAATAATCGGATGACAACAGAAGAATCATCATACGCCCGCTTACAAGTACTCATGAAAATGGAAGGATGATCAATCTGCACGAATGTTGCAGCACCCTCCATTTCCTTGAGCGGATATGGAATTTCAAATCGCTCGAGTCTCTCTTCAAAGGTGTTCAAGCTTTGTTTCTGATAGCCTGCATGACGACCGATATAGCGGTCGGTTATGTTAAATATTCCTGCCGGTTCTACAGGCCCTGCGTAAAGCGCATATTCGAATGTCATCTTTTGTTTCATTTGTGCATCAGGTGTATAAACCACCTTATTATTAATGCCCGAGGCTCGTCCAGGACGCCAAGCCAAGTCGTCTTTCCCCAATAATCCAACGCTTCTAAATAGCGTCAGCGCCAGTTCACCGGTATCTCCCATCACTTCATACTCTTTCATCCCCCGTGTAATGGCAGCGAAGGTATGCGCTTCACCACATACCCCGGCAAAATTTTCGAGAGAGTAGATCGGTACGGGGGCTTCAGCAAATCCATTACCCTTCCAATCCTTCATATACGGATTGTCCACGCTCCGCTCAATCAGCCCAAACCCCTGATCGGCGAAGGTTGTCTCCGGCTGCCCCGCTCCAGTATTCAGCATGACACGTACCCGATGATCTTCCACTTTATTCTCGATCGTATGCTTCATACGGACCAGACGTTCGTTCTTTCGCAATTCTATAGTGGTAAGGATCACCAACGGTTCACTGTTTGTTCCCGACTGACGCTCGGTCAAGTTTCCGGGTACGAATCGCTCATGCTTCATGACGATCTTCTGCGAAAGTGCACCTGTGTCAACTGATACCAGTTCTCCACCTTCCAACCATAATGGCTGATCACCTTCCAACGGCGAAAAGTCATAGGAGTCCCCGGCATCGCCAACATCCTCAAAACGTATCAAATCCGTTATCTTAGTCCCGTTATGCTTTTCAGTCAGGGTTACATTCCCTTCGATGAATTCTACTTTTACATGTTCATTTTCAATCGACGGATTCCTGCTCTCTTCCACTTTCCCCATCGGATCGCTGGTTTCTTCCACGATGTATGCTTCGTATCCCAATCCGGAAACTTCGTTTAATTCTGCCATGATGACGGTCCGGTAATATCCAGGTACCTCTACCTGTTTCTCCCCTTCTGCAGTCACAACAATCTTCTTACCGCCGCTGATATACTCCTGATCGACGGCTTCCATATTCACGGTCTCACCACTGAGTTTTTTCAATTTGAAGTGCCGGGATTTCGTAAACAGTACAGCTTCCACTGTACCTGAAAAGACTGCAGCGTCCGTATTGAAGAAGACAAAGATGGAATCTGTGCCAAGCTTATGGCTGATTGCTTCCGTCATCTGTTTCTTCAAGATATTCAGAAGTCCGTCTGCCATACGATCCACCTTTTCAAGGCGTTGAACGATAGCAGAATTCGTGTCGTCAGAGTTACAGCCACCGATGCTGTCATGGGCATGGACATCAAAGAGTTCTTTCCACATTCCGTCCAGCCATGCCTGCGGATAACGGAGGCCGGCTGATTGAGCAATGACGGCCAACGGTTCAAGTACATTCAGTATTTTATGTTCCACTTCATAATTCAACTTTTTAATATCATAACGCTGAGAACGAATCGTATTGTGAATGCGGGATTTCTGTGTCGCAGTCAGTTCGCCTTCTATGATGTTGGTGAACTTGTCACTGTTTTCCCACGCATCCTGCATAAAGGTCTCGTAGTCTGAAAGGACAAACTCATATTCTTCCGAGCCCTCATTCAATTTCTTGATCGTCTCAGGGAAATGCTCACGGACGAGTACCTGATCGCCTCCAGCAGGAAGGAGGAGGTGATCACTATTCTGATTCAAATCTGCGAGCTTCTCCAGGATCGGATACAACCGCTCCTCTTTATACTCCTCTGAAGCTTCAAGGAATTTCCCCGGACCATACCCGAAATAAAGATTGTTGGCATGAACCGTGACGCCGTCAGGAGATTTCCATTTAAAGTTCACATCCCCTTTCAGCTGATCGGTGTAGATCCCCCGCTGAAGGACACTGTTGTCTATGCCGAATCCCTGGAATATGGAAGGCAGATACTGATTCTGACCGAAGATATCCGGCAGATAACCACAATTCATGCTGTGGCCATAGCTTTTTGAAATCTTCGTACCGTAAAGCAGGTTGCGAATGATCGACTCTTTATTCACAAGCAAGGAATCTGTCTGCGTATACCATGGACCGATAAAGAGCTTCTTCTCTTCCACAAGCTGACCTAAACGGTCTCTGTTTTCAGGGCGGACTTTTACATACTCTTCTACAATACTTGCCTGGGCGTCGAATACATAACCCGTATAGTCTCCGTCTGTTTCAAGGACATTTATGAGGTGATCAAGATTTTCCGCCAATAAGATGTTCGAATCTTCTATAGTGAAGTACCACTCCCGATCCCAATGGGAATGGGGTACGACGTATACACGCTTTTTCATGGATGTTCCCTCCAAATAATAGGTAAAGGGTTCCGGGTCAATGAAGATCCGGCCCCCTTTATATGATTATTTTTCGTTCTTTTTCAATAGTGCGAAGCGGATAAAGATGTTAGAGAATGCAATGAACAGCGTTCCGACCGCCAGCCCGAGCAAGTATGCCCACACATTTTCCACAAGAGGCCATCCCCAGATGGCAGGAAGCGGATACCATTGGACTGCACCGAGCAGCACTGCCGTCACGGCACCCAGTATCGCACCGATGATGTTTATCGGAATCGTGATGAGCGGATTCCGGAGCATGAATGGAATCGCACCCTCACTGATGGCGATGAATCCAAGCAATAATGACGTATTCCCTGCCACCCGCAGGTTCGCATCGAACACTCTGCGACCTACAACATATTTATCAATGACCGTTGCCAGTCCAAGCCCGATCGGCGGGATGACAATCGCCAGCACCCTTGGCGTCAGTGGATAAATTTGATCCGCCGCCAGCCCGATTGCGATGGCACCTGCCGCCTTATTGATCGGACCGCCAAGGTCGAATGCAGTGGCTGCAGCGATGATGCTCGCGAGCACGACGTTTCCTGCGCCTTGCGCTGCTGTGATCCATTCACTCAGAAGGGCATTCAATCCCCCGAAGACAGGATCGACAATGTAGAAATTCAGGAAGAAAATCGATAAGACCGAGATCGCCGGAATGATGAGCATCGGCTTCATTGCAATCAGATTTTTATTCAGCTTGATTTTTTCATTTAAGAATTTTGACACATATCCTGCGGTTAGTCCGAGAATCAATGCGCCGAGGAAACCAGATGGAATTCCTCCTTCAATTCCCCAGAACGTGTAGTGAAGTCCTGCAGCAAATACACCCCCGATAAACCCGGAAACAAGTCCAACCCGGTCTGCTATTGCATAGGCAACGAAAGCACCGAAGATCGGATACATGAATTTAAAGATCATTCCACCGAATTTATCCAAATAATGAAGGATGACTAACAGTTCATTTGAATGGGTGGCGTATTTCACATCATTGATGGTGTCAACAAGCCCAAGCGGCATGGCGACAAGCTTTGCGATCCCCATCATGAGACCCGCTGCCACGAGGACGGGAATCATATATGAAATTCCGGTCATGACTGCCTGGGTGATCTCCGACATAAGACCTTGCTTACTTCCACCCGTCGACATCTCTTCTTCACTGCTGTCACCTGTTACGGTTCCATCAGGATTCGTCAACGCCCGGTTGATGATATCCTTCGCATGCTTCAACGGTTCTGCCACACGGGTCTGTACATACGGCTTGCCTGCGAAGCGCTCTTTATTCTTAGGGGCAATGTCTGTCGCAAACACAACCGCATCTGCTTCTTTTAAAATCTTTCCACGGTGCTCGTCTTCAATCCCGTTCGCACCCTGTTTCTCTGTGAGGACCCGGACACCCAATTCGCGCCCCGCTTTCTCAAGTGCCTCTGCCGACATATATGTATGGGCGATTCCCGCCGCACACGCTGTGATGGCAAGGACGGTTTTTGTATATTCTTGAGGTGCGTCTTCTTTTACTCTCTGACCGTCAAGCGCTGTCAGAAACTCACTTGGTGAAGTAGCAGCCATCAGACGATCGATGAACGCTTTATCCATTAACCTGGTGCTTAATTCAGAAAGGATGCTCAAATGAGTGGACCCTGCCTCACCATCGGGAATGGCCAGCAGGAATACAAGCTCGACGTGATTCTCAGGATCGATGCTTTCCCATGTATCTATTCCTTTTTGCAGTCTCGCAACGGCAAATTGTGCTTTCTTTACGGCTTTGCTTTTCCCGTGGGGGATGGCAAGCCCTGCCTCTAATCCCGTTGGGGAAATCTTCTCCCTCTCGAGCACTGCCTGCATAAACGCTTCTTTAGATGTTAAAACACCCTGTTTATCCAACGCATCTACAAGCGTTTCAAGAATCTCTTGCTTAGAGGTTGATGTACGATCAAATATGACTAGCTGTTCATCTGTCATTTTTCTTAATTCCATGAGGTTCACCTCTCTATATGTTCTCTGAAATCCCTTACAATGTATTTATATCATAGAAAAAACGCGTCTTTTGTACATCCAGCGTATAATTGTACATAATGAAAGCCTTCTCATAAGCCGGATGCGCTAAAATTGTCTTGCAATCAATGATATAATGAGATTATAAACGATGAAACGGTTTACAAAGGAGTCTATATGGGGAAAGTATTGGATCGGTTTTCACCTTATATCGGGGAACTTACATACGCAGAAAAGCATGTTCTTTATTATGTAGAGGAAAGCCTGGAAACGGCGAAGAATCAGTCATTGACCTCAATGGCCGAAAGCAACAGCGTCAGCACAACCACCATCATCCGCATGTGCCACAAGCTTGGACTCAGCGGATTCTCTGAATTCAAGTTCCACCTGAAGAGCATGGATGAAAATGTGGGACCGGCTGAGAATATGCTGGAGCGTTACCGTCAGGATACGAATGCAACACTGGCATCCCTGCGGGTAGAAGAATTGGAGAAGATCAGTCAGCAATTATTACAGGCGAACCGCGTCATGATTGTGGCCGTCGGCTTGACGAAGATGGTCGGGGAGTACTTCAGCAAACTGTTCATGCAGGTGAATAAACCGACGTCTTATGTATATGAATCTCATATCATCGACCTGCTTCCCAACATGGTACAACAGGACGACCTCATCGTCTTCATCTCCTCCAGCGGAGAAACGAAGACCATTGTCGGGGCAGCGGAGAAAATCCGCTACAAACATGCAGACTCCCTCTCGATCACCAATTCAGCCGACAGTACGCTGGCGAAGATCACCCGGAATGCGATCAGTGCCGATGTACAGAAAGTACAGTTTGCCGGCTATGATTTGACACCAAGATCTACGATGGTGATCTTGATTGATTTGATTTTCGAGTTTTATTTGAAGAAAGTGATGAAGTGAGGATTAAACAACTGTTTAGATGAATCATACCTTTAGTAGAAGCGTTCAAAGATGTTAATTAAACGTTTGGTTAAATGCAAAAAAGCGAGAAGCTTCCCGTGTCCAGGAAGCTTCTCGCTTTTATTCATCCACATCACACATGTGAAACAATCAATTCAACTTGTCCTTCAATCTCAAATGTTTCTACATCCTCCGGCAGGATGAAATGATCTCCTTTACTCAGGGCATACTCTTCCCCGTGGATTTTCAGGACACCGTTCCCTGTCAGGACACTCCCGAGCTGAAAAGGCTGGTCCTGTACAAATGAGGCATGTCCATCCACTTTCCACTTATAAACAGTGAAGTATTCTGCTTCCACAAACGTCGTGGCTTCCAATCCTTCACGTTTTTCCACGACCGGTTCTACCGCTTCGGCTTTGTGGGGGATCGTCGTCACTTCTATCGATTTTCCGATGTGAAGCTCACGTGTATTTCCTTCAGCATCCTTGCGGTCATAGTCATATACGCGATATGTCGTATCGGAGCTTTGCTGTGTTTCCAGTACCAGTGTCCCTTTGCACAATGCGTGAATCGTACCGCTTGGGACGTAGAAGAAATCACCAGGCTTCACCGGGATGCGGCGGAGCAGGTCATTCCACTCACCTTTTTCAATCATCGAAACAAACTCTTCCTTCGACTGGGCGCTGTGTCCGAAGATCATTTCCGCATCTTCGTCACAATCGATGATATACCAGCACTCGGTTTTACCCAATTCTCCATTTTCATGTTCCTTCGCGTAGGCATCATTCGGATGAACCTGCACAGACAAATCTGCGTTCGCATCCAATATTTTCGTCAATAACGGGAACACCGGGGACGGATGGTTTCCAAACAATTCACGATGCTCATTCCAAAGCTCACCGATTGTCTTACCTGTGAACTCCCCATTGATGACTGTACTTTGTCCGTTCGGATGACCTGAGATCGCCCAGCATTCCCCTGTTATGTCAGATGGGATATCGTAGTTGAACTGGTCCTTCAGGGCAGTGCCTCCCCAGATTCGTTCCTGGAATACGGGTTGTAGAAATAGTGGTTGGTTCATGGTAGCCTCCTATATTTCGTTTATTCTATGTACGATGATGTCGTTGATACGATCAACAATCTCATTTAAATGATTCTTTTGTACATGATGCTTATACTCATTGATTACCTTTTTATTAATCTTTAGACTTTGTAACTCTTCCCAACTGATTGTCTTACATAAATCCAGATCTTTCAAGAAGAAAATGGTATTCTGGTCTTCTTTCATTGACTGACGGTCGATGATCAATAGTGGTGTTTCCCCAATAACTGCTTCACTGATCGAACCCCATCCCGCCTTTGTTATCGCAAGATCTGCTGCAGCGATGAAGTTCTGTGAATCAAGATAATCTTGAGGAATATGAAAAACATTCCCCTTTGAAATGTTCATGTTGGAAGACACAATGAAAATCACGTCCTCCTGATCCCATAAACCCACCCCATCAAGAGAATCGTGCGTAATCTTCATGCCCAGCCCGGCATATACCAATACTTTATCCCCGTCAGGATTCAGCATTTGGCGAATCCTATGCACTTCCTGTTCATCTATCCTCCGTGAAAAGAAATCAAAAGACCGCTTTTCTGTAGTCCAAGGTGGCTCGTTCTCACCGGCCAACGAGAAGAAAGCATCCATGCTGCCATATGCTTTTTTTAACGGGGCCAACTTTTCTTCACTGATCAATCCTTCATAGGCCGTATACCAAGTGAAGTTTGAAATCCCGATGGAAGGAATCCCGGCCTTTTTTGCAGCTGGAAAGGCTGTCGGTACGATATCAGATAGGATTAAATCAATCTGTTGATCTTGAAGAAAAGAAACTTCATCCTCTACCTTCTCATCCCATTGCTTGATAAAAGAATCATATTCTCTATTTAAACGATCCCTATCCGGCTCCAAAGAATCTTTCTTTAGGAAATAGCCTAAATCTGTTTCCATGTGCCGGAATATGACCCGTTCATCTCGAAAGTTCGCTCTCAGAAAAGGCATGGCAAAGGAATGACGCAAGGTGATTTCAACTCGATTAATGGTATCTAGAAGCCCTTGTATGACAGCAGAACTTCTCGTAGCATGACCATACCCATAATCAGAGATGTAATAAGCAATTTTGATGATACCATTCTTTTTTACACTCACTTTGATAAAGCCAATCCCAACGACCCAACCAGCCCCGCATTGTCACCAAGTCCCGGCGGAACGATATAAGAGTCGATGTCTTCAAGGATCTGCTTATGATGGACATACCCGCCCAACATTGCCGTCACCTGTTCCCTAATGAGGGGAAACAATTGTTTCTGGTTCATCACCCCGCCGCCAAGGATGACTTTCTTCGGCGATAGGATCAGGATGTAGTTGGTGATTGCCTGTGCTAGGTAATAGGCTTCGATTTCCCATACTTTTGTGTCGTCCACGAGATCAATCGCTTTCTTCCCCCATCTCGCTTCAATGGCCGGACCGGCTGCCATTCCTTCCAAACAGTCACCGTGGTATGGGCACTTTCCGGCGTATGGATCCTCAGGGTGTCGTCTGACCACGATATGTCCCATTTCAGGGTGAGTCAGTCCGTGGACCAGTTTACCTTCTGTTAACGATCCGACCCCAATTCCTGTACCGACTGTCATATAAAGACAGCTGTCCAGTCCCTTGGCCGCTCCCCATGTACTCTCGCCGAGGGCCGCAGCGTTTACATCAGTATCGAATGCCACGGGTACGGAGAAGTGCTTCTTTAATTCTCCAACAAGATTGAAGTGGCTCCAATGGGGTTTTGGTGTACTCGTGATCGACCCGTAACCCTCACTCTCCGGATCAAGGTCGACGGGGCCGAAAGAACCTACACTTAATCTTTCTATATTCTTCCCTTCAAAGAAATCCACGACCTGTTTTAACGTCTCACTTGGGGTGGTGGTGGGGATGGTGACCCGCTCGAGGATTTCTCCCGACTCGTTACCGATTCCACAGACGAACTTTGTGCCTCCCGCTTCAATTGCTCCAATGATCATATCCATCCATCCTTTCAACTAGAAATGTCTCTAAATATCATTCTATCATTCAATTTCTCACGAATGCATTCCACTACGAAAAAAGGCCAAAACCGTCAAGCGGTTTTGGCAGAACGTCAATTCATATACGTAAGTGAATCAAGTATTTCTGACAAGCTTAACTCAGCACATGCCATAGACGTATCGGCTACGCCGTAATACATTTTCACGACATCCTCTTCGACAATCACACCGCAAGAGAAGACGACATTTCCGAAGAACCCATCCACTTCATAGTCCGCCTCAGGCTCTACCAACGGGGTTTCTGAACGGGCAATCACCTTTGATGGATCATCCAAATCAAGCAACACCCCGCCCATGCAATATCGATGATCGTCTGAAGCTCCGTGGTATAATTCAAGCCAGCCTTGATCGGTCTTGATCGGGACTGCTCCTCCGCCAATCCGGCCATTATCCCACATGCCATCCCTCAGCCCGATGAGATGTTTGTGGTTGCCCCAATAGAATAAGTTATCTGATTCTGCAATCCAGATCTCCGGATTCCCGTTGCTGTTCGGAACAGGGCGGTGGAGGGCATAGTACTTCCCATTAATCTTCTCCGGAAAGATCAGCACGTCTTTGTTCTCAGGAGCGAAAATCATCCCGTGATGCACGACCTCTTTGAAATCCTCGGTGGACACCATGGACTCACCGACGCCAACCGGAGACACAGCGCTGTAATAAATATAATAGGTATCCTCTATTTTCGTGATGCGGGGATCCTCGATTCCGAAGCTTTCCAGTTTAGCAGATGGATAGATGAACGGCTCCTTATCAATCGTAAAGGAACGGCCATCCTTACTTCTGGCGATGCGTATATATGATAAGGAAGTCAAATACGCGAACTTATCACTCCCGCTATACTTGATGACCCTTGGATCAGAGAAGTCATAGGCAGGATCATGAATATCGAACTCCAGGATCTCCAATTCCTTGGTCTCATCATTCAGAATAGGGGCCTTCACCCTGTCCTCGCTTTCTGACAGCGGTCTTTCCGCCACCCGCAGAAGCAGGATCGTTTCATCATTGTATGTGGTGACACCTGCATTGAAGGCGCCGATCACTTCAAACCCTTCATGAAAAGGCGTAATGTCCAGGGGGGTGATCAATGGATTTTCTTCATATCGGTATACATTCATCAGCTTAGCTCCTCACTTCTCATATTGTGTAAATGGATCTTCCAGTACGATTCTTTGGGCCTCAGCATCACTGATTCCCGCATAGAGATGGGCGGTGCCATTGCCCATTCTGACTAACCCGCCGCTGAAGACCACATCCTCTAAATCGGGACGTTTCGACTCCCCCTCTAGAAAATCAGAACGGGTCCCGATCAATTGAAGGTCGGTATGCTCACCCGTATCAGGGTTCAAGGCAAAGACCATCGGGTAATAGTGGCGGTCTCCCGCTTCATCAAATGACGCAATATGCCCAAGGACCCCGATCCATCCATTCGATAGCAGATGGGCTTCATTCGCTCCTCCCCACTCTTCTTCGGTAAATTGATTCTCTAATAATGGAGCAGCGTCTATCACCCCGGCCGTTAATTCTTCCAAGGAATCAATCTTAACGAAGCCAATCTTACCGCGACCGCCCTTTTCTCCCTGGGGCCTTGTGAATACACCAATTGAGCCATCCTTCAGTTCAATCAATCTGATGTCTTTCATCCCGTCAGGTCCGGTAGCAAACCGATGTAATTCAGCAATCGATTGCCCTTTGAAGAAGACCGTCCGCCACCCCAATGCATCCTCTACAGTCGGGTGGGGAAAAATTTCCACCCCGCCTAAAATGAGTTCACCATGAATGAAAGTATAGAAGGGGTCCTGCAGCTCCAATACCGGCGCACCCTCACGAGGAATCCACACACCGTTATCTTCAACAAAAAAAACGACTTCCGAATGTTCAGAATCCCTTTTCTCAACACGGCCGGCAATCACATATTCCCCGGCATCCTGAAAAGGCGCCGTGATATTATACACATCCCGATCCCCCACTCCTTTAAAAATCAGTTTTTCGGGTTGTTCAGGTTTTCTCTTCTGTTGAAGCTCCTTGATTAATTCCTGACAAGTCTTCATTCACCATTACCCCTTCATGATTTGATCGTTTTGCGAGCGCTTACTTTGCTGTCGAATGTTTAAGCCTTTCTTTGCAAAAGACATTCTTTAAATATAATGGATTGATTATCATCAGCTTACATTACATATAATTACTTTTAAATTACAAAATTACTCCTTACACTATTCTTACATTACAAAAATAAGGAAGTCAATAGATTTATATATTTCCTTTTTTCTTATACAAAACCACTAAAATTGTAGTGTTAATTTTTAAAATATCTTTATAGTTACTAAGAGAAGAATTGAAAATTACGAAAATTGTAATTGACTACCTACAGTAATCATGTCATAATCAGGTCAATAAGTAACGTTACATTAATGTAAATCACCTTTAAGTTGTCATTCATCAAAATGATAACGCTACCAAACTATTGATAATGGGGGTACGAAGATGAAGGGAAAATGGTTTTCTAAGCTTACTGCAGGAATATTAATGTCTTCTTTACTGGTGGCAGGCTGTTCAAACTCCGAAGAAAGCAGTACAGGCGGAAAGGACGGCCCGGTTGAATTGAAGGTCGGTACGTGGGCTGGCGCGACAGAGTTGAAGGAGTTCCAGGAAATCGTCGATGAGCTGAACGCAGAAACAGACGAGTACAACTTAACGATCCAGAGTATACCAGCAGACTATTATAAGAAAATCCAAACGATGGCATCGGCCAAGCAGGCACCTGATCTCTTCTGGCTTTCCCAGGAATACATACCGATGTATGCAGAGCTTGGGGTCATCTCGCCAATTGATAAATACGTTTCAGATCATGAAGACGTGCAATTAGACGACTATTTCGATGGACCGCTTGCGATCAGTCAGCTTAATGACAAGCTATACGGACTTCCATGGATCAACCAACCAATCATGATGTACTACAATAAATCCCTCTTTGAAAAAGAAGGTATCGACGTCCCTCAAGCAGATTGGACGTGGGACGATTTCTCGAAAGCGGCTAAAGCCATCACGAAAGATACGAACGGAGACGGAAAAACCGATCAATACGGAACCAATATAGATGGATGGCCTCCTATCTCCACTTGGGTATGGACGTATGGTGGAGAAATCATCGATGAGGACGGAAAGGTAAAAATCGATGAGCCGGAAGCAATTGAAGGCGTTAAGATGTTCGATCAGTTGATCAATCAAGACAAGGTCGCTCCTGACAAGACGCAATCGCAGAACACCGGCGGACCTGAAATGTTCAAGACAGGTAAGATCGGAATGTTCTTCGGAGGCGCAGGGGACGATTTTGAAAAACAAATCGGAGATGCGTTTGAAGTCGGGATGACAGAGATCCCACACGCTACAGAAAAAGCCACGTTCAGCTGGATTGCAGACACGGTCATGTCGAACAATACAAAGAATAAAGAAGTGGCTGCAGAAGCATTGATCGATCTAACGAATGCCATGCACGAGTGGAAGATCCTCCCTCCTACTAAATCTGATCTTGAAAATGTAGCAGACATCCGTCCAGAGAAGGAATATGCACTGGATGTCGTAAAGGAAGCCTCCGCCTATTCTAGAGGGTACAACAACCAAAACAAACAGAATGAAATCGATACAACCATCTGGCAATATTTATATGAACCGATCCTATTAGGGGATAAATCACCTGAAGACGCTGCAAAAGAAACAGCAAAAGCTCTCCGAAAAATTCTTGGCCAATAACATAATACAAAAGAATAAGCTGGTGAAAATCAGCTTTTTCTTTTTCAAAAGGTGTTGATAATCATGAAGAAGCTGAAGAAATATGAAGGATTATTATTTATATCACCCTATATTCTCGGGTTCCTGATCTTTACCCTATTCCCGATTTCATTCGCTTTCTATATCGGATTCACCGATTGGAACTCGTTTACGGATCCGACGTTCATCGGACTGCAGAACTATGTAGACTTATTTCATGATCCCAACTTCTTAAACTCATTGAAAGTAACCTGTATATATGCCCTCTTCGCCATTCCGCTGGGCATCCTTTCTTCCT
Source organism: Bacillus sp. KH172YL63 (assembly GCF_011398925.1). Taxonomy (NCBI): domain Bacteria; kingdom Bacillati; phylum Bacillota; class Bacilli; order Caryophanales; family Bacillaceae; genus Bacillus; species Bacillus sp. KH172YL63. The sequence goes on from NZ_AP022842.1 coordinate 3,997,006, forward strand.
TGACGATTGCAGCGATTGTGAACATCAAGGTAAAAGGGGTCTATTTCTTCCGGACGGCGCTTTATATGCCCGCTGTCGTATCCGGTGTTTCGATCGCCCTCTTATGGCGTTGGATCCTTGATCCGGAATACGGACTGATCAACCTTTTGCTCTCTTATATAGGTATTGACGGGCCCAACTGGCTCGGCGATCCCACCTGGGTCCTTCCCTCCTATATCATGATGGCGATCTGGGGCGCAGGCGGCGGCATGCTGACCTACCTTGCCGGGCTGCAGGATATCCCCCGGAGCCTCTATGAATCTGCAGAGATCGACGGGGCGAATTGGTGGACGAAATTCACGCAAATTACGATTCCGATGTTAAGCCCTGTCATCTTCTATAATCTTGTCATGGGGATCGTCGGTTCCTTCCGTAAGTTCAACGACGCATACATCATCGGAGGCGCCGGAAACCAGGGGCAGTTCTATATGGTCTATCTGTATGAAAATGCCTTTAACTATTACAAGATGGGATACGCAACCGCCATGGCGTGGATCCTGTTTCTTATCATCCTACTTCTGACCCTGCTTGTATTTAAATCATCCTCCCTTTGGGTGTTCTATGCAGGTGAAGTGGAGCCTTCAAAGAAAAAGAAACGAACGTTACCGTTATTCAAGAAAAGACCCTAGATTCAGGAGGTGAAAGACAATGTCAGCCGCAATGACGAACCAGCAACGCAAAAAAGTCGAAACTCTATTTGTCTATTTATTCTTAATCCTGGCATCAATCGCGACCATCCTGCCTTTATTCTGGATGATTTCGACTTCATTGAAATCAGGGGACATCATCTTTGAAATCCCCCCGAAGTGGATCCCAGAAACCTTTGAATGGGAAAACTATTCACGGGCAGTTACGGATATCCCTTTTTTCCTCTATTTTAAAAATACGGTCATCATCACCGGTTTTCGGATGTTTGCAGAAGTCTTTGTCTCCGCACTGGTTGCCTATGGATTCGCCCGCTTTCACTTTCCAGGAAAGAACATCTGGTTTGTGATCCTGCTCTCTACCATCATGCTGCCTGGGGAAATCACGATGATTCCTGTCTTTATCATGTTCAGTGAAGTCGGCTGGATCAACACCTTCAAGCCGCTTATCGTACCGTCCTTCTTCGGAGGGCAAGCCGTATTTATCTTTCTGCTGCGGCAATTCTTCATGTCCATCCCGAAAGAACTGGAAGAGTCGGCTGTCATGGACGGAGCGAACAGGTTCCAGATCTTTTATAAGATCTTCCTGCCATTGTCCAAACCGGCTTTGATCACAATCGGTTTATTCTCATTCCAGGGCTCATGGAACGACCTGCTCGGACCATTGATGTACTTAAATGACGCCAATAAATTCACCTTACAGCTCGGATTAGCCATGTTCAACGGAATGACCAAGGTAGAATGGGGGCCGTTGATGGCAGCTTCCCTACTTGTACTCCTTCCAACCATCGTGATATTCTTCGCGATGCAGAAGCATTTCGTCGAAGGCATCACTGTAACAGGAATCAAAGGTTGATCCAGTGCGCGGAGAGTCTTTCTCCGTCCACCATTCTATTACATTGGAGACGACACATATGAATCTCTCGAAAGACTTGAACGAAAATATCTTTTACCGCACGCTTCATTACATCTATTGGTTTCTATTGACCAACATCTATTTCTCCCTTTTCACCGTACCGTTCTGGTTCGTACTGCAGCTTTCATGGAATCCTGCCAATCTATTCAGCTGGTGTCTTCTTTTGATCAGCTTATTACCGGTAGGTCCTGCGTTGACAGCAGTGTACAGTGTCATGGGGAAATTACAACGGGAAAAGGCCATTTCTGTCACCAGGGATTTTTTCAAAGCGATGAAAATGAACGTTCGCCAGGCTATCCTTCCCTGGACCGCTCAATTGCTCATCACGTTCATCTTAATAGGGGATATTCTGTTTCTTACAGGTCACGAGGCGGGTACATACCTCACCCCGCTATGCTATCTGTTCTTGATCATACACGTCATCAGTGCCTTATATCTTTATCCCATTCTGTCCCGGCTGGAAATTCCCCTGATAGGATTGGTCAAGCTTTCCTACGGATATACTTTATTCCATATCAAAACGACGTTCATTCTTATTAGCCTGACCGCCATAACTGGTATACTAATATATAGCATTCCATTTATTTCATTTTTCTTTGTCATCGGCCCGTTCGCATATGGCGTCATATGGATCCTGAAGAGCACGATCCAAGAACTTGAAAAGAAACTAATCGTTTAGCAGATTGCGAGTGAAAAATTATGAAGAAGAAAGTAACGATGCAAGACATTGCCGATCGTTTAAATATATCGAAGAACTCCGTTTCCCAGGCGCTGACCGGAAAGCCCGGCGTCAGCGAAGAAACACGGCAAATGGTGAAAAAGGCCGCCAGAGAGCTCGGGTACGATTATCCGAAATCAAGGCAGCTTTCCACCGGGAAGAAAAAAGGAAGCATTGCCCTCATCGCATCAGACCTTGCCTTTTCTCTCAAAAGCTTCTTCGGTGATATATTCTTAAGCATTGAAAAAGAAGTAAGTCAAAGAGGGATGAGCCTGCAGATCCAATCGATCAACAAGGAATCGACACAGCAGCTGATCCTTCCTTCATTCATCGAGAATCAGTCTGTAGACGGGATCATCATCCTGTCACACATCAGCAACGACTACATCAACAAAGTTATCGGGACCGGCATACCGACCATCATGATTGACCACCACCATCCGACAAACAAATCGGATGCGATTTTGACCAACAACCGATTCGGTGCCTACACGGCCGTAGACCATTTGCTGAAACTGGGACACAAGGACATTGCCTATGTAGGGAACGTCGACTACTCCCCAAGTTACCAAGAGCGGTACGAGGGTTATGTCCACGCATTGAAGGATCACGGGATCACACCTCCCCAAGCGTTCACGTTCACAGAGGCAGCGGAAGAAGAAAGCATCATTCACGATTATATAAAGAACCTGACGACCAAGCCCACTGCCTGGTTCTGTGTAAACGACGGCCTCGGCTTCCTCGTCAACTCATGCCTGCAGCAGCAAGGCTACAAAGTTCCACAGGACGCTTCTGTCTGCAGCTATGACAACGGTCAGCTCTCGAAACTAGCGAGCCCTAAGATCACAACAATGGATATCGATTTGGAACTGTATGGAAAGAAAGCGGTGGAGCAATTGTGTTGGAGGATGGAGAATCTTGGGGAGCCTTTTCAGGAGGTGTTGATTTCTTCGGTGTTGGTGGAGAGGGAGTCTACCAGCACTCCTTCGTCGGAAGAATATTAAACTTAAGCATATTAAAAAGACCTAGAAGAATGATTTCTCACTCTTCTAGGTCTTTTAGTTTTTATTAAACAATAGTCATACTACTCTTGTGCCACTTCCACGCACTTTCAATAATATCCTCTAACGTGTACTTTGTCTTCCAACCTAATTCACGATAGATCTTCTCAGAGGAAGCTACCAAGATTGCCGGATCACCAGGACGTCTATCTGAAAGAATAACATTCGCTTCAATACCAGTTACCCTTTCACAAGTATCAATGATTTCCTTCACAGAATACCCTTTACCATTACCTAGATTATAGGTTGCTTTTTGAAGTTTCTCTTCCAATAAAGCATTCAGGCTTAATATATGGGCATTGGCCAAATCTGTAACGTGGATGTAATCACGAATGCACGTTCCATCATGCGTATCATAGTCTGTCCCAAATACGGAAATACTTTCGCGCTTCCCTAATAATTGTTCAAGAACAATGGGAATCAAGTGTGTTTCAGGGTCATGGTTTTCACCAATCTCTCCAGAAACATGGGCTCCGGCGGCATTGAAATATCTTAACACAACATAGTTTAGACCATACGCTTGGTGCAAATCTTCTAAGATTTGTTCCACCATCAGTTTGGAATGGCCATAAGGATTAATTGGATTCGTAACAGTCTCTTCTGTAATAGTATCCGTCTCAGGTATACCATATGTTGCCGCTGTAGAAGAGAAAATAAATTTCTTGACGCCGTGCTTCAACATCACATTTAATAGTGTTAAAGTATTTGAAACGTTATTCTCGTAATATTTGAAAGGATTCTGAACCGATTCCCCCACCAAGCTATTTGCAGCAAAATGCATAACAGCTTTAATTGGATAGTTAGAGAAAAGTTGATTCAGTGTTTCTCTATCCCCTAAATCACCTTGTACAAAATGAACCCGCTGATCAATCAAATATTCATGTCCAGTCGATAAGTTATCCAGAACAACTACCTCATTTTGTTCAGCCAATTCTTTCACTAGGTGACTGCCAATATAACCTGCTCCGCCAACTACTAGAATCATGTTACTTTCTCCTTTCAAACTGTCACTAGATAATGAACTCTATCCATTACACGCTTTTTAAGCATCTTTAACTTTTCTTGACTATCCGTTAGTAAGTTGTCCTGTACCACAAAATAAAACTTCGCTTTTGATTCTGTTCGTGATAGGGATTCACAAAATCAAGACCGTATGCGAGGAAATATTTAAATGCATATGAATTTAGAAGGTTGATTGTTTTCTTACTACCAAAACTACCAATTTAAATGAAAACTCCCTCTAAGGTTTTTTAATTCCATAGCCCCAACTAAACTTAAGTTAATATTAGAAACTCTAATAGAAAATACAAAGTTGAATTAAAGGTATTTAGTTTTTAAATTTTTTTATCCTCAAAGCCATTCGGATTTCCCGACTGCCACCTCCAAGCATCAGTACACATCTCTAAGATACCTTTTTCTGCTTTCCATCCAAGCTCCCTCTCAGCTTTTGTAGGGTCTGCGAAGCAAATAGCTATATCACCCGGCCTTCTCGTAATAAACCTATAAGGTATTTTTATATTTGTAGAGATTTCAAAAGCTTTCACTACATCTAAAACACTATGTCCTAGTCCAGTTCCCAAATTATAAGTCTCTATACCCTCTCTCTGGATTACTTTATTAAGAGCTTTTAAATGTCCCTTAGCAAGATCTACGACATGTATGTAATCTCTTACACCAGTTCCATCAGTTGTAGGATAATCGTTTCCAAATATGTTTAACTCTTTAAGTTTCCCTATTGCCACTTGTGTAATAAAAGGCATTAAGTTATTAGGTATTCCATTAGGATCTTCTCCTAACTGTCCACTTTTATGAGCACCAATAGGATTAAAATACCGTAAAATTGCTATACTCCATTTTTCATTTGCTATAGGCAAATCTTTCAAAATCTCCTCAATGATCAGTTTAGTTCTACCATATGGATTTGTAGCTTTCAGTTCAAATTCTTCAGTTATTGGAACATGGGTTGGATTTCCATAAACTGTGGCGGAAGAACTAAAGACTAAATTATATATATTATACTTCTCCATAAGTTCAATTAGAACTAGGGTTCCGGTAATGTTATTTGAATAATATTTTAAAGGTCTTTCAACAGATTCACCGACGGATTTCAGACCTGCGAAATGAATCACTGAATCTATTGAATTTTCTTCAAAAATCATATTCATTCCTGCTTTATCTAAAAGGTCAACATTATAAAACTTAACTTTTTTATTAGTTAAACTTTCAATGTTTTTTATTGAAATAGGACTACTGTTAGAAAAATTATCCACAATTACTACTTCGTGATTTTCCTTTAATAGTTCTACACAAGTATGGCTCCCAATAAATCCAGCACCACCAGTAACTAAAATATTCATTTTGCATATTCCTCCAGTTCTAAAATACAATGTTTCCATATACTCGCGTTACTTTTGACCTATAAACAAAAAGGCAAACGGCGTTCTTCTAATAACCACTGTAAATGAATATGAAATAAGTAAGGAAAGAACGAAACTAAGAGAAGTGAAAAGAAAATTCGAAAAAAAGATATCTGAAATTTCTTTTAATAATATAATTATTGCTAAATGAGCTAAATAAATCCCAAATGATTGCATGTATATTTTTCTTAAAACTTCAAATTGGAAAAATGAGCTAATCTTAAACAATAATAATAGTGAAAAAAAAGTATATATGGCTATTTCTGGTCTAAAAAAACCCAATAAAGCAGTTCTATTGGGTAGGTTCCACCATCCGAAATAGCAATCTATAAATAATATTATTAGTGAAAAACAGTAACCTAAAATTACCATCTTCAAACTGTATTTACTTATTATAGATTTAAAATTTACATAACTCCCTCCTACAACTATGCCTGTAAGATAGTATACTATCCACAAAAAATAACCTGATTGTAATACTAAGCTTATCCTATTAAAAGTTTTAGTGATTCCAATTGGTTGCTTTAAATAATATTCAAATACTATCAATCCAAGTATATTAAGAATAATTATAGATATTACATAAAGTTTTTTTCGGGCAATTTTTATTAAAAAAGGAGTTAATAAATAAAATTGAATTAGTAACGGTATATAATATAATTGAAAAAAAGGACCTGTGCCTGTAAATAAAGCTATTCCTATCTTTTTTAATGAAAACTCACTAACCATTAATAGACCCAATACTGTCCAAGTGACATATGGAATCATCCACTCTCTTATCCTTTTCAGAATAATCTTCTTAAATGTATATTTTTCGAAAGTCCAAAAAGCCAATATACCTGATACAAATAAAAATGCGGGTACTGAAAATCTACTTATCTGATTTATGAACATTGAAAAATAGAAAGTGGTACCACTAGTATTTTGATCTACTAAGAGACTTCCATAAACATGTATAGCTAACACAGCTAATATTGCAATCGATCTAATAAAGTTCAATTCCCACAAATTATTATTTCTGTTATACATAATTACTCCTAGATTTACTCTTTATACTATTTTGTCATTTCCTCATAAGTACATAATTTTTCAATATCCACCCAGTCTGATTCCAACCTAACTATATCATCTTCAAGTAATTCTTTCCCTCTCTGAACTTCAATAATCTGTAGATTCGTTATTGCTTTAATTCCATGAAATTGACCTTCCTTTATATATAGTACATCACCAGCTTTAACTTTATTTAATTTTCCATTAAGGGCGTATATCCCTTCTCCACTAATGATTGTCCACAACTCACTTCTATTATTGTGAAAATGGTAACTGATATTTTGTCCAGGATTCACCTCAAACCTTTTTGTTAAGACCTCATTACCATCCCTACTTTTTATTAAATCTAAAACAACGTAATGTCCCCATCTTCTCTCGACATGCATAGGTCTATTACTAAAATTATTTACGACATCTTTGATTCTAGGACTTGAATTTTTATCTGATACTAAGATTCCATCTGGGCTAGCTGCAACAATTAAATTGGAAGCTCCAATAATTGCTATAGGAATATCTAATTCATTAATCATATGTGTGTTAGTACAGTCGGTACTAATATTACCTTTACCAATTTGATTTGAAGACATTTCTTCAGATAATGTATTCCAAGTTCCAAGATCCTTCCATTCCCCGTTGTAAGGTAATACCGTTATCTTTTTACAGTTTTCTACAACTTCATAATCAAAGCTATTTTTGGGAAGGTCATTGTACCTAGATAACAATTCATTATATTTTATAGGGAAATTCATATTTTTTAATATGTCTAAGATATATTTCAATTTAAATGCAAATACTCCGCAATTCCATAATGCCCCTTCATTTATTAATTTTTCCGCACATTCTTCTGTGGGTTTTTCTGTGAAAGCCTGAACACTTCGATATTCTCTAATATCTACCTGATTATCAGGAAGTATATACCCGTATTTTGATGAAGGGTATGTCGGTTTGACACCAATAAGACCAATATCAACCTTACTTTCATTCAAAACACGCTCTAGATCTTGCAACCTATCAAAAAATCTATCCTCTACAAAAGGATCAACTGGGAGCACAGATATAACTTCATTTTCATCAGTTTCTTTCTTACTGTATAGATAACTTGCAGCTAAAGCAATCGCTGGAAAAGTATCTCTCCTACTAGGTTCAATTACTATTTCTCCTCGAGCTTCTAATTGATTTCTAATTATTTCGGCTTGTAACCGACTAGTAGCAATTATTGTTGAGTTTTCCAAATTAACTTTTCTTATTTGACCCCAAACCCTCTGGATCATCGACTGAGTATTATCTCTATCATCTTTTAATACTTTTAGAAATTGTTTGGATCTTAAATCATTTGATAATGGCCACAGTCTTTTTCCTGAACCACCTGATAATAAAATAACTTTCATTGTCTCACCCTTTTTGTCTTATTTGTATGGCTTTCGTTACGAAGTATAATTTATATTTTTTTTTAATATTATGCTTCAAATAAAGATATCCAAATAATCTAATGAATGAAAAAGCAATCGGGAAGGAATAATAACCCACATATTTGAAAAATACCATTATTATAATTAGTTGTATAAAAAGTTGAAGTATCTGAATTATAAATAGAACTTTTGTATTTTTTTCTTTATAAGTTATAATAGAGTAAAAATTATACTTAATACTAAAATAAAATCCAAAAGAAAGAATCAATATTGTCATTGTCAATAATTTCTCTTGGCTATAAATAAATTTAATAGCTACTAATAATACTATTATAAAAATTAAGAAAAATGATATTAATAGGGCATCAATCTTCTTTTCATTTTTTCGGAGCCATTCATAGATCTTGTGTGGAGATAGTGTTTGGACTTCAGAAAATGAATACTTTAGTAATGATGTACTAATAATCGATATTATCATAAACCATTGTATAGAAATCATATACCAACCTAATAGATTCTTATTTAAAAAATGTCCAATTATAATTTGATCTAGTCTCATTAATAAAACCGCTATTAGGGTACTTAAACTTATCCATTTAATATCAAACCAAAACCTCTTATTTATAACTTCTTTGGATATTGTGTACTTATAATTAACTTTCTTCAAATAAAACAATGTTGGTAATACGTTAGATATTATTAAAATTATAAGAATCATATTTAAATTTGTATCAGTAATAGCAACAAGCAATACAATTATTAATTTTATTGTTCCATTTAATATTGAAAATATTAGCTGATGTTTAATCATTTTATTTTTTATTAACATTGAATAAACTATTTGATACAAACTCGCGGCAGCTACATTAATAAAAATCAACGCAAACTCTATATTTGAACTAAACAGCAATACTCCTAAAAATACACAAAGTGATAGCATTAAATTAACAAGACTTAATATCGAATTTTCATACTCAGCATAGTTATTCGAAAGTAAGAAGGTTGATACCCCCAATTCCACAAAAGGAATAAATAAAAAAATCATTGCATATGCGAAGGAGAATTCACCAAAAAATCTCTCTGATGAAATTATTGACAAAAGTGTAAATAACAAGAAATTAAATACTGAGTTTAATATCGAACTACTTAATATTCCTAAAAATCTTTTCAAGTATTTTGTATAATCTTTCATATATCTCCAACTTTTTTTTCATATATATTTTTTTCTCTCTTTTTAGTTTACGATACAAGTCTAGGTTCCTTCTATTTCTTTGAACTTTTGAACCATAAAACACAGAGTATGGTGGAATATCTCCCCTTATGACCTCGCCGGCGCCTATTATTGAACCTTCTCCAATACTAACTCCAGGAGTGATAATAACATTCCCACCTACCCAAACATTTTCATCTATAGTAACTTTTTTTTCCACTGTCCTTGGGTCATAAGGAATTGAAACAATGTCCTTCCCTTCAAAATAGTGATTGCTAGTATATATAGTAATATTAGGGCCAATTATTGCTCCATTTTTTATTTCAAGCCCACCATTAGAAGAAACTTTTGCTCCAGGTCCAATATAAACCCCTTCTCCTAATGTAATTTTATTAGGTTGATAATATTCTCCCTTTTCTAGAATAGTATACCTACCTATTTCTTTGAATTTTCGAGCTCTTAAGTGGGTTTTTATTATTTTTAATATCATATTAAGCCACCAACTTATTTAATATTTACAAATTTTTGTGCTATATTCTGGACATTGTATTTTTCAACATTTTTTATAAGTTTAGTTGATGTTTCATAATAATATTTTTCATTAGAAATCAAATCAAAAATCACTTTATAAAAAGAAGAAACACTTCTCTTTGTAATAAGATTTTCCGCATCTAACTCGGTTAATACCTCAACAGGTCCTTCACATTGGTGAGATACGATTATTGGAACTCCTTTACTCGCAGCTTCTATTACTACCATTCCAAAGGATTCATTTAAAGACGGCACTATTAATATATCAACTTCATACTCTAATAAATTCAAAATATCTTTTCTTTCCCCTAGTAGACTTACCTTCTCTCTCAAACCTAATTTTTTTATTTGATCTAATACTTTACTTTCAAAATGATTTTCTTCTTTTGTATTAAAGGGTTTTCCACCAATAATTTTAAATTCTACATTCATATTTTTATCATTAATATACTTGCAAATATTAACAAAAAAATCATGCCCCTTTATCTCTTGAAACCTACCAATCATTGCTATTGTCGCTTTATTGCTAGTGATTTTTTTAGGCTTGATGTTTTTATTGTTTATTGGAATTCCTAAAGGTAATATCTTGAGTATTTCATTTTTTATATTTATTTGGTTTAATAAATTTCTTTTTACTGCCTTTGAAACAGCTAAGACATAGCTGCAATTTTTTATTAATAACCTCTCTAAAATTCTATATTCTGTCCAATTTGAATGTTCGATATAAATAATTTCCAATTTGCTATTAATAATTCTTATAAAAGGAATTAAATATAAAGTAGACTTAGAATTTAATACTACCGTATCAATCTGTTTTAAGTGTTTTCCTAGCTGTTTAAATATTCGAAAGAACTTGAAATTCCTAATGAGAGCTTTGTAGTTAAACTCAGAATTATAAATGCCCTCGAGATCTAATTTGGAATTTAGCTCCCCCCGGTTTAAAGTGAGGATTCTTGAAATATGATTAGAGTTATTTAGTTCTACTGTTAAATTATATAGGGAACTTTCTCCGCCCCCTATCCCAGAATATTCTGTGATAAACAAGTATCTTTTGCTCATACTCCCTCCATTATCTTACCGTTTACATCTGCGTTTTCTTTATATTTTTGTATATTTTTTTTGATTGTTTCTTCATTATTCAATAATTCATTAAAAGATTGAATAAATTCTTCCTTACTAAAACAAGTATCTAACCAGTTGTTTCCATCACCCACTGATAATGATATATTTTCTATCTCTAACATTTTTGATAAGTCTGATAATTTATGATCGTATATTATCGGAATCATTGGTGTTTCAAAGAGAGTAGAAAGTACCATTCCATGAAACCTCATAGGAACAACAAATTTAGATTTAATAATTTCTGTATAAACTTCTTCATATTTATTGTAATCTAATACACTAAATTCACAGTCAGTTAAGTGATTTATAAAATACTGTTTATCAAATTCTTTTTGGAAAGGAATAATTAATACATCGTATTTTTCAGAAAGAAATTTTATTATTTCTCTCATTGAATTAATGTACTCTTCTAATCTTTGTTCGTTATTATTCCACAGAGAATTATAAAATAAAGGTGTAGGAATAATTGAGACTTGATCCTTTTTAGTTACCATTTTATTTTTTTCATAAAACTCTCTTAAGTTTTCATTTTCAAACACAATATCGTTAGATAAAATAATGTTGTTAAGTCCTAATTTATCTAGATTATCTTTAGAGGTTTTATCTCTCACTAAAATAGAATCGGCTAGTGAGAAAACATCTTTTATTTTTTCTTTCTTAACATTCCCAACAAATGGACCAGCACCTACACCAATAAAATATTGCTTTTTTCCTAGTAGTTTAAAGAACTTCATTCTATTAATTAATCTTCTTATAACAACTTTGTTCCAATCTGATACTCCACCACCCACTGAATATAAAATTATATCTACCTCTTTATATGCTCTAATATTTTCCCATATATTTGCTCTTAGTATTAATTTAGCCCAACTTTTCATTGTGAATTCATGATCATATATCCAGTTATATTTTTTTGAAACTTTTTGATTACTCGCAATATAGATTTTATCTGGATTTATCCTTTTCATAACTTGCTCATAAGTAGATTCTAAGATTAATTCATCTCCTATATTTTTCTCACCAAACCACCCTACTATTAATACTTTCATTTTAATAACTCCTTATAAATTCCGATAACTTTTTTGGATGTTAATTCATAGCTAATCCCTTTATCAAATAAAAATTCCCTTAGTTTCGTGCCATCCATTGGAACATTTAAAAGTTTTTCACTCATTTGAACAAACTGATCTTTATTATCACAAATTAAGAATTCGAGACCTGATGATAATAACTCTTCTAAGTCCCCGACCCTTGAACAAAGAATAGGTGTGCCGCATGCTAAACTCTCTTTTACTATTGTGGGTGAGGCTTCAAACTTGGAGGTTAAATAACAAATGTCTGCTGCATTTAAATAAATATACATTTCTTTTGTACTTATTTTCCCACCGTAAATTACATGAATTTTTTTACTGATTTTTTTCTGGAGTTCATCAACAACATTATCAAATAAGTCAACGTTTTTCTCTATTCTCGGCTCATGAGGAAAAAGCAAAAGTATATCATTAACAGGGATACCTAATGACTCTTTTGCTTTATTTTTATCTATAATACGAAAATTATTGAAATCTATTCCCATAGGATTATTAGTTATTTTCATGTTCTTATAATATAATGTATTATCAGAATATCTAGTTAGTATTAGGTGATCCATCTGATTAAATATTTTTGTTCTGATGTCAAATATGGAAAAAATCTTCTCAATGAAAGCTTTCCTACCATGTCCATAAGCGGGGAATATTTCATTGTTCTTTATATTAATATTTCCCCCTTCGTGAATAGTCATAATTTTCTTTATTCCCCTATTACCTCTAATAAAAAATGCATACCAAGCAATATATGAATGATGAAAATGAATAATATCGTAGTCTTTATAGACCTTTAGAAACCTATTTAATCCTATTAAGTAGTTCAGCTTATTCTCTCTTCCATTTAAAAATAATAAGTCAACTTTTTCTCCTTGGCTTTTCATGAATTTATATTCCAGTTCTAAAAAATTCCCAAAATAGTCCATATCTTTGTATGGAAACATATTTGTTACTATCAAAATTTTCATATTATACTCCTCATTCAAATAAACTATGAAGTAAGGTATTATTTTTCGAATCAAACATATGATGATTTAAAATATATTTATAACCTTGCTCTCTTATATTACTGTACTTATTTTTTTCTTCTAATACACTTAATATACTTTCAATAAACTCACCATTTTCATTTGAAATTATTAAGTGTTCTTTGTTTATTATAGTCTTAATTCCTTCTACACTTTTATCTGAAGCGATTACTATACTATTTTGAGCTAAAGCTTCAAGTATCTTATTCTTCATTCCAGAACCTGATACCAATGGAGAAACATATATAGTAGAACAGTGTATATATTCTTTTAAACTATCAACTTTTCCTATCCCGAATATGTTATGATCCGGAGCATTATATTTTTCACTACCCACTCCTGCGAGTAATAATTTTAATTTCGGTTTTTTGTTTTTAATATATGGAAATATATCATTTATTAACCTTAAAGAAGCTTCGTGATTTGGTGGATATTCCATATTTCCTGTAAATAAAATATAATCACCATATGTTTTTCTAATTTCCCCCATCAATTTGATATCATTATTGATGTATAAATCATCCTCATCCAACCCTATTTCAAGAACTGAAAAATTTCTATAAGTTACCATTGATTCGATAAATTGCTTATCCAGTTCAGATACAAATATTACTTTTTTGAATTTTTTATATATTTGTGTTTCTAATTTTAAGTATGCAATTGAACTAATTGAGTAATAAATTCTTTTTAACCAATTAGAACTATTCATAGCTATTGACTGTTGTAATCTCGCAATTGAATCCTGAGCTAATAACACTGAGTTATCACCTTTTTTGATAAATGGAGCTAAATATATACTTTCTATTATGGAAAACTCATTAGTGCTATGGGTGTCTAATTCAGAAAATTTTTCTCTATAAGTATTCTGTACTGGTATATTTTTAGTTAGTAACAAAATAAAAGCTTTTATCTTATTTACTTTATTAATTTTTGGTTTATTAATTATGCAAAGTTCTACATCATTAATAGTTTGGCTTTTATAAAAAGATAGAATTTGCTGTATATACTTGGTGCTGCCTACCTTATTTTGTTTATTAATATCATTTTCAGTATAAAATTTTATTTTTTTCATTCTATCCTCCTAACTTCTTACCTATCATATGAGTTACATACCTAGCATTTCCAAATAAGTACCTTTTATATAAACGCTTGGGTTCTTGTATTAATCTAAATAACCACTCAAGTCCATATTTCCTCATAAAAAGGGGGGCTCTTTTTACATTACCTGAGTAATAATCAAACAAACCGCCACATGTAATGAATGCTTTTACGTTATATAATTCCTTTGAATGATCGTCAACCCATTTTTCTTGAACAGGACAACCAAATCCCACAAATAGTATATCTACTTCTAAATTATTTACAATACTAATTATGTCCGCTACATCCTTCTCCTCAAAATACCCGTGGTGGTATCCTACGAAATTGACATTTGGGTATTCTTTTTTAAATCTTTCTATTACTCTCTTCCCAGTTTCCCCCTTACCTCCTAATAAAAATATTCTGTATCCTAATTTTTTTTGATTTAATTCTTTTAATAGTTGAGGGAATAAATCAGTAGTTGCTATTCGTTCCTTAGCTACTGGTAATTTCAAAAATTTCTGGGTATATATAATACCCATACCATCAACATATACTATGTTTTTTTCGTTCTGCAATATCTCTTTATATTTATAATCATCTAGAAATTTAAGATAACAGTCCGGGTTCAGAGCATAAAAATATGATTTTTTATGCTCTGACACACTTGAAATGATTCTTTTTATTAGTTGGTCTGATGTATCTAAAAATAATTTTATTCCATTGAAATCCATTTAGATCTTTCCTCTTTTCCAAGAAAATATTATTCCCAACAAAATCCACACAAAACATGTTCTTAATGAGAAAATAAAAAGTATCCCAGATTCAGTAATACCTCTAATAAAAACTAATAATACTAGAGAAAAACTAATAAAGAATAATTGCTTATTTTTCCTAACACCTGCTTTTACAAAAATATATAAAAGAAATGTCATTATAGCAATAAAACCTAGAACACCAGTAATCACCATTAGATGAAGATACATGTTATGAGCACCTAAACCTTGTAAAGATGCTGGTAAATTGGAATCATAGAGGTTTCTAATTTGAGAAATAGGGGTACCCATAAAAAAATGGTTTGATATTATAATTTTTGATGCTCTCCAAAGCTCTTCTCTTCCAGAAAAAAGTTCGGTTTGATTAAATTTTCCTAAAAAATAAAAAACGTTTATAAACTTCTGGATAATAATTATTAGACCAAAAAGATAAATACTTAAATAAACATATACAGGCTTTATTTTTTTCTCTATAAACAAATATGCTAAAAATATTAGTAGTGATAAAAATATCGAGGTCCTACTTATAGTCATTATTACTAATATAATTGATAACACAAATGAAATTTTAGAAAATTTAATTTTATTTTGTATTCCTACTAAGCTGAAAAGCAATAGAAAAACTTGAAGGTCTCCAAATTCATTTACAGCAATAAACGGTCCAGAGATTATATTTTTCCCAAAAAAACTCTGTTCAATAAGGATACTATATAAACTTCCATTAATATTTAGGTATAATGGTTCACTAAATAGAATATACAAAATCAGTGACAGCATTGATACAAACATCGTTATCTTCATTAAAAATTTTAATATTTCTATTGATCGTTCATTTTCAAACGAAGTATATAGAGAGACTATATAAAAAAGTGTTATATAGTAGTAAATTCTTAAGAAGTATGATATAAAATCTGCCAAAGAGTTTCCGTTTGAAATTAAGCATAATCCCACAATAATTAGCAGGAAAAATATATTGACTTCAAAATAACTTTTCTTATTTGGTCGATTTAAGAATAAATAAAATGCATATGTTGAGTTAATTATTAACAAAACAAAAAATAATACCTGGTACAGTAAACTACTAAAACCTAGCCCAAGAGAATATATTATTGTTAGATTAATTAATAAAAATAGTTTCATGAAATTTCTCCATATTAGTAAGAGCCTTCAGTTTTTAGTAGAACCCAAATAGTTTTCATAATTATTTTCAAATCCAAACTTAAACTTCTATTTTTGATATATTTTATATCTAGCCTCACCATCTCTTTAAAACCAATATTACTTCTCCCACTTACTTGCCATAACCCTGTGCATCCAGGTGTCACCAAAAGCCGTTGCATATCGTGTTTGCTGTATTCTTTTACTTCTCTTGGTAGGGGAGGTCTAGGTCCAACTAAGCTCATTTCTCCCCTAAGCACATTAATTAGTTGCGGAAGTTCATCTATACTTGTTTTCCTGATGAATTTTCCGATCTTTGTAACCCGGGGGTCTTCTTTCATTTTAAACATAGCTCCACTGACCTCATTTTTTTGTATTAAATCAGCTAATTTGAACTCAGCGTCTGTAACCATGGAACGAAATTTATACATATTAAACTCTTTTTGGTTTTTTCCTACTCTTTTTTGTTTAAATAAGATTGCTCCCTTTGGATCATCCAGTTTAATAAGTACACCAATTATTATAAACAGCATTAATAATAAGATTATCCCAAGAGAAGCTCCAATAATATCTATGGTTCTCTTTGAAAGTTTATATATCTTACTTTCATTGATTACAACTATTTCAGTCGCTTCCATAAATATTAACTCTTTTTCCCCAAAGTTCGACACTTATTTATCACCCTTTACTAATTTACTTTTTCAGAGGAATTCTATCAATTAAAATACTTTCCATATATTCAATAATCCCATGCTTAATTTCTTCATTCTCTAACGCAAAATCTATAGTTGTCTTAACAAATCCGAGTTTTTCACCCACATCGTAGCGTTTGCCCTCGAAATCATAAGCATACACTTTTTGTGTCTCATTCAATTTTTGAATTGCATCTGTCAACTGAATTTCTCCACCTGCACCTTTTTCTTGTTTCTCAAGCAAATCGAATATCTCAGGTGTTAACAAGTAACGTCCCATAATTGCAAGGTTTGAAGGTGCTGTTCCTAAAGTTGGTTTTTCAACAAAATTGTTGACTTGATATCTCCTATCTTCCTTTGTAGCTGGATCAATAATTCCATAGCGGTCCGTTTGATTATGTTCAACCATTTGAACACCTATGACTGAGGAACCTGTTTCTTCATATTGATCAATTAGTTGCTTTACACATGGTGTTTTACTTACTACTATGTCATCTCCTAGTAATACCGCAAATGGTTCATTACCTATAAAGCTTCTGGCACACCATACTGCATGACCTAATCCTTTAGGTTCTTTTTGACGGATGTAATGGATATTTACAAGGTTACTTGAGTGTTGAACTTTCTCCAACAATTCAAATTTACCTTTTTCCTCTAAACTTCTTTCAAGTTCAGGTGCAAGATCGAAGTGGTCTTCTATTGCACGTTTTCCTTTTCCGGTAACAATAATAATGTCTTCAATTCCTGAGGCAATAGCTTCTTCTACAATATATTGAATAGTAGGTTTATCTACAATTGGTAGCATTTCTTTAGGCATAGCCTTCGTTGCAGGCAAAAATCTCGTTCCTAACCCTGCTGCTGGAATAATCGCTTTTCTTACTTTTTTCAATTTGGTATCCCCCTTGAATGTGTTTTGAAGGTTTTTTGTGTACGACATAATAAATACCTAATGAAAAAACACATTCTCCAAATGTTTTTTCATTAGGTATCCAATTGGTATCCAACCAACAATAAAGCGTTTTCATTATTTTTTTATTCTTTTTAAAATTAATATTTGTGGGCATCTAACCCTTCCTCACATCCCACCACCGACGACGAGCGTCTAAGGCGAAGTTGCCCCTTCACCCACGGCGTGACCGAGTGCCTCCGATGATAACGGTAAGGAGACATTCCCAAAATTCTACTGTTGTCTGTGTGCTGCTTATTCCGATTTACCAACGACAATAGTACCTTAGGATTACCTGTATCCTGATAGGTTAGAAGATTCCGAGGAATTTCTTCTTTTTGATCAACTCAGGTATTTCTTTATATATATTTTTCCCATCGACTAGCATCTCTGCATTTTCTGTAAAGTAATAGACCATGTCTATTCCGTACTTCTTCTCTATAAAGTCCATCGCTTCTTCCATTTTGAAGGTGCGATTATGAATATTATGGGCGTCTGATGCGATGAAATGTGTCAGGTTGGCTTGAATCATTTGTTGTGAGAACTTCTGGATGTTCTTGCCGAAGTAGCCTGTCAGGCTTGATGCCGTCAGCTGTGTCGCTGCGCCCCCCTGCACCAGCTTGTACAGTTTCTCGGGCCGCTCCATGAGTTCAGCGTTCCGTTCCGGGTGAACGATGATGGGCATCAGCCCTTCTACTTGCAGGTCATACAATAACTGTTCAGCGAACCGCGGGACGGAGCTCGACGGAAACTCGATGAATATGTATTGGGACATGTGGTTTAAAGGAAGAATCTCCCCTTTATGATAGTCCTCCAATATCTCCCCATAAATCCGGCATTCCTGCCCGGGAAGGACCTCGAGGTTTATGCCTTCATTTATGAAACGCTCATTGACTTCTTTCACCAATGGCAGGATGTCTGACTTCACGTTAGAATATTTACCATTCCGGTGATGGGGAGTTGCAATGATTGTATGAATCCCTTCTGAAACAGCCTGTTTTGCCATGTCTATGCTGTTGTAGATCGTTTTCGCTCCGTCATCGACCCCAGGAAGGATATGACTATGGATATCAATCATAACAACTCCTCCATTTCTAGTACATTTGACTTATTTTTGCATCGAATTCCATTTTACACCACCAGCATTCATTGTAAAGGGGTGTATTTTGTCGAATGTTGTTTATTTTCCGTAATAGTAATAATAGCTAGTGTCCGTGATCTTTTTATTATTAAGGACAGTGCCTAACAGCTTGCCTCTTGCTGACTCCAACAAATCCTTCGATTTTTTGGCTGCGTCGATTTCCGTTTTCCCGCTGGACACCACAAGGATAGATCCGTCGCATTGGTTAGCCAAGATCTGAGCATCTGTTACGACTAATACAGGCGGGGTATCAAAGATGATCAAGTCATATTCCTTGTACGCATCCTCGAAGAATTGCTCCATCGCCCGTGAGCTCAACAGCTCAGCCGGGTTCGGGGGCACGGGACCGCTTGAAAGGATATGAAGTTTGTCCACTCCACTGTCTTTCACGGCTTCTGTCAGTGCTACCTGTCTCGTCAATACATTCGTAAGACCCGTTGTATTAGGGAAGTTGAATGTATAATGGACCGTCGGCTTTCTCATGTCGGCATCGATCAACAGGACCGTCTTTCCCTGCTGGGCGAACACCACAGCCAGGTTGGCAGCCGTCGTCGACTTCCCTTCCCCTGGTCCTGATGATGTCACCATGATCGAGCGGTATTCTTGATCCACCGATGAGAATTGAATATTCGTACGAATCGTCCGGAACTGCTCCGAGATTGGAGATTTCGGATTAACCTTCGCAATCAATTTACGGATATTTGAGTTAAGTTTGTTTCCTTTTCTATTAAACACCGACACTTTCACCTCTGCGTCTTGACGTTCTTTCTTGGCGGTGGGCTACTTTCTGAAACTCGCTGTCTGTGATCGTCGGGATCACACCGAGGATCGGCATCCCAAGATGCTTCTCGATATCCTGCTCGTTCTTCACCGTGTTATCCATGAATTCCAATAAGAAGGCAAGTCCTACACCGGCCATCAATCCTACGACCATTGCAATCGCAATGTTCAAAAGGGGTTGCGGTTTGACAGGAGAGGGGTTCTCACCAAGCTCTGCTTTCGCCAGGATGCTGACGTTATCCACGTTCATGATCTTGACGATTTCTTCTTTAAACACTTCTGCCACTTTATTGGCAATATCTGCTGCCTGCTTAGGATCCTCATCTTGAACTTGAATGTTCACGACCTGGGAATCCTTCTGGCTTGCTACAGTGATATGTTCATTCAGGGTGCTTGTCGACATATCAAGATCGAGTTCATCTTTCACGATATCGAGGATGACAGGACTCTTCATGATCACGTTGTACGTATTGATCAATTGGAGATTCGTCTGTACTTCCCCGATATTGAGACCTGCTTGCTCCTGATTCGATTTATTGACGAGTAATTGGGTGGACGATTGATAAATGGGTGTGAGCACAAAATAACTGATCGCGGCACTTACCGTGACTGCCATCAGTGTCAGTATGATGATGAGACTCATACGCTTTTTGAGCGTATGTATGAGCTCTTTTAAGCTGATCGTTTCTTCCATGATTGCCTCCTACATATCTTGTAAATGAAAATCTTGTCATATTATATCATAAGTTCTTGTTATTTTAAGGGAATCTTGTCATAATTTTAATAGAATTGAAATCATTTGTTATATTTACTATTAAACAACAGTCAACCGTTTATTGGAAGTAGAATTCACACATTGGTTCTATTTTCCAACATTTTTTCAGAGGGGGATACACATGAAAAAAGCTTTCATTCTACTATTATTTATCATCGCCGCCGGGGTCATCGTTTATGGCAACCTGCATTGGAATTCCATGACGGCCACAAGCGGGGAGAAAGAAGGTCAGGAGACCGCGCCAGCCGTCACTTCCGAAACCAAAGAATCAGCGGCCAATGAAGATGACTATATATCATTTATGGAGAACTGGCCTGAAGGGGCACAGGAAGTATACGAAGAGAAAGCCAAAGCAGACGAACCGTTTCATATCGTCCTGATGGGATCACAGGCAATGGATGCAGCGGAAAAAGGCTGGGACGATCTTGTCATGGAGAAGCTTCAGGACGTCTATGGGGATACGATCACCGTACAGAGTGTTTCTTTCGACATGAATACACTTGAATTCGTAAATGAGACAAAGTATGGGGAAATCGCTGACTTCTCTCCAAATCTTGTCATCTTCGAACCTCTCACCCTGAACGATAACGGTGAAGTGGTGATCGAAGATTCATTAATCAACATCGAAACCATCATGGACGGTATTCAAGGTGATGCAGATGACACCTTTTTCGCTCTTACTCCTCCGCAGCCCGTCTATTCTCCCAACTTATATGCGTTCCAGATCGAGCAGACCCGGGAGTTTGCAGAGGATCATGAAATCCCGTATATCGACCATTGGGAGAATTGGCCAAGCGTAGACGACGAAGAAATCAAAAATTATCTGAATGCAGACAGCAGCCCGAATGCAGAAGGTCAACAAGCTTGGGCACAAGGGGTCATCGATTACTTGATTTCGGAATAAATTATGACAATTATAGTGATATTCATCCAAATATTGTGATAAAATGACGGTATTATCTATCACTCTATGAAAAGAAGGAGAAGTGCCTGTGAAAAAAGCATTGGTTTCCGTTGCTGCTACTGCTGTCTTATCTTCATCGTTCGCAAGTATCGCCTCGGCGAACACCTATAAAGTAGAATCAGGGGATTCCTTATGGTCGATTGCCAGGAAGCATGATACAACTGTTTCTACCTTGAAATCTCTGAATCAGCTTCAATCAGAAGTCATTTACCCGAATCAGGTTTTGAAGGTAGCAAAGAGTTCTGTCCCTTCCGTCAATACACCGGCTCCTGCCAAGCAGAAGGAAGAACCTGTTACATCGGCAGGGCAAACCTATACGGTTAAATCCGGAGACACACTCGGTGCCATTGCCAATCAATATTCGATTTCCTTATCGGACTTGATGGCATGGAACGGTCTCAGTAATCACTTGATCTACCCCGGTCAGGTATTGAAGGTGTCAAAGAACAGGGCCGCGACTGCAACTCCTGTACCAACGGCACCCGCCGCTCCCCCGAAGCAATCCAGCGAAAACGGGAGCACAACTTACACGGTAAAGTCCGGTGATACACTGTCTTACATCGGTGCACAATTTGGCGTAACGGTCCAGCAGCTGAAGAGCTGGAATGGATTGAAGAATGACATGATTTATGTCGGTCAGAAACTGTCAATCCAGGGTGCTTCCACGCCGACAGCACCTCAAGCACCTGAGGCTCCGCCGGAGAACGTATCCTCTTCTTTCAATGTAGATACTCTACTGAAAGAAGCCAAGTCCCACCTCGGTACGCCTTATGTATGGGGAGGATCAACTGCCGGAGGCTTCGATTGCAGCGGTTATATCTATTATGTTTACAAACAGGCAGGCGCTCCGATCCAACGCTTATCAAGCGGCGGCTATTACAATCGCTCCTACTATGTAAACAACCCACAGCCTGGAGATCTTGTATTCTTTGAAAATACATACAAAAAAGGCATATCTCATTTAGGCATTTACTTAGGAAATGATCAATTCATCCACGCAGGCGACAATGGGGTCCAGATCACGAGTCTGAGTAACTCTTATTGGAAATCCAAGTTTGATGGATTCAAGAGATTTTATGAATTATAGAAGGTACGGAAGGGCTGATAACCATGGATGGTTTTCAGCCCTTTTTCCAGTCTCCATCATATGACAAAATTTTTCATTAAAGTATATCTTTTTCTATCCATATCTTGTATATTCTTGTTATGTTCAAAATTATTCTAATTAGGTGGAATGAAACATGAGATCAGATAAACATACATCAAAGAGAAAATGGCCAAAGGTTGTAGGAATCATCGTTCTTCTTCTTTTCTTAGGGGGAGGCGCATATGCCTATTCTATCTACCATTCTCTCAATAAAACCGTGGAAACCATGAACGAGGAAATAGATCGTCCGAAATCGGAAAAGAGGACCGAAGAAGTTGAATTCAACAAGAAGCACCCATTCTCCGTCCTGCTCCTTGGTGTGGATGAAAGAGCCGGCGACCGGGGACGTTCCGACACGATGATCGTCGTGACCGTGAACCCTCAGGAAAAGACGACGAAGATGCTCAGCATCCCACGGGACACACGCGTGGAGATCGTCGGTAAAGGCATCGATGATAAGATCAACCACGCCTACGCTTTCGGCGGAGTAGAGATGTCGATGGATACAGTCGAACAATTCCTTGATATCCCAATCGATTACTATGCAAAAATCAACATGGAAGGCTTCAAAGACATCGTCAACGCTGTCGGCGGCGTGACGGTGAATAACGATTTCGCCTTCACCTATTCAGGGCATACATTCAATGAGGGTGCTCTTTCACTAAACGGCGATGAGGCCCTTCTTTATTCCCGTATGAGAAAGCAAGACCCACGTGGTGACTTCGGACGACAGGCACGACAGCGTCAGGTCATCCAAGCGGTCATCAAGGAAGGCGCCAGCGTTTCATCTCTATGGAACTACGGCGACATATTTGAAGCGATCGGTGATAACGTGAAAACGAACCTCACCCTCGATGAAATGGTTGAGATTCAAAAGAACTACAAAGATGCGACGAAAGACATCAAACAAAGCCAGATTGCAGGGAGCGGCGCCATGATCAACAACGGCAGCCAGGATATTTACTACTATATCGTCCCTGAGGAAGAAAGACAGAAGGTCCAGGAAGAGTTGAAAAGCCACTTGAATCTTCAGTAACCTGTTGCCGGCCCTCGTGGTCGGCTTTAAAAAAAAAAAAACATCCCCCAGCAAAAAAAGGACCGGCTCTTGGCTGGTCCTTTCCTGTACGCAATACTATTTCACTTCTGAAAGCTCTTTGATTTTATTGCGGATGAACATGATATACTTGTCATCTTCCTGAAGTTCAAATACGATCAGCGCTTTTTCCATGTAGCCCTTCGCTTTTTGAGGCTGATTCAACAGTTCTAAATTATAGCCGATTTGATAATGCAGCTCCCCCAATAAATAAAGGCTATCTTTATTCAAACACCACTTAATCGCGTCTTCACAATAGCGATTAGAGTCATTGATCCTGTTTAATTTCGTCAATACCCTCGACATATTATAGAATAGTCTTGTTTTGATGGTATAATCATTAATATGAGGCAGCACCTGGATATGCCCTTTGGCCTCTTCGAAGACGGCCAATGCTTTCTCGTAATCCTCATTATAATAAATGGCACCGATCGTCAGAAGGATTTCAATTTCACGTTCGAGCATGACTTTCCCTTTAACATGGGTGATATTCAACGCTTCCCTTAACGTAGAAATGGCAGCTTCGACATCCTTCTTCACTTCCCAGAGATATATGCCTTTATGCCAAAGAAGAAGCTGCATGTTTTTCTTATTCTGAAGAAACAATGGATTGACTTCTTCGGTCCGTACAATGTCCATCATCTCTTCAAAGCGGAGACTTCTCCTCATGATTTGGAGCTGCTTGAATACTTCCTGAACATAATCCAATCTTGGGGTTGTCCCAATATCGAAGAAATAGTTCACATCCACCCCTAATTTCTGTGAAATTTGATAGAGGGTCGACGCATAAGGGAACACATCTCCCTTCTCGATCTTGCTGATCTGAGCCTGGGTACAAATGCCTTCAGCCAATTCCTCCTGAGATAATCCGCTATTCTTTCGTAACTCTTTTATTTTTCTTCCTACTGCCCCAAAATCCATTAAACCCTCTCCTAAATATGCCTAAAGTTATATTTTTAGCTATAAACCTTAGAAAACACTGTTATATATTCATAAAATAAGAAAAAAGGATGATACACACACTTTTTACACTCTTAGGAAATATGTTTTAATAATTATAACATTTCTTTTAATAATCATAACGAAACTTCTTTTGAAGAAGAAAGGGAGGAAAGACCTATGAAAAGACGTTTTCTTGCAATTGTGACAGCTTCCATCTTAATCTTAGGATTTGCCGGAACGACAAGCGCTGCGAGTGTTTCTTCAAACTCCACTGTGACTACTCCTCAGAATGATTTACCAGGTTGGGCATACTGATTATACAGACTTTTTGAAAAGTGCTTCCTCTCTCAGGGAAGCTTTTTTTCTTCCCACGGATTTTTTCAATTTATGCTTAGAGTTATGGGAAAGGACAAAAAACGGTTGATTCCACCCTAAATACAAGTTGTTTAACCAAAATGGGTGCATCAGCCTAAAATCCCCTTTTTCCCGTGTGTGATAGGATAAAAGTACAATAACAGAAAGGGGGCTTCATGATGAAAAACATAAGCATGAAAGTAAATCCTCTATACTCAGATGTAGATTTGTCGATTGTATTTCAATTCGAATTCACCAAGGGAGATTGTAAGATCGGGGAAGCTATGGTTTCAACCTACGCCATGAATGACAGCGTAACCTATCGAAAGTCCCAGCACACCACAAATGCCCATATTGATAAATGCGCCGTCATCGATCAATACGAAATTGCAGGTGACCTCGGAGAAACATGCATGAAAAAACTCAAGCACTTCCTAAAAATCATCGGCATGAAAGAAATCCACGCCGGATATGAACTAAATAGACAAGAAAGCATATAAATAACCCTGTAAACTCAAAAAATCCACACTGACGTGGATTTTTTTACTTGGAGGGACGGACCTCACCAGAATTTCCTAATAAACCGCTTTAGGATCAGGTATTTTCTTCTGTTCGTTTGTTTGAAACGCACAAGCATTGGCACAGCGATTAGCTTCGAAATGTTTAGAAAGATCACAGCCAGTGCGAATGTTTTCACAAGTACATAGACCGGATTTATGAGAAGGATGAGTGATGCACATCCTATCCAAATGACAGCCTCAACAGTCAGTTTCTTCTCAAACGTTGTGCTCTTTATATGCAATAAAGAAGGGAGTTTGAAGACGACCACTGCAGATATAATCAGAAATAACCAGGCGAATACCATACCAATAAGCGCTTGCACCATTTGATTTAACCTCCTGAATGTTTCATACATTCCATCATTCTACAACTGACACTGAACTTCCTATGAGGACCTAAAAAAAGCTTTGGCATGTGGTGATGCCAAAGCTTTTACTTTAATTCACGAGAGTTTCCAGGAGTAAAAGGGCCGCGATACGGCTCGTCATATCCCTGATGTCGAGCGTAGGATCAATCTCTACAATATCCATCACAGTGACCTTCGGATGTTGCAAGGCGGTCTTTATGGCCACTTTGAGTGTATCCGGGTGCATGCCGCCCGGACCGATCGCCGGACACCCGGGTGCGAATGCCTGATCCAGCACATCCATATCCACCGACAGACAGATCGTATCCACCTGACCTTCAAGCTGCGAGAGGGCGTCCCGGATCATTGCCGATATCCCGCCATTGTACTCACGCACATCCTTCATCGTATGCACCGTCACACCCTGCTCGATGGCATAATCATGATACGCTTTCGCATTGGCGTAATTGCGGATGCCGATTTGGATGAGGTGCTCTCCCTTGAGGTGCCCTCCTTCTATCAATCTCCTGAAAGGCGTCCCGTTCGTCGGGCCACCGTCCTCCGTGTTCCGTAGATCATGATGGGCATCGAACTGGATGATTCCGACCGTTCCCTTCGTTTCCTTGATGGCTTTCACCGTGGACGTGGTGATGGAATGGTCGCCGCCAAGGATGATCGTGAAGGGTGATGCGTTGGTATTCATCACCTCTGTGAGGGATTCATAGATTCGTTGATGGGATTCTTCAATCGATGTCGGATGCATGGTGATGTCACCGAAGTCGATGATGGTTTTGTTTTCTTCGGCGAGGTCCGTCCCCCGTTCGATGTTGTATGTGGTGAATGCATTCAGGCACCGTCTGATCGCGTCAGGCGCGAAGCTTGCGCCGGAGTGGGAGATGGACGGTTTGGAGAGGGGGGCGCCGATGATGGCGATGTCCCCTTTCTTCCCTTCTACCCACGGCGTGCAGAGCTCCGATGCTTTCGTTGTGTACCGGTCCTTGAACTGGGCCTTTCCTGCCGGCTTAATGTGTTGAAATGTGCTCATGGAGCTTCTCCTTGCGGTAGATGATCCGGCCGTTTTTCATGACAGTGTGGGTGTGGTTCACGCCGTAGTGATACGGAACGTAATGATAGTTCGGGACATCCCACAGGACGAGGTCGGCTTTACGTCCCTTGATCAGTTTCCCGGCTGTGTCGCCCCTGTTGATTGCATAGGCTGCATTGACCGTGACGGCGTTCCAGATTTCTTCTGGCGTCATCTTTAATTGAAGCGATGCCAGGTTCATGATGAACTGCAGATTCTCAGTCGGCGAGCTGCCCGGGTTGAAGTCTGTGGACAGGGCGACGGCCGCTCCCGCTTCAATCATGCCCCTTGCGTTGGCAAACTTGCCTTTGTTCAGATAGAAGGACGTGCCTGGCAGCAGGACCGCGATCGTGTCGGTTTCTCCCAGTGCCGTGATGCCTTTGTCGGATGCGCCCACAAGGTGGTCCCCGCTCGTTGCCCCGATTTCGGTTGCCATTTCAGTGCCGCCGAGCGGATCGATTTCATCGGCATGAATTTTCACGGAGAATCCTTTTTCCTTCGCCTTGGAGAGGAAGCGGCGTGATTGTTCCACCGTGAACACGCCCGTTTCACAGAAGATATCGACGAACTCGGCAAGCTGGCCATTTTCGATGTCATTCAACAGATCGAGCATTTCATCCAGGAATTCATCGGAGCGCCCTTTGAACTCAGGTGGAATCGCATGGGCACCAAGGAAAGTGGAGACGATGTCCGCCGGATGGGTGTCGTTCAATTGTTTCGCCACCCGCAGCTGCTTCAGCTCAGTCGCCCGGTCAAGACCGTATCCGCTTTTCGCTTCTACCGTCGTGACCCCGTACTTGATCATTCGGTTCAGATGGAAGCGGGCTTTCTTCAAGAGTTCGTCTTCCGTCGCTTCCCGTGTCGCGCCAACAGTCGATAGGATGCCCCCTCCCCGCTTCAGGATCTCCAAATACGGGACTCCCTGCTGCTTGAGGGCCATCTCATGCTCACGTGACCCGCCGAACACCAGATGCGTATGAGGATCAACAAGCCCAGGCGTCACAAGCTTCCCTTCCCCATCGATCCTTTCCGTCGCCTTCAATTCCTGCGCCTCCTCATGGGTGCCGATCCATGCGATGAGCCCGTCCTTAATGGCGAGGGACGCACCTTCAAGCACTGGTAAATCGGCCATTTTTGTACCCTTTAGAGGTCCGTCCCCCTGGTTCCCATGATCCATTGTCAGGAGCTGGCCGATGTTGTCGATGATGGTGTCGTAGTGTACTGCGGTCATGTTATTCTCCTCCTTTGTTCATCGGAATGTGGATGTTGTGCTTTTCTGCTGTTTTCTCGGCGATGTCATAGCCTGCGTCGACGTGGCGGATGACGCCCATCCCAGGGTCGGTTGTGAGCACTCTTTCCAGGCGTTCCCGGGCAAGGTCCGTTCCGTCTGCGACAACGACCATTCCTGCATGAAGGGAGTAACCCATCCCAACGCCACCGCCGTGGTGGAAGGAGATCCAGGAACCGCCTGCCGCTGTGTTGATGAGGGCGTTCAGGATCGCCCAGTCACCTACTGCATCACTGCCGTCCTTCATGCTTTCGGTTTCCCGGTTTGGTGAAGCAACGGATCCGCAGTCAAGATGGTCGCGGCCGATGACGACCGGTGCTTTCAGCTCGCCGTTTTTCACCAGTTCGTTGATGGCAAGACCCATCTTCACACGTTCCCCGTAGCCAAGCCAGCAGATCCGGGAAGGAAGGCCCTGGAACGCCACCTGTTCCTGCGCCATATCAATCCAGCGGTTCAGCGCTTCGTTTTCAGGAAAAAGCTCTTTGATTAAACGGTCTGTTCTGTAGATGTCCTCCGGGTCACCGGACAGCGCTGCCCAGCGGAATGGTCCTTTCCCTTCACAGAATAACGGTCGGATGTAGGCCGGAACGAATCCAGGGAAATCAAAGGCATTCTCGACTCCTTCGTCCTTGGCGACCTGCCGGATGTTGTTGCCGTAGTCGAATACGATCGATCCCCGGTGCTGGAATTCAAGCATCGCTTCTACATGTTGGGCCATGCTTTTTTGTGATAGCTCCGTGTAGCGCTTCGGATCTTTTGTCCGGAGCTCTGCCGCTGCTTCGAGTGAATACCCTACAGGGACATAGCCGTTCAATGGGTCGTGGGCGGATGTCTGGTCTGTAACGATATCGATTTTCACGTCACGCTTGAGTAGTTCATGATGAACCTCTGCCGCGTTTCCAAGCAAGGCGATGGAAAGAGGCTTGCCCTGGTCACGTGCTTCATACGCCATCATCAGGGCTTCATCGATGGAGTCTGTTTTCACGTCACAGTATTTTGTATCAAGGCGCTTTTGGATGCGCTCTGCGTCGACGTCAACAGCGATTACGACTCCTCCATTCATTGTGACGGCAAGTGGCTGCGCGCCGCCCATGCCGCCAAGTCCCGCTGTAAGGGTGATCGTCCCTTTCAGGGAGTTGTTGAAATGTTTCTTCGCAAGTGCCGCGAACGTTTCGTACGTCCCTTGAAGGATCCCCTGTGTCCCGATGTAAATCCAGCTTCCCGCCGTCATTTGTCCGTACATCATCAGGCCTTTTTGATCAAGCTCATGGAAGTGCTCCCAGTTCGCCCATTTCGGGACTAGGACGGAGTTTGACAGCAGGACCCTTGGCGCCGCTTTATGGGTTTTGAACACACCGACCGGCTTTCCGGATTGAACGAGCATGGTTTCATCGTTCTCCAAGTTTCTTAATGTGTGGACGATAGCGTCGAAGGACTCCCAGTTACGGGCCGCCTTCCCGATGCCGCCGTAGACGACGAGCTCCTCCGGGATTTCCGCCACTTCGGGGTCAAGATTGTTATAGAGCATGCGGAGGACTGCTTCCTGCTCCCACCCTTTACATTCGAGGTCCGTCCCCCGTTTTACTTGAACGATTCGTTTGTCTGCCTTAACCATTTGTCGTTTCCTCCTTTGTTTTGGTTGGTGTGATCAGTGCGCTTAGGGTTGTTTGTTGTAGCCATTCGTTGGCCTTTTCTATGTCTTTCGAGAAAATCCGGTCCTTTGTGATGGAAGGGATGACCTTTCTCGCTGCTTCGTAAAATTGTTTTGTCTTGCTTGCCATGAGGTCCGTCCCTCTATGTTCTGCTGCCTGTAAGTTGCAGATGAGCTCTACTGCGAGGACTCTTCTTGTATTCTGCAGGATCTGGTAGGCGTGGCGTGATCCGATCGTGCCCATGCTGACGTGGTCTTCCTGGTTCGCTGAAGACGGGATGGAATCGACGCTTGCCGGGTGGGCGAGCGTTTTGTTTTCCGACACGAGTGAGGCGGCGCAGTACTGCATGATCATTGCCCCCGACTGAAGACCCGGCTGCGGGCTTAAGAAAGGAGGCAGATCGTTCAGCTGCGGATTCACCAGCCGCTCGATTCGTCTTTCCGAGATGTTCGCAAGCTCTGCCACGGCAATTTTCATAAAGTCCATGGCGAATGCAATCGGCTGCCCGTGGAAATTCCCGCCCGAAATAATCTTTTCCCCGTCGTCGAAGATCAGCGGGTTATCGGTCGCTGCGTTCATTTCGATTTCCAGCTTTTCTTTTACATAATCAAGTGCCTGCCAGGAAGCTCCGTGTACCTGCGGGATGCATCTTAGTGAGTAGGCATCTTGGACTCTTAGCTCTCCCTGCTTTGTTGTGAGTTTGCTGTCTTCAAGATATGTTCGGATTCGTCTCGCCGTTGCGACCTGCTGAGGATATCCCCTCACTAAATGAATATCTTCGTCAAAGGCATCCATGATTCCTCTAAGTCCTTCCAGCGTCAAGCTCGCGATCATCTCACTTTGGAAAGCAAGCTCTTCTGCTTCAAGGTACCCAATCACACCCATCGCCGTCATCGCCTGAGTCCCGTTGATGAGGGCCAAGCCCTCTTTTGCCTGAAGCTGGACGGGGAAAATATTTTCTTTCGATAGAACAGATAGTGTTGGATGGATCTCACCTTTATAGTGGACTTCCCCCTCACCCATCAGTGCAAGTGCGAGATGGGACAGGGGCGCCAGGTCCCCACTTGCCCCAAGCGATCCCTGCTGAGGAACGACCGGATGAATCCCCTTATTCAGAAATTCCGCCAGACGTTCCACAATGACCGGCCTGACACCCGAATACCCTTTTAACAGGGCGTTGCATCTCAAAAGCAGCATGGCCCGTGACACATTCTCCGGGAAAGGATCTCCCACTCCGCACGCATGTGAATGAATGAGGTTCAACTGCAGCTCTTCCACATCCTCCGCATCAATCAGCACATCACTGAACTTCCCGAACCCCGTATTGATCCCATACACCACACGCTTCTCCTTCACAATCCGCTCAACCGCCTCACGACTCTTCCGCACCCGCTCCATACTAAGCGGCGAAAGCTCCACAAGCTCCTTCCCAAAAATCACCCGCTTCGCCTCATCCAAACTCAAACCACAACCCGTCAACTCAACCATTCCAATCACCTCTCCTTTTTCTGTAGGGACGGACCTCTAAAAACCGTCGCTTTTTCATGTCATTTACTTATATTTCTTTTATAAATAGCGGTATGAATGGGTTCTTGTGCTTTACCACTTTAAACTGCTCAGGGACGGACCTCCCCGCCACACGACACGACACCTCACCACACCGCACCAAACCAACCCCATGCCACCTTCCTCACACAAAAAGAGGGCCCGACCAACGACAGACTTCTGCCAGTGGTCGAGCCCCCTTTTGACTATGATCTATAGGCTCTCATCTATTAAATATGATTGATTCCAAGTCCGATCGTCTCGTGCTCCAATCCTTTGATCGGCGCACCGATCGTCCCGTACAGGGCGACCGCTATCCATTCGCCTTCTTCTTCGCTCTCGTACGGCGTTCCCCTTACGACCGAAAAACGTAGACCGACAGTACGAAGCACCTCACCGAGCTGGGTATGCCCCCGGGTGACGCCAGTCAATGCTTCCATGATCGCATGATACAGGGCATGCATCTCCCGGTACAAATCTTCCCGGACAAGATCACTCCGCTTCGCTGCCGTTTCAATGGCTGCCACGATCTTCTGACTGTCCATGGAGCCGATTTTCCCTGTGCAATAGCTCCAATTCAATTCATTGAAATGCCGGTTCCACTCTTCTTCCTCACGATCCAGGAGAAGGAGCAGCATGGCATTCTTTCCGATACGACTATGTTCTGATTTATTCATGCAGCATTCGCACCTTATACGAAAATTCTAAAAATACTAATAACTACTTATATTGTATGGTCTGCTTTCAAAGAGGTCAACGAAAAAAGTGGTGATTTTAGAAACTTAGAGAGGTAGTTTGGTAGCGTGGTAAAGGGGGTTCGGGCGTGACTTGGGATGATCGGCACGATGGAAGGTCCGTCCCTCAAAAAAAGACGTACCTAGGGGAATCAGGTTCGCCTCATTCCTCCCTATTCTTCTTGCTTTTTGCCCTTTCCTTTGAACACTCGGGGGTCGTTCAAGAGGCATGTGACGATCCCGTCATCAGATTTCAAGCCGAGATACGATAGAATATCATGCCTGTCCTCTTCAGAAAGGGGACCGTCCATGGGATAAAGCGGCCGGATATTCAATTGCTCCGTACCTTCCTGCTTTTCAAGCACCACCTGGCAATCCATCGGTGCCCGGCCGTCTACCCGGACGAACCTGAATGGGATGGCATGATTTCGATCGATGGGAACAGCGAACAACGTGGTAAACCCGACTGTTTCAAGAATTCTGTCCGAGTACATGATGCTTTCCAATGCGAGGGAGAATCCAGGCGGCCGATTCACCACAACGAACTTGTTGTAATAATGCTGGCCTTGAAATACGACGAGGTGCTTTCTTGATTTCTTCACGCTCCCGTTGGAAAGGGCAAGATCTTCGAAGACTAGTATAAAGTCTTTTTTCATATTTCTACCTCCTTTAATAGGAATTTCGAACTACACCTTATACTTTTCGACACAAACACCCTTTACCCTCTAAATTTTTCCAAAAATATATTATTTTTTTTACAAATTTTGTAACTCATTCAACACACTTCTCCTTTTTCTCAATCGTTTCAACAAATTTCTTGTAAAGTTGAATCTGAGGCGCTGGAAAATAATTCAGCGTACGCTCTTTTGAAAGAAGGGGGTTATCGATGGAGTGAATGTAAGAGGGGTAGCTGCTCCACGGGTATTGTTCGCCACTGACGGTGAGCTTCGCTTCAACGGGGTTCTGGTGGATGTATCTGCTTGCCTTGATGAAATAGGATGGGGTGTCAATTTTCGTGGATCCATATCTGCCCTGGAACACATGGCCGACATAATCGTATTTCTTATTAAAATAAACGGCATAGCGTGTGTGAAGGATCCTGATGATCTTTTCGAGGGGAATCTCTTGGGTTTCGATGAGAAGATGGATATGATTGGGCATCAAACAGTAGGCGTGGATGGTGAACGGGTACTTATCTTTCGTCTCTTGCACATACAACAAATACTTCCTGCGGTCTTTCTGATCATGAAAGAGATCCTGCTTTCGGTTCCCCCTCGCTGTCACATGGTAAGTCGATCCCGGAACCCAATTCCGAGGTGTCCGTGACATAACATCACTCCTCTTCTGCGGATTATAAAACCTTACCTACTCCCTATTCGACAAAAATATGGAAAATCCTTCTTTTTATTCGAAGGGACATGTTGAGGGACGGACCTCTTTATCTCTAACAACCGGCCGGAAATCCGCTGCTGAGAGGTCCGTCCCCACCCCTTAATCGTTGGTGAAGCTTTTTTGAGAATAGTAGATTATGCGTTGCTTTCGGGAATGACTGGTGCTACTGGTGCTGAATACCAACTTGGAATCTGGATTCAGACGAATCCACTTTATTTTGGTTGCCTCAATTCTTTCCGTTCCATTCCCTTTACTCCCCTTGACCTGTTCTCCCATTCCATCTCCACCTTTGCCTCAAATCGACAAAGTTACAACTATATTTACATTTTAATACTTTCATCTGTAAAATTGTATACTTTTTCCAAAATATATTTATTTGTCATCATTAATCATATTTCAAATCGTGTAATTTCAGAATCACCCCCATTAAAACCTTTATCTTGAAGAAAAACGGGATAGTCGGTGAAAACAATGGACTTACATGTGGAGTTAAAACGTTATCGCAATGACATATTAGAACTTAGCCAGCGAGAAGCCGCCCTTCGCTTGAACATCAACCAGAGCACATTATCAAATTATGAAAACGGGACAAGGGACATCCCCTATAAAATGCTCCTTACCTTCAAGGAAGTATACAAAATCCCCACCTATGAAATGAACCGGATTATGTACGGAGAAGAAAGCAGCGCTTCCGGCCAAAGCCATCATCCCATGATCCTGAGAGAAAGCTTCGAAGACGAGGAGTACAAAGAAATCCTCAAGATCCTCCAGGAACATCCTAAACTCAAACGGACACTAGCATCCCTCGCCTACTTCACAGAAAAACGCAAAGAAAAATTCATCACCCACGTCAACCACCTTTATCAGACGTTGAAGGAGTGGTAGAGGTTTGTCCGTGGGGGGTGTTGTGTGGGGGACGGACCTCCGCAAAAGAAGCAGAAACATTGCTAAACCGGGATTCCGGTCTGAAAAACCATTCAAAAATGAGGTCCGTCCCTCCAACCACAAAAACAAAAAGCGCCTAGATTCCCTGATGTGGGTTTCTAGAGCGCTTTTTGATTTTCATCTATTGAGTATCCTGATTGAAGTTCTTGTTTGAGCCAGTGGATCATGGAGTTTGTGTCCATGTTGCCTTGTTGGCCTTTGTCGAACGCTTGCTGGATGACATTGAGAATGTGGTGATTGGTTTTCTCATTTCCTTTCAAAACAGACAACCTCCTACAATAAAAAACGGTTTCTATCACCTTATTACACTATTAGACAACATTTCAAACATCAATTCTATGCAATATTACCAGAAAAAACCACAAAGTGAAAGAAAAATTTATTAGAATTTTCTCCAAAAAACAACTTTATACCCATTCAATTTCCTCTCTTTTTAGCCGATATATGAATGGTATGGAATGAATAAGGGCAAAATCATCGAAAGGTGATGACGCAAAGCTATAGGGGCTACACTGCCAGCCAGCTACCAATCTAGGAGGGATAGAGTTGTCGTTTTTGACACCCGAGGAATTCGCAGCAAAAAGAAAGTATAAAAAGATAGGAATGTATGTAAGCCTATTTTTTATTACGATTGCTATAATTGCTGGAACTACATATTTAACGTATAACATGTAAAAGCGTCTATTGGCGCTTTTTTAATTTTATATACTTTCATTCTACAATTTATGGAAAGTTTCGAGAATATTCGATAGAATAAAAGGAGTAATCTAAACTAGTTGGAGGCAACCATACATGCATAAAGAAGTTAAACTCATCCGGGGATTGAGACAACCTTCCCACTTCTTTTATCAGTTACAAGTGGCGGAAGGATTGAAAGGATATAAACAAAAAGTTCTCCTTGTTATTCTATTATCTGCTCTTGTCTTTGGACTCATTTCCTCTTTCGGAATCGGAATGGATCCTCTTTCAAAACAACTAACGGAACTGTCACCTGCCACATTTGAAATGGAAAAATTCCTTTTCTTCCTGGGAAGACTGATCGCTGGTCTATTATATGCAGCAGTCGTCCTATTCGTACCGGCACTGATTTTCTGGACGATTTCAGATGAGGGTGAATACCGTAAGCTCGTCATCATCCAGGCTCTCGTATTGATGATCCTATTAATTGAAAAGCTGACGTATATCCCTTTGTCTATCTTCTTTTCTCTTGACTGGTTCTCATCACCCCTATCGCTTGGGGTCATCGCCCAATATATAACGGGCAAAGCTTTGGTCATCTATTTCTTAGGATGCTTCTCACTTTTTAAGATATGGATTTTCTATATTCAATACAAAGGAATCAAACGCCTCACTCAACAGAAGAACTGGGTGATTTGGCTGGTAATCCTCTTAACGAATGCATTGTTCTGGGGCGTTACTACACTTCTGGCGTTTCTTGATATATCTACTCTAATCTAACTATTAAAAGGCTGTGAACATTCATGAAAAAACGAACCATTTTCTATAGTACCCTCACTGTGTCGCTCCTTTTCATAGGTACCAATACATATCTGATTGAAAAAGCGAACAGCAAAGTCGACCGGGAAGTCCGTGTTGCCGAATGGGAACCGGTCACGAAAGGCGACCTTGCCAAGGAACTGCCCAAAGCCGGCGTGGTAGACGCTGAAGAAGAGAACTACCTTTATTTCAACGACGAATTCGGCTCTTTCAAAAAATTCCTTGTAAAAGAAGGGGACCAGGTAGAGTCCGGGACACCGCTCTATGAGTATGAAGTGACCGACCAAACGCGTCAAAAGAACGTGTTGAAGTCAGAGGTCGATCAATACGAAGACGAAATTGATAGTATCGAAGAAAACATCTCGGATTTAAATCGATTAGAATTATCCTTACCATCCACTTCAATTGACGAAAAGGACATTCCGATTGACGCAAGTGCCTTGCAATCTGAGTACGATTTAAAAAAAGAAATCGCCGATAAAGAACTTGAAATTGACCGCCTTGAAAGCCAAATCGACAATCTTGAGCGTCAAATCAAAGATATCGAGTCTTACGAAACCACCCTTACCGTTCAAAGCAGTGTGGCCGGCACGATCAAAAATCTGTCTCATGCAGTCGACAACCCGTTGATCACCATCGCCTCACAGGCGACCATCGTCACGACTGACCTCACCGAAAAGGAAATCATCACGGTCGACGAAAACATGAACGCAACGGTTCAATCGGACATTGAGAAAAAGACTCAAAAAGGGATCGTGACCAAAGTCGCCACACTCCCTAAAAACAATCCGCACATCCAAACAGACAGCATGTACCCTGTTGAAGTGAAACTCCAGGATCCGGACAACAAGCTGCTTCCAGGCCACCATGTGGCTCTATCCATCATCACCGAGGAAGTGAAAGGTGCAACGGTGGTGCCAGTAACCGCCGTTGAAAAGGACGGAAAGAACAAATATATGTGGATCCTTACCGATAAAGGTACTGTAGAAAAGCGTAAAGTCACCACAGGACTTGAAGTCGACGGACAGCAGGTAATCAAATCTGGCGTAAAAGCCGGAGAGTACTATATCATCTACCCTGATGACATTCCGGCTCTACAAAAAGGCGCAACATTCATTACGGCCCTTGATTGGGATAAAGTGAAACTGAAGGATTTGAAGAAGTTCGATCGTCAGGCAGTATTGGAGAATTTGCTGTTGGGGATTTTGGAACGGAAATAATATTAGATCAGGACCGGCCCCTTTAAAAGGGCCGGTTTTTTCATGAAACATACATACTCCTTCCCTTCAAACAAATACTAGTGGATAACCAACTGCGAAAAGGAGTCCACTAACCATGAAAACACTTAAAACACTCATCACCCTTCTCCTACTCCTCTCTATCACGCCCCCACCCACGCAGCCCCGCCCAAAAACGTCATCCTCCTCATCATGGACGGAACCAACTCCGACATACTCACCCTATCCCGCTGGTACCGAGGGACGGACCTTCACCTGGACAGCATCCTGTCAGGCGGCGTCCATACCCATTCAGCACAGTCAGCGATCACCGACTCGGCTGCTGCGGGGTCTGCCATGGCAACCGGGATGAAGACCCGTGCCGATTACATTGGGATGAGTCCTGACGGCCGCCCGGTGCTGACGGTCCTTGAAGGAGCAAAGCTGTCCGGCTACAAGACGGGCATCGTCGCCACCTCCCCGGTCCAGCACGCCACACCCGCCGCGTTCACCTCCCACGCACTGAACCGGGATGAATTCGGCGACATCGGTGAACAGCAGGTGCATCAAGGGCTCGATGTCGTACTCGGCGGTGGTGCCGCCTGGCTCAAGCCGCAAACGAAGAATCCTGTCAAAAACGACGATGGCATGCTGAAAACAAAGCAGGTCAGCCGTGAAGACGGAGAAAACCTGCTCGAAACAATCAAGGCAAACCAGTATCAATTGGTACGGAAGAGGGACGGACTTCTAAACAGTACCGGATCCGGCAAGCTGTGGGGTTCTTTCGCTAATGAAGACATCTCTTTTGAAATGGACCGACGCAAACTCCATCCCGACGAGCCGTCACTTAAAGAGATGACCCATGCCGCCATCAACAAACTTTCCGAAGGCGACAAAGGCTTTTTCCTCATGGTCGAAGGCAGCAAGGTCGACTGGGCCGCCCACAAAAACGATCCTGTCGGCATGATCAGCGAGGTGCTGAGCTTTGATGACGCGGTCGGTGAAGCGCTGGCATTTGCCCGAAAAGACAAGAATACGATGGTCATCGCCGTCACCGATCACGGAAATAGCGGCCTTACCCTCGGGAATCAACACACGAACGGTGACTACAAGCACCTGCCTGCCGGTAAATTTGTAGAACCACTCAAAAAAGCCAGGCTCACCGTTAAAGGTGCCGTCTCCCAGCTCAAACCGGACCGCTCTAATTTAAAAAAGGTCCTGACAAACTATGGGCTTAAGAATCTGAGCAGTAAAGAATTTTCTCTGATGAAACGTGCCGCCACGGCAGAAGAATTCGAGAACCACATGGTCAAACTGATGGCAAAGCGGGCCAACCTGGGCTTCACCACCCACGGCCACACCGGGGAAGACGTATTTCTATATGCATACGGACCCGGTAAACCAGTGGGACTGATCGACAACACCGACATCCCCAGGGTGATTTCCGATTACCTCGGCTTTTCCTTAACTTCGGGAAAACTCGCCCATTGGTATGTCGACGGGATGACTATTTTTCGGGAAAAGGGCTATCAGGTACGGATTGAGGGACGGACCTCTGAAAATCCCGTCCTGGTAGCAGTCCGGGGTGAAGAAGTGCTCCGTTTTCCAGAAAACAAGAACTTTTATTGGAGAAATGATGAGAAAGTGATGTTGAACAGTGTAAATGTGTTCGATGGGAAGACGTTTTATGTGCATGTGGAGGGCTGAGATGGGGATTTGAGCGGAGCGTGATTGTGTTTATTTTCAAATTGGGGTGGTTTGTTTTCAATTCCGGGGTTTTATTTTCAAAAATGAGGGTTTTATTTTCAAATCCAGCATTTTATTTTCAATAAGCGATCTACCGGCTGGTGTCAGGCCTCCTTATAAGAGGTTCGACAAACAATATATTATCGAGTTGAGCCTGTATATTATCGACTTCACTCCGCTTATTATCAACTCTCACCCTTATATTATCGACTTTCCCAATATATTATCGACTCCGCCCCTTTTATTATCAACTTCCCCACATATGATCACCCCCTCTCATCACCAACGCTCCCCATACCTGACACCACCCTCCACCACAATTCGACAACCCCACACCACCCTTCCCACCACTTCCCCGCCCCGCCGGTTCCTTTTCCCCCTCCTTTTACGTTATAATAAAAGAATGCGATTTTATAGATTGGAGAGGTTGGTTGATGTCGATTCGTATTCAGGAGTTGAAGGATAAGTTGCTTCCGATGAGTCAGTCGATACAGGGTGAGCTGGACCCGAATCAGGATGCTGGTAAGAATGTTGTGTCCAAGGGGCTCCTCTTGTTCCGTCAGAACCTGGTTTCGAATGTGAAAGTGCGGGATGAGGAAGTGACGGCTGAGGTGCAGGATGTGACGCCTGTTTCAATTGAGCTGAATTTGTCGTTTCCCCTGTTGAGCAAGTGTTCGTGTCCGTCAAACGGCTGGTGCCGGCATCAGATGGCCACTTTCTTTGTGCTGTACAACAAGGTGGGCCGTGTGAGTGAGTGGATCCAGGATTGGCGGAGCCGGTCTCAGGCGTCTGCCGGGGAACCTAAGTCTTTGGATGATTTATTGAAGAAGCACGGCGGTTCCGGTGCCCTCCGTAAAGCCAGCGATCTATTGAATGAACGGAAAACACGGGGCAATACGCCGGAGGAATGGTGGCAGTTCTTTGAGTCCCTTCTGAGGCAGGAGGATATGGATTTACTTGAAAGGCAGCCCTATTTGATGGATGTCCTCGTCCAGAATATGACGAAGCGTTTCATGAAGGAAGCGCCGTTTGAACGGGAATGGAAGCCGCTTTATCAGCTGTTTGCGACCTTCTTTCTGTCGATTGAGATTGATACACGCCTTCAGGAGCAGAATGTGGAGCTGAGCCGGGAGCAGTACAGCATGTATGATTTCCTGCTCGGTGAGATGGAGGATGCGGTCGAGAAGCTGTCGATTCACGCCATGCCGTTCAGTTTCGACCCCTTCATTGCTTTTTTGAAAACAAAGACGGTCGACATGAGCGATTCTGCAGAAAACAGTACGATGATGAAAGCGGAAGTGTACCGCTTCCTGTGGTACTACCTGTTCAAGCAGAAGTCGTGGCGCAAGGATGAGATTGCCCGGTTGGAAGCACAGGCCAATGAGGATGAGACCTTCCATCACGTGGCGCTCCTTCATCAATACCTGCTTCTTGAGGATTTGGAGAAAGCAGATGCAGTCGTTGATCAGCTTGGATCTGAGCTTGTCCCATTCAGTGAGTTCTGGCTCCGTAAGTTTTTCTCCGGAAAACGGTATGAGGTCGGATTCTTTCTTGTTCGCCATCTGTTGTCACGGCTTCCTGCCCATGTCGAGGGGCTGGATTATTACGAGGCGACCCGATTTGTCCGCTGGTTCGTTCGGATTCTGCCGATGGATTGGCTGATGGAAAAGGACAGTGGGCTTGTGAATGAGCTTCTGCTGTCGATGCTCCCATACAGCTTCTTCTCGTACAATGAGTACCTCATCAACGCGAAAGCCTACCGGGAGTGGGTTGAGCTGCAGCGTTATATGAGCTACAGCATCAGGGAAATGGACGGCATGGGCCTCCGGGATGTGACAAAGGAAGCACCGGAGCTCGCACTGCCGATCTATTATACAGGCGTCATGGAAGCGATCGAGCAGAAAAACCGGGACAGCTATAAGCTTGCTGTCCGTTACATGAAGAAGATCCGGACGATTTATAAAAAAACGAAGTCTATAGATAAATGGGACGCGTATCTCTCCTATATCCTGGAGAAATATAAGCGGCTACGGGCGTTCCAAGAAGAGTGCAGAAAGGGTAAATTAATCGATGCTTAAACTGTCTTCCGTCAAAATCAATGTCCATACAACTGAATATGAAGACCGTTTCTTCATCACGGCGGAAAACGACAAGGGAGAGCTTCTTCCGCCCAAAGATTGGAAAGGGCAGCTGTTTCTTTGGCATGAGGAAAGCTATTACGGGACCCTCCTTCAGGAAGAGGACAACGGGATCCCGGTCACACAATGGCAGTTTCTGACCCTCCTTGCCGGTGAACATTTCAGCAGCATGATACAGTGGGACTGGGATGAGACCGGTCAGGCGTGCATCGCGATTGCACCGGTCATGTATGAAGCGCTGGAAGAGGGGCGCTGGCTGCCGAGGTTCGGGGAATGGCAGGAAACAGGCCTTCAGTTCCATATCCCTGATGAAGTGTGGGGCAATTTCAATGACGAGTTTTGGGAAGAGACGCTTCCTGATGGAGGTCCGTCCCTCAAAAAGCTCACGGAAAATTGGTTCCAGGGGGCGTTGAATGAGGCGATGGCTTCAGGGGGTTCTCATGCGATGAAGCGGATCCAGAAGTTGAAGGACAGTACGCTGACGTCTGAGGAGCTTGATG
Source organism: Bacillus sp. KH172YL63 (assembly GCF_011398925.1). Taxonomy (NCBI): domain Bacteria; kingdom Bacillati; phylum Bacillota; class Bacilli; order Caryophanales; family Bacillaceae; genus Bacillus; species Bacillus sp. KH172YL63. Next base: position 4,038,729 of record NZ_AP022842.1, read on the forward strand.
CTTATTTCGATGAGAAGCGCTGGAGTGAATGGATTGCCGGAGCCGATGAAGAGCTTCCGTTTTCAATGGGTCTCCGGATTTCTGAACCGCTTGATGAAGATGAGTCTTGGGAGCTTGAGACGATTCTCCGTGACCGAAAGAGAACGAACCGGGTTGTGTCATTGACAGAAGACACCGTCCCCCCTTCCTGGAAAAAACATTTAGGTGAAGTGTCTGAAGAGCAGGAACGCTGGATGAAGATGCTTCCGATCCTCCGAGATGTGGACGGCTCTCTGCGGACGTCCCTCGGTGAACACGATGCTTGGGATTTCTTGTCGGTCCTCAGTGAAAAGCTGATCGACCTGGATATCGAGATCCTGCTGCCGTCCTGGTGGGAAGCGATGAAGGATGCCCAGGTGCTCGTGAAGGCGAAGCTGAAGAATACCGATACGAGCTACCGGCCCTCTTTTGTGGGCTTGAACGCCATGCTTGATTTTGACTGGCGCCTTTCCATGAACGGCGTCGACCTGAACGAGGATGATTTCAATCAGCTCGTCAACGACCAGCGCCGTCTGGTGAAGATCCGCGGACAGTGGATGAAGCTCGACCCGGCCATGATTCGCCGGATCCAGCAGATGATGACCAAAGCGAAGCAGGAAGGCATTTCGATCCAGGATATGCTCGAGCAGGAGCTTGTCCCACGGGATTCCGACGAATCTAACGTAGAAGAAGATGACGAAGGGCATGACCCTTTCAAATATGCCAAAATCCAGCTGGAACTGAACCGTTCCATGAAAAAGATGATTCACCAGCTGACGAATGTTTCATCGATCCCGTTGACGGACACACCCGCTGATTTTCAAGGTGAGCTCAGACCGTATCAGCAGCTTGGCATGAGCTGGATGCTCTTTTTACGTAAGTTCAATTTTGGCGCCTGCCTGGCGGATGACATGGGACTCGGGAAAACGGTGCAGCTTATCACGTATTTACAGCATGTGAAGGAAACCGAGAAACCGGAGGCACCATCGTTGATCGTTGCCCCGACATCCGTTCTCGGAAACTGGCAGCGTGAATTGGAAAAATTCGCACCGAACTTGAAGGTTCATCTTCATTACGGGCCGACCCGGGCGAAGGGTGCGGATTTTGCCGGCGTGATCAAAGGCGTCGATGTGATCCTCACTTCTTACGGATTGTCCCATATCGATTATGACGAACTGTCAGAAGTCGAGTGGACCTCGATCTCACTAGATGAGGCGCAAAACATCAAGAATGCCAACACGAAGCAGTCACGGGCGATCCGCAAGCTGACTGGAAAGCATCATATTGCCTTGACCGGAACCCCGATGGAAAACAGGCTGTCAGAGCTGTGGTCGATCTTTGACTTCCTGAATCACGGCTATCTTGGCGGATTTACCCAATATCAGAAAAACTATATTGCACCGATCGAGAAGGATGAATCGGAGGAAAAAGTGAAAGAGCTGCAGGCGAAAATCAAACCGTTCCTGCTGCGCCGGACAAAGAAAGATCCGGAAGTCGAACTGAACCTCCCTGAAAAACTCGAGCAGAAGGAATATTGCCATCTGACTGCCGAGCAGGCTGCCCTGTATGAACAGCTCGTGAAAGACACGCTCGCACAAATCGAGACGGTGAGCGGGTTCGAACGGAAAGGCCTCATCCTGCAGATGCTGAATCAGCTCAAGCAGCTCTGCAACCACCCGGCTCTTTACTTAAAAGAACCGGATCCAAAGTCGATTCTGTCCCGCTCTGAAAAAATGCAGAAGCTCAAGGACATCGTCGAGACCGCCTTGGAATCCGGGGAAGCGTGCCTCATTTTCACCCAGTATATCTCGATGGGAGAAATGATCCAGGACGTGATGAAAAAAGAATTCGATATCAAGGTACCATTCCTGAACGGAAGCATGGCAAAAGGTAAACGGGATGAACTCGTGGATAAATTCCAAAAAGGCGAGTTCCCTGTATTCCTCCTGTCACTGAAAGCAGGCGGCACCGGATTGAACCTGACCGCTGCCAACCACGTCGTCCACTACGACCGCTGGTGGAACCCGGCCGTTGAAAATCAGGCAACAGACCGTGCCTACCGGATCGGACAAAAACGCTTTGTCCATGTCCACAAGCTCGTTTCCTCAGGAACACTGGAAGAAAAAATCGATGCCATGCTGACGAAAAAGCAGGCACTGAACGACGAAATCATCCGCAGCGATCAGTGGGTGACCGAATTGTCGGATCAGGATCTGGAGTCGTTATTGGTGTTGGAATAGATGATAAAGCCTCTTTCCTTAGCGGGAAGGGGCTTTTTCTCGTCATAAAAAAACACCAGCCTCCCTCAGGAAACCGGCTCAATCATGAAGACATGCAGGGGAACGACTCACTTTGCTTACATCACACATTTATTTCTAATGAGGAAATACAGAGGAAACATACGGTGAACCATTGGAATTTGAGACAGAACTTATAGGTTGGATGATGCGTCTGGAAATTCTAGGTGGGGCTTTTTCAGGATGAGGTTTTCAGCACCGGATTCCGGTACTCGTAGCCTTGTTCAAGGGCAGTCACGCGCTGGGATAAGTAGAAATTTTCGACGTTCAATCTAGCGACTTTTTTGATGAGATCTTCTGTCAATCTCTCCATCCGGTCAATTCGTTCTTCAAGGTCTTGCAGTTTCGCCACGGGTCTCTCTCCTTTATGAAACAATATTAGAACGGTAATTCGATCGGCTCTTTCTTCGTCGTTTCCGGTGCTGAGGTTGATGCAGGCTTGTTGTCGAGGAACCGGACATTTTCAGCGATGACTTCGGTTATATACGTTCGCTTTCCTTGGTCATTGTCATAATAACGGGTTTGGATGCGCCCGGTTACACCGACGATGGAACCTTTCCGGCAGTACCTTTCCGTATTTTCAGCGGCACGGTCCCAAATCGTACAGAGGACAAAGTCCGTATCCACCTGGCCTTTTTGATTCTTGTAAGGCCTGTTAACGGCGACCGTTACACTGAGTACAGATTTTCCTTCCGTCGTTTTTCTTGCTTCCGGGTCTTTGGTCAGCCTCCCCACCAGGGTCACTTGATTGATCAATGTGTTGTGTTCCCTCCTTTCTCTAAAGTTGCTCTCATCATACCTCTCACCCCCATTTATTGTAAAATCATGAATTTCCGAAATTCGAGGCAAAAATGCGTTGAATTTGCCAAATTCGCCTAGGTGAATTTCACCACTTTTCATCAAAAATTGGCCTCAAAACACAAAATTGCATGTTTCGACGATTTTTTTTCATCGCTCAATGTGTTAGGGAAACATTTATGGCTGTGATATAATTTGATAAAAACCTTTAAATGGGAGTTGTTCGTTCATGAAAACCTTTAAAGTGATTTCACTGCAGGTCGTGGAAAATGATGAACTTCATGACTTTGACATTGTGGACGGTCTGATCATCAACAAGGAAGATCGACAGGGTACGTGGCTTGTCGAAACATATTTATCAAATGAACACATCCGGTTCTTTCAAAAGGCAGAGCAAAGTAAAGAGGACTTGGAAATCCAAGTCGTCATCTCCCATAAAGCCAATGATCCTGCCGCTTTCATGACGTCGATCCGTTGCATCAAGGAAATGGATGACCATATCAGCATCATGTTTGAAGGAAAATTGAAGAAACAGCGGAACGAATATGCCGAAATCCTTCTCGACGACCTTGTACAAAAGGGGTATGCAGGGGACGAATTGATTCGCGAGTTCCGGGAGAAAATGATCTCCAAACCAAGGATTCCCGCATCGGCAAAACCTAGGTTATAGTATGTAAAATTCTTCTAGAGCAGATGAATGGGGTTTGATATAATGAGGATAATCAGGTTATTTTCTTCATTTATCAGGGAAATAACCTCTATAAAGAACCTTTGAGGCAGGTGTGCTCATTTGATTGGAGAGAGAGTAAAGAAGTATCGTAACCAAAAGAAAATGTCTATGAATGAGCTTTCTGAAAAAGCAGGCATTGCCAAATCATATATCAGCTCTATTGAACGGAATCTCCAAAAAAACCCGTCGATTCAGTTTTTAGAGAAAGTATCCGCGGCTCTCGGGATTGGCGTAGACGCCCTATTATATGATGAACCGGAAAATCAAAACATAGATGGAGACTGGTTAAAAATTGCTGAGGAAGCCATGGACTCTGGTATCACAAAGCAGCAGTTCCGTGAATTCATCGAAGCCAATAAGTGAAATAAAGAAAGACTTGCGAATCGTCGCAAGTCTTTCTTTATCTTATAACACTTTATGCTCGATGCCGGAATCACAGGGATGATTTTGCAAATATTCCCTGATTTGCTCTTTACTGATGCCCGCCTCTATCGCTTCTTTAATCAACTCCACCCATTCAAGATCCACATCTCTATTCACCAATGTGATTACCTCCTAAAATACAATCAATGTATTCCAGGCAACCCAGCCGTCATAGTATTAATATTCCTGGTCATGGGTGAATGTGGCGAGACTCTGGTTAATTACTATTAATACGGTAGACCTGTGATTTTGCGTCCCCACCTTTCAATGGGTTTGCCTTTAGCTGATACTTGATCATTACCCTATTTCTTACCACCATAATACCATTCTCACTGATAGATTTTAAGAAATATCCTTCATCAATTTGATGTGTTTTATTACATTAATTGACAAAAATCTGAAATCATCCACTTTTATGAATAGAAATTCACGAAAACAATTGAAGAACTTGTCGAAGATTATAGATATCTTTTCTGCTGCTTTTGGTAGGCTTCCAGCTTTTTTCTGAGAGGATACAGATTTTGAGGTTTTAAGGTCGAGCGATACAATGGAGAAGCCGTTAGTTGATTTCCGCAGGAAGGGCATACCCATTCCCCTGATTCAGAGCTGCTGAAGGAAGATCTGGAACAACGGGTACATATTTTTTTATACATTTCCTCACCTCATTTTTGATATATGGAATGATCAATTTATCTGAGATGGTTTTCTTGTATGTAACGGGATTGTTCATTATTGCGAACTCTTACTTTAACTTTACCCTATGTAATATAAATTTGGAATAGTTTTCTGAAAATTCATTAAAAAAAGAGGCGACCTTAAGTCACCCCCTTCATTTACTATTCGTCTTTATGATCCTCATCCTGCACATCAATATCATCTTCTATGATATCTTCTTCAGGCGTATTATTATCCTTCGTGGCATCTTTATCGCCTTCCACGTTTTTGTCCTCAGACTCTGGATAATTCTCTTCGTTCATGTCCCCATCCTCTTCCATTGGTGCTTCATCTTCCGGAGGAGGCTCCTGGTCGGCATTACATCCTACTAAAAGCATTGCGGCAAACACTGATCCGCCGAGAATCGATAATAATTTTTTGCTCATGATGGTGACTCCTTTCTCAAGTGGAATAAGACCGTTGCGTTGGTCTTTTGTTAGCTTTCCCATAAAATGATTTTAGTTGCACGGTGAGGAAGAATTTTCACAGGGAAAGAATTGGTTTCACTTGAGGGGAGGTATAAAAAAAAGGATTGGCATGTATTGAAACACGCCAATCCCGTTATACGGTCTACTGTTTATCTCCAAGGGCAAACATCATTTCAAGCTCGCAAGCGACTTCGCCGTCAACTGTCGCGACACCTTTTCCTTTACCGATCGGCCCTTTAAAGCGGATCATTTCCACCTCAAGCCTCAGCTGATCCCCAGGCTTCACCTGACGCTTGAATCGGCATTTATCGATGCCTGTAAAGAATGCCAGACGTCCACGATTGTCTTCCACCTTCAGCATCGCAACAGCCCCAACCTGCGCCAGCGCTTCCACGATCAGTACGCCAGGCATCACCGGGTAATCAGGGAAGTGACCATTAAAGAACTCCTCATTCGCAGTCACATTCTTGATCCCAACTGCCTTCTTGCCTTCCTCCACCTCTAAAATCCGGTCCACCAACAAAAACGGATAACGATGGGGAATGATCTCTTTAATCTCATTAATATCAAGCATCAAAATTCCTCCTACCAATATGTATGTACACCTTATTGTACAAAAACAGACGTTGGAATAGCAACCGGAGAAAGACCTGGTGGGGTTCTTTGGGGACGGACCTCGAAAACCGCACCCTTATTCATAAAAAACCCTTGTTTATCAAGCTTCTCTCCTACTCAACAGCAGTAAATCCCAGGTCCGTCCCCAAACTCTCCGCCACAACTCCGCCACAACAAAAAGAAGGACGGACCTCCAAATCCATCCCCCTCCCACCAGAAACCCCATACTACCAGGAATCCCAGCGAAAAAAGCTGAATATTTGGAGGTCCGTCCCTCTCAATACAATTTATTTCTTAGTTACGATGTCAAAGATGTGCTGCCAGGTTTCTGCTTTGAAGACGTCGGCTGCCTGGCCGTTGCCGATGACTGCGAAGCCTGTGACGGCACCCAGTGCGAGGCTTCCTGCAAGAAGAAGGATGAACAGAAGGATCCGGAGCCAGATCGGAAGCATGCGGACACGCACCCAGCGAGATGGTTTGGACTCGTTATTCTGCTTCGCCTTTTTTTCTGCTTTCACTGATTCTCTTGTCGCTTTTCCTTCTTGTAGCAGCTCTTTTTCACTCATAGCGTTTAACTCCTTTTAGCGTATCCCGTTTACAAGCCCCATCATTTGATCAGCAAGTGTGATCGAGCGGGCTTGAAATTGATATGATCGTTGCACGTTCAGCATGTCGGTCATTTCTTTGCTAATATCTACATTCGAGCCTTCAAGTGAGCTCTGCACCATTGAAATGTCAGACCGGGCTCCCCCGATGACGTTGGTCACCACTTCATCCTCCGTTACGCCGAGTGCATCCAGGTTGTCTGCAAACCCTAACAGATTACCTCCGAACTGCTCAAGGAATTGTGGTTTTTCAACAGTGATGATGCCCAGATTGAATTGTTGCTCTCCTCCACCTGATCCCGTTACCGTCAGCACACCACCTTCTCCTAATGAGAATGAAGATGAGTCTTCAGGGAAAGTGATGAAGTTATCATTTTCATCCAGGATCGGCAAGCCGCTTGCGTTGAGGAGCATCGCTTCACCATTCCCGGTTGGATTGGCATAGAATGCTCCGTCACGTGTAAAGCGAACAGCACTCGTTTTATCATCCTGAGCAAGCACTTTAAAGAACTGCCTGTCATTCGTGATGGCAAAATCAAGCTGGCGTCCGGTTGCTTTCAGCGAGCCCTGATTCAAAATCAGTTGAGATTGAGAAAGCTTGGCACCATTTCCTTCCCTTACGCCAAGGGGAGTGAGCCTGCCTGCTTCAAACTTGTCCACACGCTGGTTTTTCACCTGCTGCACGAGGAGATCAGTGAATGTTGCATCCCGTCGCTTGTAGCCATTTGTATCAGCGTTCGACAGGTTGTGACCGATCATGTCCATCTGTTTTTGTAATTGGCTTAGTGTGTTGGTTGCTGTAATCATCGTTCGATTCATGACATGTTCTCCCCTATTATAAGGTATTCAGTGGCGAAATTCATTTACAATCTTTACTATCAGTTGACCCTGCCGATTTCGTTGGCCGCTTTTTCCATACTGCGGTCATACGCCTGCAGGACCTTTTGATTCGCTTCAAACGCCCTGTAAGCAGAAAGCATGTCAGTCATCGTCCGGGAAGCATCAACGTTGGACCGTTCCAGGAATCCCTGTCTCGTGGCAAACGAGACATCGCCTTCTTCATTCGCATTTGGAAGAGGAACATTCCCTTCCGTGACAAATAGTCCGTCCCCCTGCTTAACAAGGCGATGAGGGTTGTCCGAAAACCCGATACCCAATGTCGCCACGACGTTCTCTCCGACCGTGATCTGACCCTTTTCCCCAACAGTGAAGGAATCACTGTCCAGCTGGATCCTTTCACCATTCTCATCCAAAACATAGTAACCGCTGTTCGTCGTCAGAAATCCGTTGCCGTTCACAGTCAGATTGCCGTTCCGGGTATACCGTTTAAGTCCGTCCCCACCTTCTACGGTCAGGAAAACAGATCCGCTCGTCCCTGTTTCTTCATTGGTCGGCATAGACAGATCTATCAGGGCAAGATCAAGGGTTCTCCCCGTTTCCTGTAAGTCTCCCTGCATGAAAGAAGGGATCGTCTCCTGCATATAGACCCCAGTATTAAGTGCGCCCACCTTGTTGTTAAAAGGAAGGTTGAGCGTCTTTTCTGTCGGGAGGGATGTCTGGTCCATTCGGTCAAGAAGCATCTCAGGGAACGCCCTCATGGACGCCTGATCCGCCTTATACCCTGGAGTATTGGCATTGGACATATTGTTCGTTAACATTTCGGTCTTTCTCTGTTGAGAAAGCATGCCTGATGCTACTGAATAAAATCCGCGAAACATTTCTTTCACCTCATCATTTTCTTGCTGTTTTCACATGGAAAGAGTGACGGGATGCTTATCCGATTCTTCTTCTTGAAATTTTGTCGATGTTCTCAAGCATCAACCCTGTACCGATCGCTACGCAATCCATTGGGTTTTCTGCAATCAGTACCGGTACTTTCAGCTCTTCTGCTAGTAGTGTGTCCATTCCGTGCAGAAGGGCTCCACCGCCTGTTAAAATCACTCCGCGGTCGATGATATCAGCTGATAATTCCGGCGGCGTCTTTTCAAGTACGTTCTTCGCAGCCTGAACGATTACGCCAACTGATTCACGAAGGGCCCCTTCGATTTCTTTCGACGTCACTGTGATGGTGCGTGGAAGACCTGACACCATGTCACGTCCACGGATGCTCATTTCTTTCCGGTCCTCTTCAAGCGTCTCAGAGAACACAGTTCCGATATTCACCTTGATATCCTCGGCTGTACGCTCACCGATCAGAAGCTTGTACTCTTTTTTAATATAATTCAGGATTTCGTGATCAAACTTATCGCCGGCCATCTTGATCGATTGACTCGTCACGATGTCACCCATGGACAGAACCGCTACGTCCGTCGTTCCGCCACCGATGTCCACGACCATGTTTCCAGTCGGGTTGAAGATGTCCATGCCGGCACCGATTGCCGCCACTTTAGGCTCTTCTTCCAGGTAAATCTTCTTACCGCCGCTCTTTTCAGCTGCTTCCCTGATTGCCTTTTGCTCTACACTTGTAATATTCGTCGGGCAGCAGATCAGGATTCTTGGCTTAGAAAGGAAGCCTTTTACATTCAATTTATTAATGAAATGCTTCAACATCGCCTCTGTCACATCGAAATCTGCAATTACTCCATCTTTTAATGGGCGTGTAGCCACAATATTTCCAGGAGTACGTCCGACCATGCGGCGGGCTTCCTCCCCAACCGCCAATACCTTGCCGGTGTTCTTGTCAAGCGCCACAACCGATGGCTCATTCAAGACAATCCCTTTTCCTTTAACATGAATTAAAACATTAGCCGTACCAAGGTCAATCCCAATATCTTTCGCGAACATCTTGTGTTTCTCCCTTCTTCTTATACAAAGTCATCATTACATTTTCATCTATAGTTTCACTTGTTTGTCATTACGTTAAAACGTTAAGCCAAAACTTTCACCTAATTAATTATTTTACCATAAATTTGTCGAAGCGAGATGGTATTTGTCAAAAAAATGTATCAATTTTGTTATATTTTTGGGAATATGTAGGGGGTGGTGGACTGGGGTTAAGATCGGGTTTACCTGTTGAAATCAATCAATTTTTTGTCTGTTGAATTTTACCGTTATGTTGTCAGTTAAAATTCAGCGCTAATTCAACTGACAAACACTCCCCTTTATTTGTCAGGCAACACAACCCCAAAATTCAACAGGCAAAACCACAAAACAAAAAACACACCAAGCGTCACCCATCTTTCTGGGGCTTGGCGTATTTCGGCTAACTGTGGAGCTCTTCTTTTTTGTACTTTTGCTTTGTGGCTTCGCCACCTCGTAGATGCCGGATTGATTTATGGTAATCAAGTATCGTTTTGACTTCATTTGCGAGATCTGGATTAATTTCTGGCAGTCGTTCTGTTAAGTCTTTATGGACAGTACTTTTGGACACGCCAAACTCCTTCGCGATCACACGAACGGTTTTTTTCGTCTCCACGATATACTTTCCAATCTTGATTGTTCTCTCTTTGATGTAATCGTGCACACCACTCGACCTCCCTAAATTGGATGTGAGAAGTGTGAAATGAGACTCGCTTTCGCATCAATGAAATAGTATAAACCTCCTGCACACGTGCAAGGGACAGAAAGCTTCAAGCTTCCCGATATTAGCGCATATAATCAAATATTCAGCTCTCGACCAATGGTATAGTGACGATTCCTCACCTCAAACACTCTCTTTTTTGATAGGTTTGTATCATTTTATTAGCTTGTGCCCACATATATGCACAAAAAACACAATAAGGACAAGGTTTCGCGTTAATTTTCTGAAAATAAAGACGAGGGACGGACCTTCCCCCGACCCTAAAGCAAAAGACTATTCGACACCCACTCCCCACTTCTCGCCGTTTCCTCACTATTTCCTGAGAAATGAGTCGAGTCTGCTTGAAAAATGTATGTTTTCCTTTACCTGTACATAAGAAAAGCCACACTTCGATCCGAAGCGTGGCTTTTCCCCCTATGCTTTAAAGTCGACGTCGTCATCGACCCATACTTCACCGTTTTTAAAGGTCATTTGTTCTGGATAGCGCAGATCAAGCACTTCTTCCTGTATCTTCTGGGAAGGTGCTTTCGTCATGAGGGACACGACGATATTGGCGATGGCCGCTGCCGTTGCCCCGAAGACGCCGGCGCCAGTATCGATGATCCCGAACAAGGTCACACCAGACCTTGCCAGGAAGATGTAGGAGAGGGTGACTCCGAGCCCCACGAGCATCCCTGCGATGACCCCCTGGGCGTTGGAGCGCTTCCACCACACCCCGAGGAGGAGTGCCGGGAAGAACGTTCCAGACGCAAGCGCAAAGGCCCACGCAACAATCTGGGTGATGACGCCTGGAGGATTGAGGGCAACGATCCCTGCAAGCACGGTCGCGACGATGATGGACAAACGGGCAACCGCCAGCCGGTTCCGCTCTGTTGCCTCCGGCTTGAACACTCTGTAATAAATATCATGGGCAAAGGAAGAAGAAATCGCGATCATCAATCCGCCGGCTGTTGATAAAGCCGCAGCCATCGCACCTGCTGCCACAAGACCGATGACGAACACACCGAGGTTCGCAATCTCAGGTGTGGCCATGACGACGATGTCATTTGAGATGATGATTTCCTTCCATTGCAGGATGCCGTCGCCGTTCCCGTCGGCCACCTGCAATTTTCCCGTATCCACCCAGGAGGTTGTCCAGGATGGAAGCTCGCTGATCTTACTTCCGGCCACTTTCGTCATCAGAATGAACCTTGAGAATGCTGCGTACGCCGGTGCTGACAGGTATAGAAGTCCGATGAAAAGAAGTGCCCAGGCGCCTGACCAGCGGGCTGCTTTCATTGTCGACACCGTATAGAAACGGACGATAACATGTGGAAGCCCTGCGGTCCCTGCCATCAGGGTGAACATGAGGGCGATAAACTGCCACTTCGTCCCGTTTGTGAAGGGAGCGAAGTATTCCGACACCCCAAGCTCCCGGTCAAGTTCCCCGATCTTCCCGACAAGCTCACCGTATGACAGCCACGGGGCCGGGTTACCGGTGATTTGCAGGGACATGAAGATGACGGGGATTAAATAAGCAATGATCAATACGATATATTGGGCCACCTGCGTCCACGTGATCCCTTTCATTCCACCGAACGCTGCGTAAAAGGCAATGAGTACGACGCCGATCATCGTCCCAACTTTGGCGTCGATTTCGAAAAGACGGCCGATCACGACCCCTGAACCGGACAGCTGTCCGATGGAATAGGTAAAACTGATGATGATCGTACAAAGCGCTGCGATCACCCGTGCTGTATGACTGTTATATCTGTCCCCGATGAATTCAGGTACCGTATAACGGCCATATTTCCGCAGCTGTGGCGCAAGCAGGAAGGTAAGGAGCAAATAGCCACCGGTCCAGCCCATAATATAGGCGAGTCCGTCATAACCTAGGATCATGACGGTACCGGCAAGCCCGATGAATGAAGCCGCACTCATCCAGTCGGCACCGATCGCCATTCCGTTGAAGATCGGCGGAACGCCACGGCCTGCGACGTAAAAGTCCGATGTCTCCTTCGCTTTGTTATAGACCGCGATCCCGATGTACAGTGCAAAGGTTAATAAAATAATCGACGTTGATACTAAAAACTGAGTATCCATTTATCTCTTCCCCCTGTTTTTCTCTCTATTTATCAAGAACCTCAATGATCCAGCGTCTTCCCATAGCTGATCTGCTCGTTTTTACTTTCTTCAATGCCATATTTGCGATCGATCCCGTCGCTCACTTTGGCATTGACGTATAATAATAGAATGAAGATGACAATCGACCCTTGAGCGCCCATAAAGTAATGGAATGGGAATCCGTTAAAGGTGAATGTAGCAAATTTTTCTGCAAACATGACGACGCCAAAGGAAGAGAGAAACCAGATGGCGAGATAAATGGCCATATAGCGGTTCTTCTCTTTAAAATATTGATCCGCTTTTGCTCTATCAATCTTTTTCATATATGTAACCCCTTTTCAAGCTCTTTATTTTAAACTGAAAATGAACTTCACGGTTTCAAAAAACGGCACGGGGACAAGTGCGATCTGCACAATGAAATAAAGGAATAAAGACATGAATGGAATGGTCAAAAAGATTGCCCGCTTCTTTCTCAGGGCAAGCGTGATGCATCCAACAGTGATGATGACAAACGCCATAAAGTAAATCAATGGTTCACCTCCTGAATAATAACTTAATTTTCTGAAATTTCATCCATGAACTCATTATCTTTACTGGAAAAAGCTTGGTCAATAAAGAAAAAACGACAAATATACGTCCTAATGCCGGAAACATTTTACTAAAATAAGGAAATGAATGATTTCCTTCATATAATTCACATTTAATCGGATGGTAATGCTTTTCCAGTAAACTTTCACCCCTGTCGAATTTCCAAGGAAATTTTCCACAAAAAAAAGACTGACCGCAGTCAGTCTTCATTTATATTGGCTTACTCTTCGTCTTTTACGTCAGTGCTGCTTTCCTGCTTAGGCTTAGCCTGATCAGCTGTGTCTTTTTCTTCTGATGCGTTGTCTTCACTCGCTTGATCTTCTGCAGCATTCTCTTCTGATGCTTCAGCATCCGGTTGTTCACCTGACACTTTTTTGTCTTCAAGCTGGGCTTCCTGCAATGTGGCAAGAGACTTATTGAAGTATTCCAGTGGATTCACGGCAACATCGGCTTTACGGATTTCAAAGTGTACGTGGACGCCTGCTTCTTCATTGAATAGGCTCTTTCCTGCTTTCGCAATGGCTTGTCCCTGTTCGACGACATCTCCTACTGCAACTTCAAAGTCTTTCACAGATTGATAACGTGTCACGATACCTTTGCTGTGCTCGATTTCAATTGTGTTGCCAAGCAGTGAATCTTCCTGGACCTTTGTGACTGTCCCGCTCATGGCTGCCAATACATCGAATTCTTTCCCATCTTTCGAGATATCGACCCCCTGGTTCGGGTAATACATATTTCCATACACGACAAGGGCTGCTTCCTGTTCTTCCGCTGAAGCTTCAGTATCGTAGAATTGTTTTTCGATGACTGTGTCTTCTGGACTTGAAACAGGCATTACAAAGTTTTCCAATGACCGATTGACTTCTTCTGCAGGCTGGTTGAACTCATTATCAGTAGGAACTCCATCATAGCTGTAATCCTTGGCTTTCTCGTTTACATCATTTCCTGCCTGGTACCACAGGATCCCCGTGATAATGACTGCTGCACTTGCTAAATAGATTGCTGGGTATGCCCAACGTCTTTTCAAAAAGTTTTGAGAAGGTTGTTTCTTTTCTTCCTCTCTCATTTTCATCACCTCTGCAATCATTCTGAACAGAATTCTGAAAATATATACACATTCGAAAAAAATTTTTAAATACTTATCTTTCGACAAAATGAAGAGGATTATGTATGAATGCTTAAACTTTCTTAAAACATCTTTCAGCAATTAGCCATATTTCTACGTTTCACCCTTCACGACCCATGTTACAATGATAAAAATAGAAAGGACGGGTAGTATATGAAAAAGCTCCTGAAGGCTGTACTGACAGCCGCGCCTTTTATCTATATGGTCATGATCTGGGTGATGTCCGGGAATCCGGACGATGCGATTCTCCGTTTGCCTGACAACCAGGTCGATCGCTTTGTGAAGGAATCACTCCATCTCGTGGAATTCGGGATATTGTATGGATTATTTGTGATCGCGCTGATGGCACACGGAAGACTTCAGTACAATGTGAACTTCATTGTGGCACTGATTGCCATCTTCTACGGTTTCATCGACGAAATCCACCAATCCTTCGTCCCGTACCGGTCATCGACCTTGATCGACGCTGCCAAGGATCTGATTGGTGTCACGGTTCTGTTCTGGATCGTCAACCACACCTATTTTAAAAAGCCCGGGCATCGCTTGACTAAAAAGATGAAGGCATTCGAAGCGTATATGAAAAAGGATTGAGCCACACCACCATGGGGACTCAATCCTTTTGTTTTTTATCTTTGTGCCGTCACTTTTTGAAGGAGCTTGGATGACTCGGTAATTTTGACATCTTTATAGTAGTGGGTGACGATTTCCTGATAGTCCTTACCATCCTTCGCCATGCCGTTGGCCCCGTATTGACTCATTCCTACCCCGTGACCAGATCCTTTTGTAGAAATGACAATATGATCGTCCTTCTTATACCAAGTGAAGTCTGATGATCGAAGGTCTAATTTTTCCCTTATCTCACGACCGGAGAATCCCTTACCGTTTATTTCTACACTCCCCACTCTCTTGCCTTCTGTCCTTGAGGTGATCGCCCCAACGGAACCATCTTTCGGCAAAGTGACGCCAAGTTTTTGTTCAAATTCTTTTATGGGAATAACCTTCTGATCCTCAAATTTAGGAGAGTCTGCGTCCCAAGGGCTCTCGACACTGCGTAAATACGGAATATCATCTGTCCAATACGCCTCTGAGTTTTCCGTATACCCGTTGCTTGTAGAGAAGAAAGCAGCGGTAATCGGCTTATTGTCATATGTGAGTACTTTTCCTTTTGTTTCAAGCACCGCTTCTGAGATTTTCTTGATTTTCCAATCATAGTCAGCACCCCATAGGGCGACCAGTTCGTTTTGATTTTTATACACCTGATGAGAAATGGTATCCGTTACATCAGCCCCCTTTGGAACAGAGTCATCATCAGAGAGAAGCTGATTCACAATATACGTCCTTGCCGCCAATGCTTGTGCTTTCAATGCTTCTTTTTCAAAGTCTGCCGGCATTTCACCAGCCACGACTCCCACGACATACTGCTCGAGGGGGAGTTTTTCGATCAAATCCTGGTTAGAGCGGTAGACCGCCACCTCCACCGAGTTTGCCAGTTCTTCAATGGATGGTGATTTCTTCAGCTTTTCGTCCAGATTTGCCGTGTCCTTATCTGACGAAAACGGGAGCACCAGCAGAGTAGGTACAATAAAAATGATGGTCATAAAGATTGTGAAGACGATCAGTACTGGTTTCAAATGCTTCATGTTTGCGGCCTCCAATGAAAGATTAAATAGGAGAATGTCCTGGAACACTTCTCCACTCTCTTACATATGTATGGTAGTGGACAAGTATTTATGAGTGGGAAATCGGAGAGAATTCTGACGGCGTGCAGGCTATTGGGGAGTGGTTTTGAAAATAAAATCCTGAAATTGAAAATAAATGTCTGGGTTTTAAAAATAAAATTGTTTTTTTGAAAATAAGTGTGAGGTTTTTGAAAATATATCTTTGATGAGACTTGATTCTCACTAGGAGACAGGTGTCGATTGCTCCAAATCCAGCCATTTTCTTAATTTATCGGCCGGACGAACCACTTTTTTGCCAAACAAACAAAAAAAGGCAAGCTCCTCATCACAAGAAGCTCACCTTTTCCTATTATTTAGGCATCCTTGATCATGTTTTGTTCAGAAACAGGTGTTTCTTCCACTTCTTTCACACGCTCGATATCGGCACCAAGGCCAGCAAGCTTCTGATGGAAGTTGACATATCCACGATCTAAGTGCTTCAGTTCAGTAACGCGCGTGTAGCCGTCTGCTACAAGACCAGCGATGGAAAGTGCTGCTGCTGCACGTAAATCCGTTGCAGCGACTTCAGCCCCTTGAAGGGACGTTGGTCCGTTCATAATCACAGAGCGCCCTTCGATCTTGATGTCTGCACCCATACGACGGAATTCTTCCACATGCATGAAACGGTTTTCGAATACTGTTTCAGTGATGACACTTGTGCCTTCTGCAGCAAGAAGTAAAGCCATCATTTGGGATTGCATATCTGTCGGGAAACCAGGGTGTGGCATTGTTTTGATATCGACTGATTTAAGTTTCTCCGGTCCGATGACGCGAAGTCCTTCTTTCTCATCGATGATCGTTACACCCATCTCTTCCATTTTTGCAACTAAAGAAGACAGGTGTTCAGGGATTGCACCTTTAACAAGAACATCACCTTTTGTGATCGCTGCAGCCACCATGAATGTACCTGCTTCAACACGGTCAGGGATGATGCTGTGCTCGCAGCCGTATAGACGGTCGACACCTTCGATACGGATCGTTCCAGTACCTGCACCTACAACGTTTCCTCCCATTTTGTTCAGGAAGTTCGCTAAGTCGACGATTTCAGGCTCTTTCGCAACGTTCTCAAGAATGGTCGTTCCTTCTGCAAGAACGGCTGCCATCATGATGTTTTCTGTCGCCCCGACGCTTGGGAAGTCCAGATACACTTTGGCACCTTTCAGTCTTCCATCAACTTCAGCTTCAATGAAACCATTTCCAACCTTCACTTTTGCTCCCATTGCTTCGAAGCCTTTTAAGTGTTGGTCGATCGGTCTTGATCCAATCGCACATCCGCCAGGAAGCGCAACACGTGCTTTACCTGTACGGCCAAGTAATGATCCCATCACCAGGACAGATGCACGCATTTTACGTACATATTCGAACGGTGCTTCTACAAACAACTCTCTTGATGCATTCACGATGACTTCACCATTGTCAAACGCTACATCTGTATTTAAATGACGTAATACTTCATTAATCGTATATACATCGGAGAGTGGTGGTACATTTTTAATTACACTTTTTCCTTCACTTGCTAATAATGTAGCAGCGATGACTGGTAAAACGGCATTCTTTGCTCCTTCAACTTGCACTGTACCGCTTAAACGCTGACCGCCGCGGACGATAATTTTATCCAAGAGTATTCCCCTCCGCGTCCAATTTCTCTATATTAATATTCAATAATTAGGATGGGTGTTCCAATGACAAAGGTTGTCTTAGCGCCCATTCCGCTTTTCCTTAGACCTAGTTGTATATTCATATCATCATTTTTTGTTGGTATTGTCCGTGACATTTGTTCCGAGTAAGCTGAAATGGAATAAAAGTCTTCTTCTTCAAGTGATTCCAATTCTTTTGCGTCTAAATTCGACATTAGTTCGACAGCCTGATTCGACAAAACTTCCTCAAGCTTATCATTGAATTCGCCTTTTATACAAGAGAAAATCATAGGTTTATTAGTGAAAATGATTTCCATATTTGGGATGAATTCAGACTTGATATACTGCTTCGTCTGATGATCCAACGCTTCCTGATTTCCCCGCAATTCATACATAATGTACGAAACCGAACTTTCGCTTGTGGGGGTGTGCTGGAGTTTAATGGTTTCTTCCCCGTGAGACGTCTGGCGCTGTCCCACAACCATTACCGTGTCAGCAGACTTTTCAGTCACCCACTGAAAATCAGAAAATTTTTCTTGCATAGTAGTACTGTATTTGGCAAATCCTTTATTCGTGAAACTTTTTTTGTTTTCTCTTGCATATAGAGACCATTCAGTTATCCGACCTTGAGAATGAACAATGGCTTGATCGAGCTTTTCAATGTCTAATAAATGATTGGCTTCGATAGTGTTGTTCCCATTAATAACGGGAAGAAAACCTAATCCAACAAAAAACATTAAAATAATGTAAAAATACCGACCCATCTTCATTCCTCCCCTTACCTAAAAGTCTTTCCGATTCAGGGAAGAACATACTTGAAAATTGTCGTCATCTTTTTACAAATCATGAATGTGGACAGGCTGTCATGTAAAGCGGTTTCACATTGAAACTTTTTCACAAAGGTACTTAACACAGAATTAATCTTACTTAAAACATGTCTTGTTGAAAACATGCAGGAAGACCTATTTTTTGTCAGAAACTCTATCTATTCGAAGAAAACGGGTAAATTTTGAGACCAAAGGTAATAATCCAGTAAAAACCGGCTGACGGCTGATCCGATCGCAACCGTTAACAGGATGTACAATAGTCTCGCCTGGGCGACTCGATTCTTTTTCAGGAGCTTGTCTAACTGAATGGCCTGCAAAGACCAGAACGTGATCCCGAACACAAACAGATGCACAAGCATGCTGACCAGGGCCTGTTGACCAAAGCTTTCCACCACTCTACTCACTCCCTTTCCTCTCATTCGCACACAAAGACTATTTTACCACATAATTCAAAAAGTACATATGTATTTTACAAAATTTTTAAACCGGCTGGGACGTTGGGGTCACTGGGGTTGGCAGGTTTTTTTGGGGACGGACCTCGGTTGGGGTTCTGGGGTGAGTGTAGGGTTGTTTATCGGAGGTCCGTCCCCATAAAAACCACTCATTTTAAGAGAAAATACCTCTATTAATGGGTTTTATCTTCATTCAGCAAGGTCCGTCCCTCAAATATGTACACTTTCACCATTTTGGCTTTGTTTTGGGTCTTGTCCTTTAAAAAGGGCCTTTGTATCGTTGCGGCGTCATGGCATGTCACATATATATAAGGTGAAAATGTTTATATTTTACAGGAGGGAATTTAAATGAATAAAGAGTTAATGACTGCATTGTTGGGGAAGGTTGTACGGGTGAATCGGGGAGGTCCTGAATCCCGCACCGGGATGGTTTTGTATGCAGGGGAGGATCATTTTGCACTATTAACTGAAAAAGAAGGTGTCGTGTATTTCCACGGGGCCCATGTGAAGAGTATTACGCATAATGCCAAGACTGGCTTGCCGTTTAAGGCTGTCGGGAAAAACAACGAATTCATGAAGGAAGATACTTTTGCCGGTCTGGTTGCCAGCCTGCAATATAAATGGGTCACCATCAACCGGGGAGGTCCTGAAAAGATCGAAGGTGTATTGGACAATTTCACTGATGACTACCTGTCTTTGGTCGTCAATGAAGAAGTCGTCCGAATCGCGATGTTTCATGTAAAAAGCCTCAGCTACGTCGACCATGATCAAAAAGATGAAGAGAAGAAAGACGAAGCGCAGGAAGAATCCAACTCCAATGAAGGATCAGATGAGCAATCCTCTAAGAAATCTTCCGGTAAGAAATCTAAGAAAAGACAACCGTCATCTTGTTATTACGATGAAATTGAAGGGGCAGAAGCCGGTTACTAAGAAATGGTGTAAGCAGGGACAATCTCAGCATCCTTTATTGAAGTACATCCTTCAGGAAAAAGATGCTGAGATCCACCATACAGGCAATGGTCCCATATTCTTATGACAGTTGGACAAGCACCCAAGTCATGCCCGGGACTTTCCTAGGCTTGAAAAGAAAGGAGTATACGATGAAGAAAATCTATTCCAGTTTCACCGGCGAAGCGGTCATGATTGAAATGACCGGAAAAAAAGCCATCAACGGGCTGTTGATCGAGGTGGGAAATGAAGTGATGATCGTTTTTGACGGAAATGACTATCTCTACCTCTCCACTTCCCATATCAAAAGGATGGCCATCGTCTCGAAGGAAGAACTCGGCATCAATGACCCTGTAGCAGGCACACAGCTCGAGCAGGATGATACACTGTCTCTCCGGAAGATCCTCACCTCCGCCAGGGGTGTCTTCCTTGAAATCTATACGGTCGGCAATCAGGCGATCCATGGCTACATCACCGGGATCATGAATAATTATTTCTCCTTTTATTCACCGGTCTATAAAACGATGTACATCTCCATGCAGCACTTGAAATGGCTCGTTCCTTATTCCACGAACCACTCCCCTTATCGCCTCAGTAAAGAAAACCTCCCCGTCAACCCCCCAAGCTCCCTCACACTGGCGAGAAGCTTCGAGGTTCAACTCGAGAAGATGATCGGTCATCTCGTCGTGTTGAATCTTGGCATCGAAGAGGAACTGATCGGTAAAATAGAGAGAGTCGAAGACACTATCCTCGATATGATCACGGCAAAAGGCGATTCAATCTTTTTGAATATGCAGCATGTACAGACAGTCCATTTACCGTAAAAAAAGACCCGGCTTTCATAATTGAAAGCCGGGTCTTTCTGTATTAGAAGTGACGTTCGGAAACGTTGATTCTATTCATAGCACGCTTAAGAGCGAGTTCAGCACGTCGGAAGTCAATGTCATCCTTCTGTGCCTGCATGCGGTCTTCTGCACGGCCTTTTGCTTCTTTCGCGCGTTGTACATCGATAGCTTCTGCTTTTTCAGCAGACTGTGCTAAGATTGTCACTTGTTCAGGACGAACTTCTACAAATCCGCCACTGACAGCTACAAGCTCAGTGTTTCCACCTTTTTTCAGGCGAACCGCACCGATTTGTAGTGGAGCAACCATCGGAATGTGTCCAGGTAAGATTCCAAGCTCACCGCTTTGGGCTTTTGTGCTCACCATTTCCACTTCTGAATCGTACACTGGGCCATCGGGAGTGACAATATTGACTTTTAATGTCTTCATTTTCTTCCCTCCTGGTCCCTAATTATACCTCTACGCCCATTTCTTTAGCTGCTGCCAGTACGTCCTCGATCGGACCTACTAGACGGAATGCATCTTCTGGAATGTGGTCGTATTTACCGTCAAGAATATCTTTGAACCCTTTGACAGTATCTTTTACTTCTACATAAGAACCTTTTTGTCCAGTGAACTGTTCTGCAACGTGGAAGTTTTGAGATAAGAAGAATTGTACACGACGTGCGCGGTGTACCGTCAGCTTATCGTCATCAGAAAGCTCATCCATACCAAGGATCGCGATGATGTCTTGCAGTTCTTTATAACGTTGTAATGTTTGTTGAACATTACGCGCTATGCTGTAGTGCTCTTCCCCAACGATCTCTGGAGAAAGAGCACGTGAAGTAGATGCCAGTGGATCTACCGCAGGGTAGATACCCATCTCAGAAAGTTTACGCTCAAGGTTCGTTGTTGCATCCAAGTGAGCGAAAGTTGTTGCAGGAGCTGGATCCGTGTAGTCATCGGCAGGTACATAGATCGCTTGGATCGATGTAACAGAACCTACATTTGTTGACGTGATACGCTCTTGCAGTTGACCCATTTCAGTCGCAAGTGTCGGTTGGTAACCAACGGCAGAAGGCATACGGCCTAGTAGGGCAGAAACCTCTGAACCTGCTTGCGTGAAGCGGAAGATGTTGTCGATGAACAGAAGTACGTCTTGACCTTGCTCATCACGGAAATATTCAGCCATTGTCAGACCTGTCAGGGCAACGCGCATACGCGCTCCTGGCGGCTCGTTCATTTGTCCGAATACCATCGCTGTTTTCTTGATAACGCCAGAATCGCTCATCTCGTGGTAAAGGTCATTTCCTTCACGAGTACGCTCTCCAACACCTGCGAATACAGAGATACCGCCGTGCTCTTGAGCGATGTTGTTGATAAGCTCCTGGATTAATACGGTTTTACCAACACCGGCACCACCGAATAGACCGATCTTACCACCCTTGATGTATGGTGCAAGTAAGTCTACTACTTTGATACCTGTTTCAAGAATCTCAACTTCTGTAGAAAGCTGATCAAATGTAGGTGCTTGTCTGTGAATTGGATCGCGACGGATACCTGCTTCGATAGGCTCGTCTAAATCGATTGATTCACCTAGAACGTTGAATACACGACCTAAAGTGACATCCCCTACTGGTACAGAGATTGGCGCTCCTGTATCAAGTACTTCGGCTCCACGTTGTAAACCATCTGTGGATGCCATCGCGATCGTACGTACAGAATCATCACCTAGGTGAAGGGCAACCTCTAATGTAAGTTCAGCTCTATCTGCAATTTGGACCTTTAATGAGTTGTAGATATCAGGAAGTTGGCCATTGGCGAACTTGACATCAACAACTGGACCCATTACTTGAAGAACGTGTCCTTTGTTCATCTCTTTCCCTCCTAACTAGCTTTTGACGACAAAACTATGTTGTAATCCGGGCCTAAGCCGGAATTTCGTTTCTATTCGAGTGCTGCTGCCCCGCCCACGATTTCCGTGATTTCTTGGGTAATCGCTGCTTGACGCGCACGGTTATAAGAAAGTGTAAGGCTGTTAATGATTTCTTTTGCATTATCTGTCGCATTTCTCATTGCTGTCATACGGGCAGCGTGCTCACTGGCTTTACCATCAAGTAGCGCACCGTAAATCAAGCTTTCAGCATATTGAGGAAGCAACACTTCAAGAATTTCTTCAGCATTAGGTTCAAACTCATAAGAAGTTAACTTCGATGAAGAAGAGTCCAGCTCCGTTAAAGGCAGCACCTTCTTCTCGGTAACATCTTGTTGAATGGCACTGACATAGTGGTTATAGAACATGTAAAGCTCATCATATGCACCATCAGAGAACATGCTGACTGCTTTGTTGGCAATGTCCTTGATATCTGCAAAGTTTGGCTGATCTGGTAGCCCTACAATGCCTTCCACTACATTATCGCCTCGTTTTTGGAAGAAATCTCTTCCAATACGACCTAACGCAATAATGGCGTATTCATCTTTTGAGCTGTGACGCTCTTTAATCGCATTACTTACAGCACGAATGACGCTCGAGTTATAAGCCCCCGCCAAACCGCGGTCAGATGTAATGACCAAGTAGCCGGTTTTTTTTACGGGGCGGGAGACTAGCATCGGATGCGTTACATCTGTGCTACCAAGGGAAATGGACGTTACAACTTCCTGGATTTTCTCCATGTAAGGAACAAAGGCTTTCGCATTTGTTTCAGCACGGTTCAATTTAGAGGCAGAGACCATTTCCATTGCTTTCGTAATTTGACTTGTTTTCTTCGTAGATGTAATACGAGTTTTTATGTCGCGTAACGATGCCACTGGTTCTCACCACCCTTTTAAAATGTTAGTCATATTCAATAGAACCAACTGAATGATTGAATAAGCCGCCGGTGTCAACAAGCGACACCGACCCGGCAGTCAATTATTCAGATTTCACAAAAGTCTTCTTGAATTCGTTGATCGCAGCGACCATTCCTTCGTCCTCAGGAAGTCCTTTTGTTGTACGGATATGATCTAACAGTTCTGTATGGTTGTGATCTAACCAGCTTAGGAATTCACCTTCGAAACGGCGGATATCTGTAACTGGAATATCATCTAAATGACCTTTTGTCAGTGCATAGAAGATCATTACTTGTTTTTCAACATTAAGTGGTTTGTTAAGATCCTGCTTCAGTACTTCTACTGTGCGCGCTCCACGATTCAACTTCGCTTGAGTCGCTTTATCAAGATCTGATCCGAACTGGGCGAATGCTTCTAGCTCACGGTAAGCAGCCAAGTCAAGACGCAGCGTACCTGAAACCTTCTTCATCGCTTTGATTTGTGCAGATCCACCAACACGTGATACGGAAAGACCCGCATTGATCGCCGGACGTACACCGGAGAAGAATAGGTCAGATTGTAAGAAAATCTGTCCGTCCGTGATGGAGATAACGTTTGTTGGGATATAAGCGGAGATATCTCCTGCTTGTGTTTCAACGAAAGGCAATGCAGTGATCGAACCGCCACCTTTTGCATCACTCAATTTCGCTGCACGCTCGAGTAAACGAGAATGTAGGTAGAATACGTCACCAGGGAATGCTTCACGGCCTGGAGGACGACGTAATAATAGTGAAAGCTCACGGTAAGCAGATGCTTGCTTAGAAAGATCATCATATACAACAAGAACGTGCTTGCCGTTATGCATGAATTCTTCACCCATAGTGATACCAGCGTATGGTGCTAAGAATAGCATTGGAGCTGGTGAAGCCGCTGATGCCGTTACAACGATTGTGTAATCAAGGGCACCGTGCTTACGAAGCGTTTCAACTGCATTACGTACAGTTGATTCTTTTTGTCCGATCGCAACATAGATACAGATCATGTCTTGATCTTTTTGGTTCAGGATCGAATCGATCGCAACAGATGTTTTACCTGTTTGACGGTCTCCGATGATCAGCTCACGTTGACCACGACCGATTGGAACTAGCGCATCGATCGCTTTGATACCCGTTTGAAGTGGCTCGTGTACAGATTTACGATCCATTACACCAGGTGCTCCACCTTCAATTGGACGTGTCTTCGTTGTCGCAATTGGACCTAACCCATCAACTGGTTGTCCTAGTGAGTTTACAACACGACCTACTAATTCTTGTCCTACTGGAACTTCCATGATCCGTCCAGTACGACGAACCTCATCGCCTTCACGAATGTCTTTAAATGGTCCGAGAATGATGATACCTACGTTGTTTTCCTCTAAGTTCTGCGCCATACCCATGACACCGTTAGAAAATTCAACAAGCTCTCCAGCCATGACATTGTCGAGGCCATGAGCACGAGCGATACCGTCACCGATTTGGATAACTGTACCTACATCGCTTACTTTCATCTCAGACTGATAGTTTTCAATTTGCTTTTTTATCAGCGCGCTGATTTCTTCCGCCTTGATGCTCATGAATTTCACCCCTCATTTATACGAAAGTTAACGAACGAGTTCACGCTCAAGACGATTCAACTTGCCGGCAAGGGTTCCGTCATAAATACGGTTGCCGATACGGACCTTAAGTCCGCCAAGGATGTTTTCGTCTATCACATTCTCAATTCTTAATGATTGTTTACCAATTTTCTTAGCAAAAGAAGCTGAGATTGCTGCCTTCTCATCTTCCGTTAAAGCACGTACGGAATACACCTTTGCTTCTGCAATTCCCATCGCTTCATTAGAAAGCTCAATGAATGCATCTACAACGCCCACTACCTGATCTTCACGATGACGATCTGTCATGAGTAACAGCGTATTTAATACTGGTGCTGAAACGCTTGAGAACGCTTCTTTTAACATCTCTTTCTTCTTATCCGTAGAAAACTTCGGATTTTCCAATAGAGTGCTTAATTCTTTATTTTGGTTAAAAACGGTTTTCACTGCACGAAGCTCTTGTTCAATCGCTTCTAATTGATTGTGTTCTTTGGCAATTTCGAAAAGAGCTAACGCATAGCGTTTTGCGACTGTAGAGTAGCTCATCGCTCTTCTCCTGCCTCTTTAATATAATCATTGATCAGCTTCTGTTGATCTTGGACAGAAAGTTCTTTCTCAATCACTTTCGATGCAATCAGAACAGATAGTGAAGCAACCTGCTCCCGCAGAGCTGTCATCGCTTGTTCTTTCTGCGTCTCGATTTCACGTTTCGCAGACTCTTTCAAGCGCTCAGATTCCTGACGGGCGGCGATGATGATTTGTTCGCGCTGCTCATCACCCTGCTTCTTAGAGTTCTCGATCATTGCTTGCGCTTCCTGACGAGCCTCTTTTAGAAGTTGACGTTGCTCTTCCAAGCTCTTATTTGCTTCTAGACGGCTTTGTTCAGCCGCTTCAATTTCACTTGCAATGTGATTCTCACGTTCTTGCATGATGCCCATCAAAGGACCCCAGGCAAACTTCTTCAATAACGCAAGAAGGATGAGGAACATAACAAGCTGGAATACGATATCTCCACCTGTAAAGCCATCAGCGGCTCCAAGGACAAATGCGTTTGTAAGCACGCGGTTTCACTCCCTTCAAGAGTCGATGCCTTCTTTAAGAAAGCTGGACAATAACGGCAAATGCCGTACCATTCATAATCTGTTTAAGTACTAAACATAAAGGAATGGCGAAGGTTCTTATCGAATGATCTTCGCCATCTTGAACTTGAAATTGCTATTATTGACCCATTACGATGAATGCGATAACTACTGCGATGATAGGAATCGCCTCTACTAGTGCAACCCCGATGAACATTGTAGTTTGAAGCATTCCACGAGCTTCCGGCTGACGAGCCATACCTTCTACCGTACGTGAAACAATAAGACCGTTACCAATACCTGCACCTAGTGCTGCTAAACCGATTGCAATTGCTGCTGCTAAAAGACCCATTCTGAATTTCCTCCTTTAAATGTATGAAAAAGTTTGTGTAGTTTGTTCAATTTTGAACAGGGTATATATTAATGGTCCATGCTGACTTTGTGAGCCATATAAACCATCGTTAACATAACGAAAATAAATGATTGGATTGCGCCGACAAAGATTGAGAAACCTTGCCATACAATCGTCGGGATAATGGCACCCAGTAAACCGGCTGCTCCCATGTGTGCGAGGCTTCCTACCAGTAAAGTAAGCAGGATTTCCCCAGCATAAATGTTACCGTAAAGACGAAGACCAAGTGTTAACGTATTGGCAAATTCTTCAATGATCTTCAGCGGGAATAAGAACGACATAGGTCTGAAGAAGTCTTTACCGTATTCACCGAACCCTTTCATCTTGATTGCATAATAGTGCGTCAATACGACGACCATAACCGCAAGAGTCATAGTGATAACTGGATCCGCTGTTGGTGACTTCCACCATAATTCGCCTTCAATGACTACCGAGAACGGAAGTCCTAACATGTTTGATACGAAAATGTACATGAGTAAAGTAAGTCCAAGGAGATGGAAACGACCACCTGTTTTCCAATCCATATTACTTTTCACGATATTTTTGACAAAGTCCATGACCCATTCCATAAAGTTTTGCACTCCGGTCGGTTTCATGGCCAGTCTACGAGTCGACAGAACGGCGATGAGGAATACAACGACACTTGCCACTGTGATCATCAGTACGTTCGCCAGGTTAAAAGTTAACCCCAGAAACTCGGCTGTAGGATTTTCATGATGCAATGAAATTCACCTCTCTTCCCCGCTATTTATGAGATTTAAGCTGCTGAATAAAATAATCTATCATAATGACAACATAAATTGTCATTAATCCAAAAATGACGCTCGGAAGATGAAAGTACTCAGGGTACTCCATTGCAATCATCACTGCAAATGCCGCACCTGCCATCCTTGAGAAAGTCCCTAAAGACCTAACCTTTTGACCAGCTTCTACGGCATCACCGAATCGCACGGTTCTCCTCATAATCAGCCAGTGACTAAACAGACTGATGCCTGTCCCTAAAATAAGCCCAAGGAAAATAGACTGATAGGAAGTGAATCCCCAACCGAGGACGTAAAAGGAAAGGAGGAAAAATATGTACTTACGATGCCTGTTAAACACTTGCTGAAGTTCTGGCATTTACATTAATCTCCCGAATTGAAATGTTGGACTGTACGGAGCATGGTGTAGATTCCTGTTGTAAGCCCAAGGAATAGTCCAATAATTAAGAAAAGTGGTGTGGTGCTAAACATTCCGTCTACCCATCTTCCTCCGAAGACCCCTATTAAAATGGAGCCGACAAGCTGGGAAAGAATGGCGGAATATAAGACCATCGGATGTTGCGGGCGTCGATTGGTTTGACGCATATCAATCATCTCCACAGACGCATTATAGTGGAAACTCTTTCATTTGGATCACATGATAAAAAACCTTTCCCATCAGGGTTTCCCCATTGTGAAAACCTTACCATTTTACATCCTTTGTAAGCATACAATAGGGTGTAATCTATGTCAATGCGTCAAAGTTAAAAAGTTCACAACCTATCCACGTGTTTCCAGATTGTTCACATTTTCAACACATTTAGTAGAAAAACGGCGGGGCTGTTCTGGGGCGACCGGCATAAGGTGAGGCGGCCAGAAAGGCGGTCTTTGCCTTTTTGGCATATTCATCTAATGCATCCAGAAACTGAAGGCTACTGCATATCACCATGAGTAGACTTATAGCACCAATCTCTAGTCAAAACCTACTGCTTGCATACATCTCCACTTTGAGAATATTCCTTCATTTAAATATGTATAAAGAGCTTCTCACCCCTACTTCACATGCCCCTCCATTATATAGAATATATACTAGGTGAGTAACCCTTGAATTTAATGTAAATACTTCCAGTTAAAACAAAAAGTCCGGATCATCATATATTGATAATCCGGACTCTTTTTACTTTTCCTTATTTCGTTCCGTACAAACGATCTCCAGCGTCCCCCAGACCAGGAACGATGTAGCCTTTTTCATTCAGCTTCTCATCAAGGGCTGCGATGAAGATATCAACGTCAGGATGTGCTTCCTTGATTGCGTCTACCCCTTCAGGGCACGCTACTAAACACATAAACTTGATGCTGACCGCTCCACGCTTTTTCAATGAGTTGATGGCTTCAACCGCAGATCCGCCTGTCGCAAGCATCGGATCGACAACGATGAAGTCACGCTCTTCCACGTCGCTTGGAAGCTTTACGTAATATTCAATCGGTTTAAGAGTCTCGGGGTCACGATATAACCCAACATGTCCCACTTTCGCAGCAGGGATCAACTTCAGGATTCCATCGACCATTCCAAGTCCAGCTCGTAAAATAGGAACAATTCCCAATTTCTTTCCGGCAAGGGTTTTGGCCTTCGCATTGCTCACCGGCGTTTCCACATCGATATCTTCAAGTGGCAGATCGCGTGTGATTTCAAACGCCATCAGTGTTGCCACTTCATCCACCAATTCACGAAATTCCTTCGTACCTGTTTCTTTATCACGGATAAACGTCAATTTGTGCTGGATTAACGGATGATCAAATACATATACTTTACCCATTCGACTCTCTCCTTCAGATTCAATTTTATGTAAAATGGTTGTCCACTTCATTTACACCTCAGACTATTGTACATAAAAGACAATTTAAGAGCAACACGTGAGGAAAAGTGTAATGGAAACGTTAAAATTGAGTTGGGAATGGAGATTTTTTTATTATTTGGGACTGGAGCAGGATGTGACGGGGTATTTTCTTAAAAAACTTTAGATGGTCACTACTAGAGAAGTGTCTTCTCATGGATTTATGCGTCAATTCCCATGCGTTATGCGTCAAAATAATTTTTTATGCGTCTCTTTCACTGGTTTATGCGTCATTATTTCATTTTTTGCGTCTCTTCCCCTGGTTTATGCGTCACTTTACATAATTTTCCACACCACAACAAAAACCCCTCCACCATGGAAATCCTTCCTTGGTGAAGAGGTTCTGATTCATTACCGCTCTGGATACAATTCAAACTTACCTGTCAGATCGATGACGCGTTGACGTGCTTCTTCCAACTTCGCTTCGTCTTCATGGTTTTTAAGAGTCAAAGCCATGATCGATGCGATTTCGTCCATGTCTTCAAGCCCGAATCCTCTTGAAGTCACAGCAGCCGTTCCGATACGGATACCGCTTGTTACGAATGGACTTTCAGGGTCGAATGGAATCGTGTTTTTATTGACTGTGATCCCGATTTCATCAAGGACTTTCTCAGCAACTTTACCAGTCAGCCCGAGTGAACGAAGGTCGATCAGCAGTAAATGGTTGTCCGATCCGCCAGATACGAGGTCGATGCCTTCTTTAACAAGGCCTTCTCCTAGACGCTTCGCATTGTCGATGATG
This sequence comes from Bacillus sp. KH172YL63, assembly GCF_011398925.1. Classification (NCBI taxonomy): domain Bacteria; kingdom Bacillati; phylum Bacillota; class Bacilli; order Caryophanales; family Bacillaceae; genus Bacillus; species Bacillus sp. KH172YL63. The sequence continues at coordinate 4,068,404 of NZ_AP022842.1, forward strand.
TTCGCTGCATAGTCTTTGAAAGAATCCTGCAGGGCTTCACCGAATGCAACGGCTTTAGCAGCAATGACATGCATCAGCGGTCCGCCTTGGATCCCTGGGAAAATGGACTTGTCTATCTTCTTCGCAAACTCTTCTTTACAAAGGATCATTCCTCCGCGAGGTCCGCGCAATGTTTTGTGCGTCGTTGTTGTGACGAAGTCTGCGTACGGAACCGGGTTCTGGTGAAGGCCAGCCGCTACAAGTCCGGCGATGTGAGCCATGTCCACCATCAGATAAGCACCGACTTCATCGGCGATTTCACGGAACTTCGCGAAATCGATCGCTCTCGGGTAGGCACTCGCTCCCGCTACGATCAGCTTCGGTTTATGTTCCAACGCTTTCTGTCTTACATCTTCATAATTGATCAGGTGCTTCTCTTCATCCACACCGTATTCTACGAAATTATATTGAACACCACTGAAGTTTACGGCACTTCCGTGAGTCAAATGCCCACCGTGGGAAAGGTTCATCCCAAGCACCGTATCTCCTTGCTCAAGGATTGTGAAGTAGACTGCCATATTGGCTTGTGCTCCTGAGTGAGGCTGAACGTTCGCATGTTCTGCTCCAAAGATCTGTTTCGCACGATCGCGGGCAAGATTTTCTGCTACGTCCACATGCTCACAGCCACCATAATAGCGACGACCTGGGTACCCCTCTGCATACTTATTTGTCAGCACAGAGCCTTGTGCTTCCATGACGGCTTCACTGACAAAGTTTTCAGATGCAATTAACTCGATCTTCGTCCGTTGACGTTCTAATTCATCTTGAATCGCTGCATAAATTTCCGGATCTTGCTTGGCAATCTTACTCATACATATCCCCCTTTAATTCATAGGCCCCTCAATGGGCGCCTCCTTGATTCATTCCCTCCCATTCTAACACGATTCACCCAAAGGCGAAATAAAAACTCCAAACAAATCGTAACGTTCGTGTTTAGAACCCCTTTCGAGGGACGGACCTCCAGTGAAGGCACCCACAACCAGTCATCCACCATCCTTCACTACCTGCAAATCAACACCAATTCTAGGTTTTACCAACATATTTACTCCGCCTGTTCCTTCAATACAAAACCGACATGCCTACACCAAACAATCACCTGTCTCTACCTAAAGCCACCCTCAACCCTTGCCCACCTTGAACGTTCGGAATTCAGGACCAAAAATCAAAAGAAAGGTCCGTCCCCCAATCAAAAAGGAACGGACCCTCCTATCAAGCTGTTTTTTACCCTGCGAGAGGGTTATTCGTAGGCCGCCCGGTTTCCGCCGATGAGTTTGGGTCTGGTTTTGGCGAGGGTGACGTGGGCTTGGCCAAGGCTTTTCTGGGTCACGCGGACAGGGACAGCGACGTGCTTCAGGTGCATGCCGATGAAGGTGTCCCCGATATCGATGCCTGCGTCTCCCTTGATATGCTCGACCATGACCGGATCATGAAAGGAATGGTACGCTTTCGTTGCCATGGCGCCACCTGCACTGCGCACAGGGACGACGGTGACTTCATCCAGTCCCTTTCGTTCTGCCACATCCCTTTCCAGGACGATTGCCCGGTTCAAATGTTCACAACATTGAAAGGCAAGTGATACGCCTGATGATTCCGCCCATGCCTGTAGTTCACCAAAGATCATATCCGCCACCTCGATAGTCCCGGCGGTGCCAATCCGCTCCCCCATCACTTCAGATGTGGAGCAGCCGACAACGAATACTTGTCCACTTTTCAGCGGAACCTGACGAGTGAAGTCCTGGAGGATCGATTGAAGCTCTTCCTTTAGTCGAGCGATTTCCATGAAGGTCACTCCTTATTTTTTGTCTTCGTATGCGGTGATCTTCCCTACCCGGTTTTCATGCCTACCGCCTTCGAATTCGGTCAGAAGCCAGGTTTTTGCGATTTCGCGGGCAAGCCCAGGTCCGATGACACGTTCACCCATCGCGAGCATATTGCTGTTATTATGTTCCCGTGTCGCTTTCGCACTGAACAGGTCATGTACAAGGGCACAGCGGATGCCCTTTACTTTATTCGCTGAAATGCTCATCCCGATTCCCGTGCCACAAATAAGGATGCCCCGGTCAAACTCTCCGCTCGCTACCTTTTCTGCTACCGGAACCGCGTAGTCTGGGTAGTCGACGGATGTTCCGCATTCACAGCCGAAATCTTCATATTCCAGGCCCATTTCTTCTAATAATGATTTGATTTCTTCTCTGATGTTTACCCCACCATGATCAGACGCAATGGCGATTTTCATTCATCCCACTCCCTCTTGCTTTTGATACGTTTATTTTGCCACAGAGACTTCATTATATAAAGCTTTTCGAATTCTTTTTCTTTCTATAAAACTGTTTTCGTGAACATTGTTTTTTAAACGAGTCAGATGCGGTTGATTTCCGCTCCAGATACTCGCTTTCCGCGGGGCAGGCGGTGAGCCCTATAAAAAAACAGACACAGGATTCCCCCATGTCTGTCTTGACTATAAATGAAAACGTGTGATTGTGTTTTTCAGTGATTCTGCCTGTTCTTTCAGGTTAAGCGCAAGTTTCTCTACATCATTCATCACGACCGCTTGTTCCCTGGTTGAATCGGACACTTCCAATGCCCCTGCGGACGTTTCTTCGGCAATTGCGGCTACTTCCTGTGATTGCTGTGAAGTGAGTTGGATGCTGTCCATCTGCTGGTCGACGAGGACTGAGATATTTTTGACTGCATCGGCCACTTCATGGATCGTCGTTGTCATCGTTTCGATCATTTCATTGGTTTGGGTTCCTTTTTCCGCTTCCGAATTAGCCGACTGTACCTGAGTGGTAATTTGTCCGACTACATTCCCAACTTCGGTCTGAATGTTTTTGATCAATTCGGAAATGCCTTGAACGGCTGTGCCGCTCTCATCTGCAAGCTTGCGGACTTCTTCTGCCACGACGGCAAATCCTTTACCGTGCTCACCGGCCCGTGCCGCTTCGATGGATGCATTGAGGGCGAGGAGGTTCGTTTGGTTCGCGATATCCCCGACAAGCTGGATAATCTGCTCTACCTTTTTCGCATTGTCTTCAAGTCTGCGGACAGCGTCCAATGAATCTTCATTTCCTTTTGCCAGGCGGCTGATGCCTTCAACTAGGGAATGGATGACCTCTTTACTTCCTTGAAGCTCCGTTACCATGTTTTTAGAAATGTGCTCCGATGATTTCGAATGATTCTGAACTTCCCGGGCAATCCGGATCACATCCTCAACAGATTCAGCCGTCGATTGGATCGCTGTTGCAGAACTTTCTGCACCGGCTGAAATCTCACGGATCGTCTTCGAGATGGAATCCGCTTGCGTTGACGCGATTTCCGATGATTTTGACAGCTCAATGACATTCGAATTCGTTTTTGTGAAATTCTCGTCGATGGAAGATACCATATCCCGCAGGTTATGCAGCATGCGGTTAAACGCAAGCGCTAGGGAACGGATTTCATCATCTGATTTCGGCACTTCCACATCGATTGCAATATCCCCTTCAGCAGCCTTCAGGGCGACCTGCTCCAATCGCTGCAACGGCTTCACGATGAATCCTGCCGCGAAAAAGGCCAATACCGCCGACCAGAAGATCCCCATGCCGAGCGTCATGATCGTAAACATCAGCTCGTTCATATCCGGTGCAAAAGTAGGTTTAATAAAATAAATAAAAAGTGCACTTGTGGAATACGTTACCACTGCCAGAAGCGTGATAAAGAAGACTAATTTCTTTCTAAGACCCGACTTGTAACTGTTCACTTTCCCCATCCTTTTCTCTCCCTGTCTCAACCAAGCTTTTTAATTAACGCTTCAATCAATGAATCCAGTTCTCTGTATGTATGTCTGTAGATGTCCACACTTCCCCCATACGGATCCGACACGTCCAAATCAACAGGATCTTCAAGGACAAATTCCTTCAATGTGAAAATCTTGTCTGCCACATGAGGATATTGATCCACAATCGCCCGTTTATGATTCGACGTCATCGTAAAAATATAGGTTGCCCAGTCCAAACGCTCTTTCGTCAATGAACTCGATTCGTGTCTATGTATTATATCGTTCTCTTGGAGCACTTCTTTAGTCTGATTTGAGGTATCGCTTCCATCCATCGCAAAGACCCCTGCAGATTTCACCTCAAAAGCACCCTTGCCCCTATGCCTCAACACCGCTTCCGCCATAGGGCTGCGACACGTATTTCCCGTACAAACAAATAAAATATTCATCACGTCCACCTCCTTCATGCCTATTATAAAATATTTTCCAATCCGCCCATAGTCCATTCACAAAGAATACATAACTTAAAGCGTAGGCGGCTCGGTCAGGCCCGACAAGCATAAGTTGAATATTCCGGAAAGGCGTTCTTTGCCTTTTTGGCATATTTAGCTTATGACCTCGAGGGACTACCCGCAGGAGCTGGATACACTTAAAGCGCAGGCGGCTCGTTCAGCCCCTACCAACACAAAAAAAGCCCGCCGGGGGACGGACCTTCATCAAAGTTAAATCGGCAGCAGCAGCTTCACCCCGAAGGCAAACAGAATACTTCCCCCGAGCGCCTCGCTATAATTCCCGAGCACTCCCTGAAATCTCCGTCCGATCAGCAATCCTGCCCAAGTAAGGACGGTCGCGGCGATTCCGAAGCAGAAAAGGGCAACGGCTGTCCTGGCTCCGAAGATCCCGAGTGTGAGCCCGACAGAAAAGCTGTCCAGACTGACGCTCAAGGCGAAAAGGATCAAGCCGAAGCCCACCGGGGAGATGAGGGACGCTTCCTCTTCCTTAAAGCTCGCCATGAACATCTGAATCCCCAGCACGATCAAAAGCAGCCCGCCAGCGTATGCGGCAAGGTCCCCGAATGTTTCTGATAAAAATTTCCCGGTTATCATCCCGAACATCGGCATCCATACATGAAAGATGCCGACAACCAATCCTATATAAAAAATTTGTTTTAATCTGAGCCTCAACATCCCCATTCCGATCCCGATCGAAAAGGCATCCATCCCAAGGGCAAATGCCATCAACATCAGTGTCACCAATTCTCCTATCATCGCTGTCATCTTTATTTCTTCCCCCTCCGGACATGCCTTCAAGACAAATTTATGCACGTCCACCGGGAATTAGAATGACAAATACACATGTATGAGCCCATAAAAAAAGCCCCGCCGCTCACCACTGCGACAGGGTCTGATCAACTTCACATTATCCTTTTATGACACGGTATCCGGCCGCTTTCTGCAATCTGTTCATGATCGCAAGGCCGACTCCCTCTTCCGGGAACATCTCGGCAAAGATGATATCCACATCACTTCTATTAAAAGCACGGAGCGTATCATACAAATGATGGGCGACCGTACTCAAGTCATCGCGACGCCCTGCAGACAAGATGAGATCCGCTTCAAACTCCTCCAAGTATTCCGCAGTCGTCATCACCCCAACCTTCAGGCCTTCCGCTTTTTTCTCATCCACCAGTCTCTGCAAATCAGCCCGTGTCCCGTCCACTAAATAGACCGGCGCGTCCGGTGCGTAGTGGGTATATTTCATGCCTGGGGATTTCGGGGCCCCTTTTCCTTCTTTCAAGGAAGGATCCACTTCAACAGCTCCGACGACTTCTTCAAGCTGCTCCTTCGTGACGCCGCCCGGTCGCAAGATGACAGGCACCGCACCGGTACAGTCCACCACCGTCGACTCCACACCTACCCCCGTTTCACCGCCATCAACTACACCTGCGATCCGGTCTTGCAAATCGTCGATCACATGATCTGCTGTTGTCGGGCTCGGTTTGCCTGAACGATTCGCACTCGGCGCCGCAATCGGAAGTCCGGCGGCTTCTATGATCGCAAGGGCCACAGGGTGATCTGGCATCCGGATCGCCACCGTGTCCAATCCTGCCGTCACCTTTTCAGAGAATACTTCGGCTTTTTTTTCAAAAATAATCGTAAGGGGTCCCGGCCAGTAAGCATCGATCAGCTTCTCCGCAACGTCTGGAATGTGTGCCACAAGTCCGTTTAGCTGCCCTTTATTTGATATGTGGACAATCAGTGGATTATCCGACGGTCTGCCTTTCGCTTCGAAGATTTTCCCCACAGCTGAATCAGATGTGGCGTTTGCACCAAGCCCGTAAACCGTCTCAGTCGGGAACGCCACCACTTCATCCTGCTGAAGAAACTTCGCTGCATCCACAATTTGTGGATAACTTTTGTTTTTATCCACATCACTTTCCACAATCCAATGTTTCATCATCTATGTCATCCACCTTTATCATTTCAAGCTTCTTCTTTACATTTTAAGAGTGAAGAATACTGGATTATCAAGTATTTCCCCACCACGCTTCTTTGAAAGTATAAAAGAAACCCTTTGAATTCTCAAGTATTATCCACAAACTGAAGATTCTCTTCTTATAACTGTGGATAAACCTGTGGATGGTGTGAATAATTCTGAAAAAAGAGATAGTTATCCTCTCACCCTGTCTCTAGTCCTCCCTGAAGGAATTTGTCGAATGATCCACACAAAAAAACTGAACCATTTTTCATCAAGAAATGATTCAGTCAATTACCACGTTATTTCACCGCTATTTTAACATTCAGAGATTTTTGTCGAAAAATCTAAAGATCCAGCTTCATCGTAATGCAGTTATCCACTGTGGATAACTTCTGGGCGTGCACGAAAGGCTTCAGCTCGTCCACAGTCGCTTCCTTCTCCTGTTGAAAACCTAATAAATCGAAAAACGTCAGCGATGCTTTGCGATTCGAGATTAAGTAGAGTCGCTGCAGTTCCTTTTCTTTTGCCAGCTTTAAAATTTCCTGAAAGAGGGCAAACAATTCTTCACTTTCAAATGACGAGGTAACAACAAGCGAGCGAAGCAGTCCAATTTTTCCTTGAACCTCGATTCCAAGCGTCCCGATGAGCCGGTCTTCCTCGTCCTCCACTACTAAAAAACAATCAATGCCATCCTTGACCCCTTCTGTACTCAATCCCGCTTTCAATAAAAAGGCAACCACTTCATGAATGTCCTCATGGTTTGCCTGACGAATCACTTTCAACATCATCCCATCCCCCTTATTCTCTTATACCCTAGTTTATATGTATGAGGAGAAAGAGAAGATAGAACTGAAATTGGTAGAAAGCTAGTTTTAAAAGTACTGTTTCCCTGAAGGAGTCGAAATCCGACCTTCGTTTCTAAGTGACAGCGTAAAAAAAGCCCCATCCCTAAAGATGAAGCTTCCACCCTACTTACTGAATATACCTTTGAACAAGTCTACTACGAAGAAGCGAACCTCTACTTCTTCCTCTTCCCCCTCTTCTACAAAGACCGGGTCCGGCTGGATCTCGTTGACCATGCGGGATTCTTCCCGGTTCGCACCCGTTTCCACCGCAGCTTCTTCAGGATCCACTTCAGTCACTTCGTTGCCGCTTGCTTCTACGGTCGTTTCAAATCCCGGACTTCTGACTGCCGTGCCTGTGGAGAAATCAAGGAAGCAGAGAGGCGGATAAAGGACGCACCACCAATTCGCCCCTTCCCCTTTCCCTAACGTAATCAGCACCGCTTCATATTCCCCTGCCGGATAAAGATACTGACCGTACAGTTTTGTAGGAAAATTCACTTTTCCAAAATCCACTTTCACCGATTGATCCATGCCTTCTGCTGCCACTACCTTTTCCGCAATCATTTGAAGCTCAGGAAGACCGGCTTTGATCACTGTTTTCGCTTCATCCTGTGACGTCAGCTCCGCCACCCACTTCGTGATCTCCTTATTCACTTCATCCCGGACCAGCCTTTTCACCGCCTGATCTTCCTCCAGATCACTGTTGGCCAAAATCCGCAGCCTGATTGCTTCTTCCGGGATCACCGTCGCCTCCTGTGCCGCCATTTCCTGTTTCGGTATATATAAACTTAGAATCGTTCCTAATGATAGAATCAAGATATATAATAGTACAGTATGTTTTGTTTTCATTTCCTCTCCCCCTCAGTAAAACAGTCTTGTCAAAAGGGGCGAATCTTAAACTAGTAAAATAACATTTTTTTGATGAGGAGGCTGCGAAGGGAAGAGTTGATAATAAATGGGGAGATCTCGATAATATATTTTGGAAAGTCGATAATAAGTGGACCGAACTCGATAATATATCCTTAAAGTCGATAATAAATGCCCCAAACTCGATAATACAGCATGGCCCACCAGCCTAAAACCACTACAACCCCCCCACAAAAACATCCACCACTTCATTTTCCACACAAAAAAGCCCCCGATCACCACAACCGGAGGCCAAACCTACTATTTTCTCACACAAAACACCATGCGATCTTTTCCATTAATATCATTGACGACTTCTGTTTCAGCTTCTGGGAATGTTGCCTTCAGCAATGCTGCGACGGTCTGCCCCTGACCTACACCGACTTCAAAACCGATGAGGAAGCGTTCCTTCATCACGGAAGGCAGTTCTTCCATGAATCGCTTATAGAGATCATAGCCATCTTCCCCGCCGAATAAAGCGAGTTCCGGTTCGTGGCCGACGACTACTTCCGATAAGGTCTCCCGATCGGTCAACGGAATGTAGGGAGGGTTCGATAGAAGAATGTCGAGCCTGCGGCCGTCACGGATCATCGGCTGAAGCAGGTCCCCTTCCAAAAAGTCGATATCCGCTCCCAGCCTGTCAGCGTTTTCCCTGGCAACGGCCAACGCTTCCCGAGAAATATCCACTGCGGTCATAGAGAGAGAAGGGCGCGCCGCTTCAAGCTTGAACGTGACCGCGATCGCACCGCTTCCGGTTCCAATATCCGCTGCCTGTAACGGTACCTCTTTATCAGGGAAAAGTGCTTTCACCTTCTCCAAAGCGAAATAGACCAGCTCTTCGGTTTCCGGACGCGGGATGAGCACATGCCCATTGACGACAAACGTCCGGCCATAGAACTCCTCGACTCCGATAATATGCTGAATCGGCACACCACCGACATGCTCGTGTATCCCTTTCTGAAATTTATCCCACATTTCTTGAGGAACGGACCTCCGCTGTTCTGCGAGCAGTTGCGAACGGGATAGTCCCATCAGATGCCGTAAATAGATTTCTCCCACATTTTCATCACGGTTCTGTTCCACTAAAAAAGAAGAAGCCCATTTAAGGGCTTCAAATACTGTAACAGCTGTCACTTACGCTTGTTCCATTCTTTCAAGGAGTTTGGTTTGGTCTTCGATGATCAGTGCATCGATGACGTCATCCATCTTCCCTTCAAGGATTTGGTCAAGCTTTTGGATCGTCAGGCCGATACGGTGATCCGTGACACGGTTTTGTGGGAAATTGTACGTACGGATACGTTCCGAACGGTCACCAGTACCAACGGCTGACTTACGATTTGCATCGTACTCCGCCTGTACTTCACGTTGGAATTTATCGTAAACACGAGCGCGCAATACTTTCATTGCTTTCTCTTTGTTTTTGATTTGTGATTTTTCATCCTGACAGGATACGACGACACCTGTTGGCATGTGCGTCAAACGGACGGCCGACATGGTCGTGTTGACACTTTGTCCCCCTGGTCCGCTGGATGCGAATGTGTCGACACGGATGTCTTTATCGTGGATATCCACTTCGACTTCCTCGGCTTCCGGAAGGCACGCTACCGTTGCAGTCGACGTATGGATACGTCCGCCCGATTCTGTTTCAGGCACACGTTGTACACGGTGGGCACCGTTTTCGTATTTCATCTTTGAAAATGCGCCGTTCCCGTTGATCATGAAAATGATCTCTTTGTATCCACCGACACCGGTGGAGTTCGCTTCCATGACTTCGATCTTCCAGCCTTGTGATTCAGCGTAGCGGCTGTACATGCGGTAAAGGTCACCGGCAAACAGTGCGGCTTCATCCCCACCTGCAGCACCACGGACCTCCATGATTACGTTCTTGTCATCGTTCGGGTCTTTCGGAATCAATAATATTTTCAGACGGGCTTCCAATGCTTCGATTTGCTCTTCAAGCTCGGAAACTTCTTCCTTCACCATTTCGCGCATATCTGCATCAAGCTTATCATCCAGCATCGCCTTGGCGTCTTTATACTGCCCAGAAAGTTCTTTATATTCTCGATATGCTTCTACCGTTGCTTGGATGTCTGATTGTTCTTTTGAATAATCTCTTAGCTTCTTTGGGTCATTCACAATTTCTGGATCACTCAACAATTCATTTAACTTATCGTAGCGATCTTCCACTGCTTGTAAACGATCGAACACAGCTATTCACCTCAATTTTAATCCATAACAGTCTAATTATATTATATGAAAGTGGTAAACACAAGGAGCATCAAGGGAGGCAAACTGTGGACTTTCCTATGTAAAAGGCGGACAGATCAGCATCCTGACCTGTATCCACCCACAATTATCTTTCGATGATTTTCACTTGGATATCATAGCGGGGAATCGCTTTTTGAAGCGTTTCTTTCAGCATCGCTTCCTCTTTGTTCGTCTCCGCCATCGTCATCTCTTTCTTCGTATGGGCAGTCACCCACATTTTCTCGCCATTGATCCATACTTCATCAGGCTCAAATCTTGAGTTTTCCCTGACCACTTCCCGGGCCTTATCTTCAAACTCCCCCATCCTGTTCGAAGTCGCACCCGGTGAATTCGTCAAGTTCGGGAAATTCGGGTTTTGATCGGTGATTTCCCTTACGTTCTCATCCTGGCGTTTATCCATTTCTGCCATTTTATTATCGATGAAGCGGGTCCCGCCCCCATCCTGATGGATACCATATTCCGACTCCTGATTCACACCGCATGCAGTGATCAACAGTAAGAAAAGTGTAAAGAGCAAAGCGGACATAAGTTTTTTCATGATGTGACACCTCCTGATGTTAGGATTTCCTGAAGGAGGGTGGATATGCACAGGTCTGAATGGAGACATGGATAAGCTTATAGGAAATATATGTTATTAAAATCTTTACAATCCTGAATCACCCCAACACGGTTCCGCCTCATTGCCACATTATTTCCCCATAAAAAAACAAAGCCGCATCTCCACGGCTTTGTTCTCATTCATTCTTTAGCTTTCTTTCACCATATCAGGCGTGACGCTCATCCCGGTTGGGACTTCGTGATGATGGCGGCATCTCGGCTCATAGGCTTCTGATGCACCGACGAGGATGACCGGGTCATCATAGCATGCCGGTTCGCCATTGATCAATCGCTGTGTACGGCTTGCAGGAGAGCCGCATACTGCGCAAACGGCTTGAAGCTTCGTCACTTGCTCGGCAATCGACATTAAGAACGGCATCGGACCGAACGGCTCTCCCCGGAAGTCCTGATCAAGACCTGCGAGGATCACCCGGTATCCGCTGTTCGCTAACGTTTGGACAACTTCAACGATGCCTTCATCGAAAAATTGCACCTCATCGATCGCAACCACATCCACCTCTGGATTCAGGTCATCGAGGATGACACGGGATCCCTCTACTGCTTTGGCAATAACAGAGGTACCATTATGAGATACAACCGATTCATCGCTATAGCGATTATCTAATTTTGGCTTATACACAGCAATTTCCTGTTTTGCAAATTGAGTGCGGCGCACACGGCGGATCAGTTCCTCGGATTTCCCTGAGAACATGCTGCCGCAAATGACTTCCACCCAACCCGTTTGTTTCATGACATACACGAAAGCGCCTCTCCTTCCTTACACATTATTCTATAGTTAAACAGTCTGACTGTTAGGATAAATGAACGATTCTTTATTATAAAGCATTCCTTTATGTACGGGAAAAATGCTTGAAATTCAGTAATTTGGCAGAAAAAAAGAGGCACAGCTCAATTGGAACTGCCTCTATTTTCCCACACTTTGCTTCTTGACGTAAAAAAACAGGCAAGCATGAAGATCCTTGCCTGTTTTTCTGATAGAAGAGAAAGCCCGGAACATTCGTGCCTAGGCACAAAGGCGTTCGAGAGGGCTTTCTGGCTCTTCATTATTGTTGTTGATTTTTAAGACCGTATTTTTTGTTGAAACGGTCAACACGACCACCTGCATCAGCGAATTTCTGACGGCCTGTGTAGAATGGATGGCATTCAGAACATACCTCAACGCGCATTTCTTCCGCTACAGAACCAGTTTCAAATTCGTTACCGCAAGCACAGCTAACTTTGATCATGTTGTACTTAGGATGAATTCCTGATTTCATTACTTTCATCTCCTTCCGCCCTGAATCATCTGAGACAGAGTAATTTATTACGAAGATATATGTGATATGAGCATAAGCATGAGAGTGATTGCCAGCCCCTTACCACATCCATTTTTTAAAACACATTGACACTATTATAACAAGGACATGCAATATTTGCAACCTGAAAAATTGGAAGTTACAGTCATCATTTGTCCCTTTATAAAGCTTCGGATACTAGATTAACGCTTCTTCGACTCTTCTGTCAAGACATTGAAAAACTCTTCATTTGTCTTCGATTGCTTCAGCTTGCGCATCAGCTTCTCGGCGAAATCAGGCTGATCGGACATGGCTTTGCGGATCGCCCACAGCTTCTCCAAATGATCCGGTTTGACGAGCAGCTCTTCGCGGCGCGTTCCGGAACGGCGGATGTCGATTGCCGGGAAGATGCGTCTTTCGGCAAGCGCACGGTCAAGGTGAAGTTCAAGATTCCCTGTTCCTTTGAACTCTTCATAAATCACATCGTCCATACGGGAACCGGTGTCTACAAGTGCAGTAGCAAGAACCGTCAAGCTTCCACCCTCTTCAATATTACGGGCAGCACCGAAGAATCGCTTCGGACGGTGGAACGCAGCAGGGTCGATACCGCCTGAAAGCGTCCGTCCGCTTGGCGGGATGACCAGGTTGTACGCACGGGCCAAACGGGTGATGCTGTCCATCAGGATGATGACGTCGCGCTTATGCTCGACGAGACGCATCGCACGTTCAAGTACCAGTTCCGCCACTTTAATATGATTTTCCGGTACTTCATCGAACGTCGAGCTTACGACTTCCGCTTCCACCGAACGTTCGATATCCGTTACTTCCTCTGGTCGCTCGTCGATGAGGAGGATGATCAATTCCGCTTCCGGATGGTTCGTTGTGATCGAGTTTGCGATCTCCTTGATCAGCATCGTTTTACCGGCTTTAGGCGGGGCAACGACAAGCCCACGCTGACCGAAACCGACCGGTGCAATCAAGTCCATGATGCGGGTCGAGATTTTATTCGGTTCTGTTTCAAGCTTCATCTGACGATCTGGATACAACGGCGTCAAGCCTGGGAAATGCACGCGCTCCTTAGCTGAATCCGGCTCTTCCCCGTTGACCATTTCCACGTGAAGCAATCCGAAATAACGTTCGTTTTCTTTCGGGGGACGGACCTTCCCTGACACTTTGTCACCATTTCTCAAGTCGAAACGACGGATCTGGGATGCAGAAATATAAATGTCCTCAGAGCTTGGTGAGTAGTTGATTGGACGCAAGAATCCGAAGCCCTCTGACTGGATGATTTCCAGGACACCTTCCATGAAGAAGAAGCCTTCTTGTTCTGCACGCACCTTCAAGATGGCAAAAATCAATTCTTTTTTTGTTAATTTGCTATAATAAGAAACTTTGTATTGTTTGGCTAGCTCATAAAGCTCTTTCAGCTTCATGTTTTCCAAGCTAGAGATTGTTAGTTCTTCCATTATGACACCACGCTTTATTAATTTGTCCTGCTGATTGAATATAAGATCTAAGAAGAGAATGCCGTTTGACTGTAAGGGGTTGTCCGCTTCATCCAGAAACCGGTCACATCCAACTCTGAACAATCTCTTGTGCTAAATGGCTTTCCATTAAGAGAATTTCCCAGTAGGCATGGAGAGTGAATACCGCTCGTTCAGCAGGTCTCATGCAATCACTATAGGGGATCTCTGGAAAGCGTCAAAATCGGGTAGATTTTTCTAAAATGAAGAATAATGTTGAAGCATAAATATAAAGAAAAATACTGAAGATTTAAACCTTATCTATTGTAACCATCTTTTCATTAAGAATCAATAACCGGGGCATAAAAGGAAGGCAAGTTTGGTAGATAGGCAGTATTTTTCCGACCTTTGAAGGGTAAAAGTGAGTGATAAGAGTGGGGATGGGGACTCGCTCGTCCCATCCCGCTCCCTTATATGTGAAGAGTTGGTTTCTCTCTCGTCGTATCTTTATCTATTATTTCATTACAAGGTTCGGCTTCTTCTGAAGGCTGTGTCGGCCGTCGATGAAGCGGACGGTTCCGGACTTGGCACGCATGACAACTGAGTGGGTCAGACCATATGCCCCTTTCAGCTGGACGCCCCTCAACAGCTCCCCGTCTGTTACACCGGTTGCTGCAAAGATTGCATCGTCACCGCATACCAGATCTTCCATCCGAAGCACTTTGTTCACATCAAGCCCCATTCCGATACAGCGTTGAAGCTCAGCATCGTTTTGAGGAAGCAGCTTTCCTTGAATTTCTCCGCCAAGACATTTCAGCGCAACCGCTGCAAGGACACCTTCAGGCGCGCCTCCTGATCCGAACAGGATGTCGACACCGGTATGATCGAATGCGGTGTTCATGGCCCCGGCCACATCACCATCGTTGATCAGCTTGATGCGGGCACCTGCTTCTCTCAGCTGTTGGATAATCTGTTCATGACGCGGACGATTCAGGACGGTTGCGACCACATCTTCAATGTCCTTGTTCTTCGCTTTTGCAACGGCTTTCAAATTGTCGATGACCGAAGCGTTGATATCGATCTTCCCGACAGCTTCCGGTCCGACCGCAATTTTGTCCATATACATATCCGGTGCATTCAGTAGGTTCCCATGATCTGCCACTGCAAGTACCGCAAGTGCATTCCAGCCACCTGAAGCAACGATGTTCGTCCCTTCGAGCGGATCGACGGCCACGTCAACACGCGGGCCGTAGCCGGTCCCTAATTTCTCACCGATATAAAGCATCGGAGCTTCATCCATTTCGCCTTCACCGATGACAACCGTCCCTTTCATCGGAACCGTATCGAACACGTCGCGCATAGCAGAAGTAGCAGCGTCATCTGCTTCATCCTTCTTCCCGCGACCCATCCATCTCGCCGATGCAAGGGCAGCCCCTTCTGTTACTCGAATAAGCTCCATTGATAAACTTCTTTCCATGTATATAGCCTCCCGTAATCCCTTTTGTTTTACAATCACGTTCAATTGTATAACATATTAACAGATTTATTGTAACACATTAAAGCGTTTCGAGAGACTTATTTTCTAAAAAAGTAGGACACAATGGGGTGGAAATTCATTGATTTTCAGGAAACGGAGGAAAAACGTTGCAAAAACGGTCCTTCAAAATATGCTACAGGTGATCGATTTCCCGGAGGAATCGATCACCTGTACATGATACATTTACGACTTCAACTGCTCCAGTTCTTCCGCAGACATCTTTTCACGCCAGATCGTGGCACCGAGTCCTTCGAGTTTGGCAACGAGGTCGCTGTACCCGCGATCGATGTGCTCAAGGCCCGTCACTTCGGTGATTCCTTCTGCCATTAAGCCGGCAATGACAAGGGCGGCTCCTGCACGGAGGTCACTTGCCTTCACTTTGGCTCCCTGCAGCTGGACAGGACCGTTGACGATCGCAGAGCGGCCTTCTACCTTGATTGTCGCATTCATTCTTCGAAGCTCATCAATGTGCTTGAAACGTGCTGAATAGATCGTATCCGTTACGACGGCAGATCCTTCCGCACGGTTCAGCAAGGTTGTGAACGGCTGCTGAAGATCAGTAGGGAAACCTGGATACACAAGCGTTTTGACATCGACAGATTTGAGCTTGTCCGCTTGGCCGATAAAGATCTGATCATCATTCGTTTCAACGGGCACGCCCATTTCACGGAGCTTTGCAATGACTGATTCCATATGTAATGGGATGACATTGTCTACGAGTACTCCTTTTCCTACTGCCGCAGCCAGGATCATGAATGTTCCCGCTTCGATCCGGTCAGGGATGATGGTGTGACGGCAGCCGTGAAGCTCGTCCACTCCGTCTATACGGATGACGTCGGTACCGGCACCCTTGATTTTCGCGCCCATATTGCTGAGTAATGTTGCGACATCGATGATTTCAGGTTCTTTCGCGGCATTTTCGATGATTGTACGCCCTTTGGCACGGACCGCGGCAAGCATGATGTTGATTGTTGCCCCGACGCTGACGACATCAAGATAGATGCGGGCGCCCTTCAGTTCATCGGCGCGCAAATAAATCGCACCTTGTTCATTGGTGACTTCTGCACCGAGGGCTTCAAATCCCTTTATATGCTGATCGATCGGACGGGGACCAAGGTGGCAGCCGCCAGGCAGTCCGATGACAGCCTTTTTGAAGCGTCCAAGCATGGCGCCCATCAGGTAATAAGAAGCACGGAGCTTCTTCACTTTTCCGCTTGGCAGCGGCATGGATACCATCCGGCTTGGATCGACACTCATTTCCCCATCATCCAACGCGACTGTGCCACCGATTTCCTCTAACAGGCTCTTCAGTGTCCTTACATCAGAGATGTCCGGCAAACCTTCGATCGTGACCGGTGAATCAGCCAGGATCGTTGCCGGGATCAAGGCTACCGCACTATTTTTGGCCCCACTGACTTTAATGGTGCCTTCAAGGGGATATCCTCCTGCAATTTTTAGCTTTTCCATATTAAACTCCCTTCCACTGTTCATCGGCTCAGACTTCTCCTCACCAATAACAGAAAGGATTATTTTTCCAATAGAAGACGTTCTAAGAAGTATTGTCTACTAGTGTATACATATTTCGTCAAAACATGTATAGGAGAATCGAATTTTTTTCGTGTGGACCGATCGACCTATACGCTAGCGGTTGTTCCAGTCATTCAGGAATGCATCGATTCCTTTGTCTGTAAGGGGATGCTGGAACATTTGCTTTAATACTTTAAGTGGGACAGTGGCAATATGAGCCCCTCTCAGTGCCGCTTCCGTAATGTGCTGCGGGTGGCGGGTGGATGCTGCGATGATTTCAGTTTCCAGTTCGTGAATCGCAAAGATTTCAGCAATCTGGGAAACAAGTTCCAGTCCGTCCTGACCGATATCATCCAGTCTGCCTAAGAACGGTGATACGTAGGTGGCTCCTGCACGTGCTGCAAGCAAAGCCTGGTTCGCACTGAAGATCAATGTAACATTCGTCTTGATCCCTTCTTTAGCGAAAGTCGATGCAGCCGTCAATCCATCCGGTGTCATCGGCAGCTTCACCGTAATATTTGGCGCGATTTTTGCCAGCTCCCGTCCCTCTTTGATCATGCCTTCCGCGTCTGTCGCGATGACTTCCGCACTGACAGAACCAGGGACAAGATCCGTGATTTCCTTCAAGCGGTCTTCAAATGTGACGCCTTTCTCCTTGGCTACAAGCGACGGATTGGTTGTCACCCCTGAAATGATACCCCATTCAAATGCTTCTTTAATTTCACTCATGTTTGCTGTGTCAATGAAAAATTTCATGTCCTTTTACCCCTTTTTCGACAAAATTTTCAATCTATTTTAAAGGAACGGAAGGGACTGACCCAGTATCAAACCTCTCCTGGTGCCAGTCCCATCCCTCAACATCATTCTTTTTCTACCACGATTGGACAGGGTCTAATCTACATCAGACACCATTTCCAAACATTACCTGTCATTACGCTTGGTTAGAAGAACCGAATTCGCGCATTTTACCAGCAACTGTCGCTTTGATCGCTTCACGAGCTGGCCCCATGTATTTACGTGGGTCATAGACTTCTGTATCCGCT
Source organism: Bacillus sp. KH172YL63 (assembly GCF_011398925.1). NCBI lineage: Bacteria > Bacillati > Bacillota > Bacilli > Caryophanales > Bacillaceae > Bacillus > Bacillus sp. KH172YL63. The sequence continues at coordinate 4,086,156 of NZ_AP022842.1, forward strand.
GCAAGTACTTCACGTACTGCTTTAGCAGAAGCAATTTGGTTTTCAGTGTTTACGTTGATTTTAGCTGTTCCGTAAGAAATCGCTTTTTGGATATCTTTTGTAGGGATTCCAGTTCCGCCGTGAAGTACTAGAGGTACACCAGTAGCTGCTCCGATTTCTTCCATTTCCTTGAATCCAAGGTTTGGTTCACCTTTGTAAGGACCGTGAACAGAACCTAGTGCAGGTGCAAGTGTGTCGATACCAGTGCGTTCCACTAGCTCTTGACACTCTTTAGGATCTGCATAGATTACGCCATCAGCGATGATGTCATCTTCTTGTCCACCGACAGTTCCAAGCTCAGCTTCAACAGAAACACCTTTAGAATGAGCATATTCTACCACTTTAGAAGTGATTTCAATGTTCTCTTCGAAAGGACCGTGAGAAGCATCGATCATAACAGATGTGAAACCTGCATCGATTGCTTCTTTACATTTGTCATAGCTTGAACCGTGGTCTAAGTGGATTGCAACAGGTACTGTGATGTTTAAGTCTTCCATAAGACCTTCAACCATTTTCACAACTGTTTTGAATCCGCTCATGTAACGGGCTGCACCTTCAGATACACCAAGGATGACAGGTGATTTCTCTTCTTCTGCAGCTTGCAGGATCGCTTGAGTGAACTCAAGGTTATTCAGGTTGAATTGACCTACAGCATAGCTGTTTTCTTTTGCTTTGATAAGCATGTCTTTCATAGAAACTAAAGGCATGGTTATTTCCTCCTTTTATTCAGTCAGTGCACCATTCTGATAGAAATGGCGGTCCGGTATCGGGCACCTTATGACATTGTTTGCAATTTCACTTGTATCATACCAAAACACAATTGATTTTACCAACTGCAGAGGCGAATTGTTAAAAATACTACTATTTTCACTATTCAAACAAAAGAGTTAAGCTGGAATATATTGTTTGACTGCTTTTCTGATATCATCAATATCAAAAGGCTTCGCGAAATGAGTAAGCGCTCCCAGGTCTTTCGCTTCCTGGATCATGTCGAGCTCACCGTATGCGGTCATGATGATGACGCGGATATCCGCATCCTTCTGTTTCATCCGTTTCAGAATTTCAATACCATCCATCCCGGGGATCTTCATATCTAATAAAACCAAATCAGGGGAGTGCTTATCAACGATCTCCAGCGCCTGGATCCCGTTTGCTGCCTGAAACGTCTGGTAGCCTTCCTTTTGTAACACTTCATTCAATAGTATTCTAATACCAAATTGATCGTCTACAATCAGAATTTTCTCATTCATACTTCCATTCCCCTTCACATTAAAGTAAATTATGTATTACTCCTATAAGCAAACCGTTAATTGTATATATATTACTTATTCTCTTTTTTCTGTTAAAATCCTGCCCGCAACAGAGATTTTGCCCCAGACCTTTTTCCCCTTTATAATAAGCGTTATGATGACAAATGTCGAAGTAAAAATGAAGGAGTTTATATTCTATGATTAAAATGTTCACAACCCAGTTAACGGGACTGTTCAAACGCATGTATGATAAACAGGAATTTGAAATCGAGGACGGTGCCCGCCTCCTCGCACAGGCTGCAATCGGCCAGGGAAACATCTATATTAAGGGATACGGCGAAATGGAAGCTGTCACTGCAGAAGCGCTATACGGTGCAGAGCCTCTGCCGTCTGCCAAAAGACTGGATGCTTCCACCACTATCACGGAAGCAGACCGCGTACTGATTCTTACCCGATTTTCAACCGATGAAGAAGCTGTGGCGCTCGGCCGTAAATTGGCCGATGCAGGCGTTCCATTTGTAGCAGTATCAGGTGTGGTGGAAGGAGAAGAGAGTCTCTTGAACCTTGCCGATGTACACCTTGATACAAAATTGATTAAGGGGATGCTTCCCGGCGAAGAAATCGGCGAGCGTGTCAGCTTCCCGTCCAGCATGGCTGCCCTTTACCTCTATTTCGCACTGGGCTTTGTGATCCGTGAGATGCTGGAGGAATATGAGGAATAGGAATCTGGAGGATGGAATTCCAGGGCAAATATACAAAATGTATTTTGTTTTTGAACACCACAGTTGATTTCCATGCAGGACCTTTCCTCGGGCGGAAGGCTATTCTAATAAATGCGTTGTTGTTTTATAATTTCGAGATATGGTCCCTGTCCAACCATGGAGGCGCTTCGACGCACCAAGTTTGCGAGAACAGCCTGTCTCTTCAAGCACTTCTATATTGAAAAATACACAAAAAAAGCTCTCCCGATAAAGGAGAGCTTTTTCTATGCCAATTTTATTTCCCGCCGTAAGCAAGTGACGCTTCCACGAAGTCTCTGAACAGAGGCTGTGGACGTGTCGGACGTGATGTGAACTCAGGATGGAATTGAGAAGCAACGAACCATGGGTGGTCGCTCAACTCGATGATTTCCACCAGGCGGCCATCCGGGCTTGTGCCTGAGAAGATGAAACCGGCTTTTTCCATTTGCTCACGGTAGTGATTGTTGAACTCGAAGCGGTGGCGGTGACGCTCGTATACCACTTCTCCATCGTAGGCTGTATAGGCTTTTGAACCTTTTGTCAGCTTACATGGATACAGTCCGAGGCGAAGTGTTCCGCCAAGGTCTTCGATGTCTTTTTGTTCCGGTAATAGATCGATGACCGGATATGGCGTTTCAGGATTCAACTCAGCAGAGTGAGCGCCTTCCAGACCAAGTACGTTACGTGCATACTCTACAGATGCAAGCTGCATTCCAAGGCAGATTCCGAGGAAAGGAATTTTATTTTCACGTGCGTATTGGGTAGCAGAGATCTTTCCTTCTACTCCACGGTCACCGAAGCCGCCAGGTACGAGGATTCCATCGACCCCTGCAAGCTTTTCAGCTACATTATCATTGTCAATCAGTTCAGAATTCAACCATCTTACTTCGATATCGCTGTCGAAGTGATACCCTGCGTGACGAAGTGCTTCCACAACGGAAATATACGCATCTTGTAATTCAACGTATTTACCGACAAGGGCGATCGTCGTTTTGCGGGACAGGTTCTTCACCCGGTCAACCAGTTCATTCCACTCGGTCATCTCTGCTTCGCGGCAGTCGAGCTTCAGGTGCTGACATGTGATTTCGTCAAGCTTCTGGTCCTGAAGTGCAAGTGGTACAGAGTATAATGTATCTGCGTCCATTGCTTCGATGACAGCATTTTTATCGATATCACAGAATAGGGCAATCTTATCCTTCATATCTTGCGTCATTGGCATTTCTGTACGAACGACAATGACATTTGGCTGGATGCCAAGGCTGCGCAGTTCTTTCACGCTGTGCTGAGTCGGCTTCGTCTTCATTTCACCGGCCGCCTTGATGTAAGGAACAAGCGTACAGTGGATGTACATGACATTGTCACGGCCCACGTCGCTCTTGATTTGACGGATCGCTTCAAGGAATGGAAGAGACTCAATATCCCCAACCGTTCCACCGATCTCTGTGATGACAACGTCTGAATTTGTTTCGCGGCCGGCACGGTAAACGCGCTCTTTGATTTCATTGGTGATGTGCGGGATGACCTGCACCGTTCCGCCAAGATAGTCACCGCGGCGCTCTTTTTTCAGAACCGTTGAATAGATTTTACCTGTTGTCACAGAGCTGTACTTCGTCAGATTGATATCAACGAAACGCTCATAGTGACCTAAGTCAAGATCCGTTTCCGCACCGTCGTCCGTTACGAATACTTCACCGTGCTGATAAGGACTCATCGTTCCCGGATCCACGTTGATGTATGGATCGAACTTCTGGATCGTGACGCTTACCCCACGGTTTTTTAATAGTCTTCCAAGGGACGCTGCTGTGATCCCTTTCCCTAGTGACGACACTACGCCGCCTGTTACGAAAATATACTTAGTCATGTATATGTCCCCCTTCAAAATATGTGTGGTTCAAAAAAAGTAGAGGGTGTCTATTTGTAGTCATGTCATGAATTTATCTTGTTCAAAGAAGGACAAGTCCATTCTTTTAAAATAAATCCATTTCCATAAACAGCTAAAGACAGCCTCTTATGATCAATATACATCCGAATGTAAGGGGTGAAACGTTACTCATAAAGGAAGTAAAAGCCCTGATGTGACAGTGTTTCTTCTTTATAAAAACAAAAAACGCCCCGCTTACAATCAAGTAAGGGGAGCGTGATATACGTTATTCGTCCTTTTTTAAGGAGCCCAAATAAAATACTACCTTCCGAGACGGAAGAAGTCAAGCATAGAATCATGTCGGAAAATGGAATGAATCCGGGATTATTTCTCCTCTTCTTCGTCCTCGTCATCTTCGTCCAATTCGTCAATGTCAAGATCCTCGTCATCTTCATCGATCTCAAGATCTTCATCCGTATCATCATCATCATCATCTGAAAGATCGTCCTCGTCATCTGTCAGATCATCTTCATCATCGGCATCATCCAGATCCTCATAATCAAGGTCTTCATCATCGAGGTCATCGAAATCTTCAAAGTCCAGATCTTCGTCATCGCTTTTCTTCGATTTTTTCTTCTTGCTTGATTTCATCGTAGGCACGGTTTCTTCCTCGATTTGATCAACAGGGTACCATTCACGAAGTCCCCATGTGTTGTCTCCCATTGCAAGGAAACGGCCATCGATGTTCATATCTGTGTAGAATTGAAGCAAACGGCTGCGTACCTCTTCATCGGAGATTTCAAGAAGACCCTTGATTTCCTTTACGATTTCTTCGAAGGCCATTGCCTTCTTCTTCGTTGCTAATATTTCATGTGCCAACTCAATAAAAGATGTTTGACGTAATTCTTCTTTGGATAACTGTTTTAGACTCACTTTACGCACTTCCTTTCTCTATTTCACACTCTACTTGGTAGAGTAAAAAAGGGCAAAAATTCTCCATTATCAATTTTAACCATATTAATCATTATAAACAATAAAAAAGACTTTATGCTATACCTATCTCGTAATTCTATCATTTTTTTCGCAGCCTGCTTCAGGAGGGTCTTCCGCCTTCCCCGGCCTCTTCTTTCTGACTATTCTTCAACACACGGTATGCTTCATAGAATAAATAGAAGGAAAACAGTAAGAAAGGGATTGCGCCCAGCTGAATCTGATATAAGAGGACCGCGATATAAATGATGATGATCAATGTTATGTAACGTAAAAGGGTCTTCACAGTTTCACATCCAAACGTTTGTATCGTCTCCGCTCACTAGTCTGACAATTCTCATTATATAGGAAATCCTACCCTATAACCATTAAGATCATGTTAAAAATTGGTTGATTCCGTATAAAGGATAGACGGTTTGGAGACTTTTTAAACTTGGCGGATGGATTTTACCTCTGAACGGCTTTCTTGAAAAAAGAGACCACTGCCTAGAACAGTAGTCTCATCTTCCTTTCAGTCGTTACATATTGCGGCGGTACTGTCCGCCCACTTCATAGAGGGCACGGGTAATTTGCCCGAGGCTTGCGACTTTGACCGTTTCCATCAGTTCTTCAAAGATATTGCCGCCGCCGACTGCCGCCTGCTTCAAACGGTTGAGGGCTTCTTCGGTTTTATCTTCGTGCTGTGATTGGAACTCCCGCAGGTTCTGAATTTGCGTTTCCTTTTCTTCCTTCGTCGCACGTGCGAGTTCCATGCTGTCCATCTGCTCTTCTGAAGGAGGATTCGGATTCAGATATGTGTTCACCCCGACGATCGGAAGCTCTCCCGAATGTTTCTTCATTTCGTAGAACATCGATTCTTCCTGGATTTTCCCGCGTTGATACTGGGTCTCCATCGAGCCGAGCACCCCGCCCCGGTCATTCAGGCGGTCAAATTCCGTCAACACCATTTCTTCAACAAGGTCGGTCAGCTCTTCGACGATGAACGATCCTTGAAGCGGATTTTCATTTTTTGATAATCCGTGTTCTTTTGTGATGATCATCTGGATCGCCATCGCCCGGCGAACCGATTCCTCGGTCGGTGTCGTGATCGCTTCATCATAGGCATTCGTATGCAGGGAGTTACAGTTATCCTGCAGGGCCATCAACGCTTGAAGTGTCGTGCGGATGTCATTGAAGTCAATTTCCTGGGCATGCAGGGAACGTCCTGATGTCTGGATGTGATACTTCAACTTTTGACTCCGTTCGTTCGCACCATATTTATCACGCATCACCGTTGACCAGATGCGGCGTGCCACACGGCCGATCACCGTATATTCAGGGTCGAGCCCGTTTGAGAAGAAGAAGGATAGGTTCGGTGCAAACGCATTGATGTCCATTCCACGGCTTAAGTAGTACTCCACATAAGTGAAGCCATTCGCCAATGTAAAGGCGAGCTGGGAAATCGGATTTGCTCCCGCTTCTGCAATATGGTAGCCGGAAATCGATACAGAGTAGTAGTTTCTCACTTTGTGATCAATGAAGTACTGCTGGATATCCCCCATCATGCGCAGGGCAAATTCCGTTGAGAAGATACAAGTGTTTTGTCCCTGGTCTTCTTTCAGGATATCTGCCTGAACCGTTCCCCGAACAACCTGCAGCGTCTGTTCCTTCACTTCCACATATTCCTCGACCGTAAGCACGCGGCCAAGCTCTTCTTCCTTCATGCGGATCTGCTGATCAATTGCTGTATTCATGTACATGGCAAGGATGATCGGTGCCGGGCCGTTGATTGTCATTGAAACCGACGTGGACGGTGCACACAGATCGAAGCCCGCGTACAGCTTCTTCATGTCTTCAAGCGTACAGATGCTGACGCCGCTCTCCCCGACTTTTCCATAGATGTCAGGACGGTGGTCCGGATCTTCCCCGTACAATGTCACCGAATCAAATGCCGTACTGAGTCGCTTCGCATCATCATCCTTCGACAGATAGTGGAAGCGGCGGTTCGTCCGTTCCGGTGTCCCTTCCCCTGCGAACTGGCGCTTCGGATCTTCCCCTTTCCGTTTAAAAGGAAACACGCCTGCTGTATAAGGGAATGAGCCTGGCACATTTTCTTTATACACCCAGTCAAGGATCTGGCCGTAGTCCTTATATTTCGGAAGCGACACTTTTGGGATATCGAGACCGGATAAGCTCTTTGTCTTTAATTCAGTGATAATCTCCTTATCACGGATTTTCGTGACAAACTGATCCTTGCTGTATGTCTCTTTCAAGCTGTCCCATTTTTGTAAAATCTGTTTTGATTCTGCTGTCAGCTTATTTTCGACTTCTTCTTTCAGCGTTTGAAGGGATGTGATGACCCCATCATTGGTTTCTTTTTCGTTTACTGCTTCGATCGCCCCTTCAAGCTGGAACAGCCTGCGTGCAAGCTTGACCTGCTCTTCGGCTTTTTTATGATAATGCCGCACCGTTTCGGCGATTTCACGGAGATAGTATCGGCGGTTGTTCGGGATGATGACGTTCTGCTTTTCCACGTCAGCATTTTTCGTGAATCCCGTCTTCCAGTCCAGCCCCATTTTCTTGTTCACCGTTTCAATGACCGCTGCAAACAGTGCGTTCGTTCCCGGGTCATTGAACTGACTTGCGATCGTGCCGTACACCGGCATGTCATCCAGGTCTTTGTCAAACAGCATATGACTGCGCTGATACTGCTTCTGCACCTGACGCCTTGCATCCTCCGAGCCTTTTCGCTCGAACTTATTGATGACGATCAAGTCTGCAAAGTCGATCATATCGATCTTCTCAAGCTGTGACGGCGCACCGAATTCACTCGTCATCACGTACATGGACATGTCGCAGATTTCAGCGATTTCCGCATCCCCCTGCCCGATTCCGCTCGTTTCAACGACGATCAGGTCATATCCTGCCGCCTTCACGACATTGATCGCATCCTTGATCGCAAGGGAAAGTTCCGTTTTCGACCCGCGTGTGGCAAGGCTTCGCATATAAACACGTGGATTGAAAATTGCATTCATACGGATCCGGTCCCCAAGAAGGGCCCCGCCCGTCTTTTGTTTCGTAGGATCGATGGACAAAATCGCGATTTTCTTCTCAGGAAGCTCGTTGATGAAGCGGCGGATGAGCTCATCAGTCAAGGAACTCTTCCCGGCGCCGCCTGTCCCGGTGATTCCGAGGACCGGTGCTTTTTTCGCCAGATTCTTGATTTCAGAGAAGACTGTCTGAGCCGTTGCCGCCACTTCTTCATTTGCCCCTACCTGGTACTCGGCGAGTGAGATCAACTTGGAAACTGTATTCACATTCCCGCTGGACAGCTTCTCCACTTCTTGATTCAAACTCCCTTTGATTGTCGGGAAATCACATTCTTCGATCATATCGTTGATCATGCCTTGAAGACCCTGCGTCCGTCCGTCTTCAGGAGAGAAAATGCGGGCGATCCCGTATTCATGAAGCTCTTTGATTTCCCTCGGGATGATGACACCGCCCCCTCCGCCATAGATGCGGATGTGGGATGCCCCTCTTTCTTTTAGCAGGTCGTACATATATTTGAAGTATTCGACGTGACCGCCCTGATAAGATGAAATCGCAATCCCCTGAACATCTTCTTGAATAGCGGCATTGACGACTTCTTCCACAGAACGGTTGTGGCCCAAGTGGATCACTTCCGCCCCACTTGCCTGAATGATCCGGCGCATTATGTTGATCGACGCGTCATGTCCGTCGAACAGACTCGATGCCGTGACGAAACGGACATGATGCTTTGGTTTATAAATCTCAACCGTGCTCATATTACTCCCCCTGTTCTCCCTTGTTTTTCAAATCCGATGATGCCTGTAAAGAGCAGTTCGATTTGAAGCTCGATATATTCCTCAAGCGTAAACCGCTTTTGCATCGCCCAGCGACGGAATCCCCACATCTGTCCCTGGACGAACACATTTTGAGCAAGCATATGGATCTGATTCGCATCAAGCTCAAGCTTTCCGCTTTCCACGCAGCCCTTGATGAGGTCTTCCACCATCCCGACCATCTCAAGTTCCTTCCTGAGGACGTACGGAAGGGCATCCTTCGATAACGACTTCGCTTCCTGATACATGACGAGTACCTCATCCTGCATCCTGTCCATCACCTGAAAATAATGGGCGATGCCAAGCCTCAGGCTTTCGATCGTCCCCTTGCCCACATCCAGCTTCTCAAGCTCCAGACGGACCTGCTCATAAATGCTGTCACACACCAAATACAAGACATCTTCCTTTGTTCGTATATATTCATACAGCGTTCCGATACTGAATCCGGCGGCCTTGGCAATCTCCCTTGTCGTGGTGCGATGAAACCCCTTTTGTTTAAACAAAGAGACGGCCCCCCGGATCATCTGGTCACGCCGCTTCTCCACCAAACGCTCATCCTTAACAGAAGCATGAACTTCCCTCTTCTTATCCAAAACAACCGACCGCCTTTACAATCCATTTCTCCCATTGACCCCAAACCATCTGCTTCATCCCCCAACAAAGCAGACGGCCTTTCATATGTGCAAGCACCGGGGCTGGCACGCTAACTGCTACGAAACCCTATTAAGCCCATTGGTGCCTAACACGATTTCAACCTTACCGCAGATTCTTCCAGCAGGGTCTCTCCAACAAAATCCCTTACTTCGTCACCATCCGTGAAATAACCAACCGCTGAATCTCCTGCGTCCCCTCATAAATCTGAGTAATCTTCGCATCACGCATATAGCGCTCTACAGGGTAGTCTTTCGTGTAGCCGTATCCGCCGAAGATTTGAACCGCTTCTGTCGTCACCTTCATCGCCGTATCCCCGGCCATCAGCTTCGACATCGCTGATTCTTTCCCGTACGGAAGGCCTTCAGACTCCAACCACGCAGCCTGGTAGGTTAATAGACGGGAAGCTTCAATGGACGTAGCCATATCTGCAATCTTGAATGAAATACCCTGGTTCGCAGCAATCGGCTTGCCGAACTGCTCACGCTCTTTTGCATATTCGACCGACGCATCCAGTGCCCCTTGTGCAATCCCCACTGCTTGAGCGGCGATGCCGTTTCGGCCTCCATCGAGGGTCATCATGGCAATCTTAAATCCATCTCCTTCATTCCCCAGCATATTCTCTTTAGGAACCTTACAATCTTCAAACACGATTTCAGTTGTTGGAGAGGAACGGATGCCCAGCTTCTTCTCTTTTTTGCCTACAGAGAACCCTTCGAAGCCTGCCTCTACGATGAACGCGCTCGTTCCACGCTGGCGTTGTGAAGGATCCGTTAAAGCAAACACAATGTACGTATCAGCGATCCCGCCGTTTGTGATGAAAATTTTAGAACCGTTCAATACGTAATGGTCTCCTTCCAAGCGGGCTGTTGTTTTCATCCCGCCTGCGTCAGATCCTGACCCCGGCTCTGTCAGTCCGTATGCACCGATTTTCTCACCCTGGGCCATTGGACGAAGATATTTCTGCTTTTGTTCTTCTGTACCGAATTTATATACCGGCCACCCTGCCAAGGATGTATGAGCGGATAACGTCACCCCTGTAGATGCACACACTCTTGAAAGCTCTTCTACAGCGATGCAGTACGCCAAATAATCGCTACCGATCCCGCCGTACTCTTCAGGCCAGGGAATCCCCGTCAATCCAAGCTCCGCCATCTTCTTGAATAAATCCATATCAAAGCGCTCTTCCTCATCCCGCTCAGCGGCAGTCGGTGCCACCTCATTCCGTGCAAAATCACGGACCATCTTACGAATCATCTCATGCTCTTCCGATAATCTAAAATTCATCTGGTATTCCTCCCCATATCTACTAAACTTCCGTGCGAATCATATATTCCAACTCGGGTGCCTGACAACAAGCCGGCGCCCAAAACACCCTACTTACTTACACCAGCAGATTCTTCCCAATCACTATCCGCTGAATCTCACTCGTACCCTCATAAATTTCCGTCACCTTCGCATCACGGAACAAGCGCTCAACCGGATATTCCTTCGTATAGCCATAACCCCCGTACACCTGGATCGCTTCCGTCGACACTTCAACCGCCGTTTTCGACGCGAACAGCTTTGCCATGCTCGCTTCTTTTCCGCAGGAGATGTTGTTGGAACGAAGATCGGCAGCCCGGTACACAAGGAGCTTAGCCCCTTCAACCGCAGTCGCCATATCGGCAAGCTTAAAGCCGATCCCCTGCTGGGCTGCAATCGGCTTCCCGAATTGCACACGTTCTTTCGCATACGCCGTTGAATAATCAAATGCCGCTTCAGCAATCCCCAGCGCCTGGGCAGCAATCCCGATCCGGCCCACATCCAGATTGGCCATCGCGATTTTAAAGCCTTCCCCTTCCTGGCCGAGAAGGTTCGCTTCAGGCACTAACATATCCTCGAATGTCAGCTGAACGGTCCGTGAACCGTGGAGGCCCATCTTATGTTCGTCCTTGCCGATGACAAGACCCGGCGTATCCTTCTCGACGATAAAGGCAGACACACCCCGGCTTCCCTTCAATGGATCCGTCGTGGCAAATACGATATATGTATCCGCTTCGCCACCATTTGTAATGAACACCTTCGATCCGTTCAACACGTAATGATCCCCACGCTTTTCAGCACGGGATTTCAGGCTTTTCGCGTCGGATCCTGCACTCGGCTCTGTCAGACAGAAAGCCCCCAGGTATTCCCCTGAAGCAAGCTTTGGAAGGTACTTTTGCTTCTGTTCCTCATTTCCGAAGTAAAGGATCGGATTCGTCCCCACCGACGTATGGACCGATAAGATGACCCCGATCGTCGCACTGACCTTCGAAAGCTCATGGATTGCAATAATATAAGAAGTGAAGTCCATCTCTGAGCCGCCGTACTTCTCAGGAACGGTGATCCCCATCAAGCCGAGCGCGGACATCTTGTTTAAGATTTCCCGCGGGAACTCCCCTTCTTCCATCTTCTCTATAAAAGGTTCGATCTCTGTTTGGGCAAAATCCCGAACCATCTTCCTCATCATCTGCTGTTCTTCCGTGAATCGTAACTCCATGCCTATCCCCCCTGATGTTCATCGTTGTCATTCGTATGAATAAAAGCCCCGTCCTGTCTTGCGGCCAAGCCAGCCAGCCTTCACATATTTGCGCAGAAGCGGGCACGGACGATATTTATCGTCACCAAAGCCTTCATGCAGCGTTTCCATGATATACAGGCATGTATCCAGACCGATGAAGTCTGCCAGAGTCAGCGGTCCCATCGGATGATTCATCCCAAGCTTCATCACTTCATCGATCGCTTCTTTACTCGCCACTCCTTCGTAAAGGGTATAAATCGCTTCATTGATCATCGGCATCAGGATCCTGTTCGAAACAAACCCTGGGAAATCCTCCACCTCAACCGGTACTTTATGAAGCGCCTTTGTCATATCCTCAATCACTTGATACACTTCATCCGTCGTGGCAAGCCCCCGGATGATTTCAACAAGCTTCATCACCGGCACAGGGTTCATGAAGTGCATCCCGATGACCTGGTGGGGACGCTTCGTCGCTGCAGCAATCTCCGTGATCGGCAGTGAAGACGTATTGGAAGCAAGGATGGTATGCCCCGGTGTGATCTCATCCAGCTGGGCGAAAATCTTTGTTTTGATTTCCATGTTCTCCACCGCTGCTTCGATGACAAGATCGACTTCCTTGGCATCCTGAATGTCTGTGGATGGAATCAGCCTGTTCACCGTTGCCGTTTTATCTTCTTCCGACATTCTTCCTTTTTCCACGGAGCGTGTCAGGTTCTTCGCGATGATCCCCATGCCCTTTTGGACAAATTCTTCTTTCAAATCGTTCAGATATACGCTGAAACCGGCCTGGGCACATACCTGGGCAATCCCTGATCCCATCTGTCCCGCACCGATGACCATGATCTTTTTGATATTCATTGTGTTCTCTCCTTCTTCATTGTGAAAATTTATATGGTTATGCGTCTCTAGCGTTTCGGAACCTCGATCATGATTGCATCTCCCTGACCGCCTCCGCTGCAGATCGACGCAATGCCGATGCCGCCGCCGCGGCGTTTCAGTTCGTATGCAAGTGTCAGGATGATGCGGGCTCCGCTTGCTCCGATCGGATGACCGAGTGCAACCGCCCCGCCGTTCACATTGACTTTTTCAGGATCGAGGCCGGCAATTTTTCCGCTCGTCAATGCGACTGCGGCGAACGCCTCGTTGATTTCAAACAGGTCGATGTCTTCAAGCGATTTGCCTGTTTTCTTAAGCAATTCATTGATGACAAGACCCGGTGTCTGCGGGAAATCCTTTGCTTCAACCGCTAGAGCAGTGTGACCGATGATCGTTGCCAGCGGCTGTTTACCTTCCCTTTCCGCTCTTTCTTCACTCATTAGCACCATGGCCGCTGCGCCGTCGTTGACCCCAGGTGCGTTCCCGGCAGTGATCGTACCTTCAGAACCGAAGACCGGTCCTAATTTAGCCAGCGCTTCGATCGATGTTTCCTTTCGTGGTGCTTCATCTTTATCAACCACCACTGGAGCGCCTTTTCGCTGCGGCACTTCGACGGCAACGATTTCTTCACCAAGCAGTCCTTCTTCAGTCGCTTTCACTGCCCGTTCATGGCTTCTCAGTGCCCATCTGTCCTGCTCTTCCCTTGATAACTCGAATTCCTTCGCTGTTTCGTTCCCGTACGTTCCCATGTGGACATGGTTGAAGCTGCACGTCAGTCCGTCGTGGACCATGGAGTCTTTCACCTGGGAGTCTCCCATCTTAAATCCCCAGCGCGCTTTCGGCAGGAGGTACGGTGCATTTGACATCGACTCCATGCCGCCTGCCACGATGACTTCACCGTCGCCTGCACGGATGATTTGATCGGCAAGCGTCACGCTGCGCATCCCTGAAGCACATACTTTGTTGATCGTTTCCGTTTTGACATTCCAGGGAAGGCCCGCATGCCGTGAAGCCTGGCGGGAAGGAATCTGCCCCTGTCCCCCTTGTAAGACCGACCCAAGGATGACTTCCTCTACCTCGTCACCCTTCACATCTGCACGGCTCAATGCTTCCTTCACGGCAAAACCGCCAAGCTCTGCTGCAGTGAACTGGCTCAATCCCCCTCCGAATTTCCCAAAAGGTGTTCTCGCTCCGTCTAAAATGACCGTTTTTCCCATCTCAATCGCTCTCCTTTTTATATGAAAGTTCATTTCCGATAGATTTGTATACGCTTTCAATTTCCGTTAAAAAAATTTGAAACGATTCTCGACTGAACGCTCGCTCAACGCATATTCACAAGAGAAGGGACAGTTTTTGTCCCTTATATACTTCTTATTGTACTCCAAATTCCCATCGAACGTAATGATTTTTTAGAAAGTTTTTATTTTTCTATACAATTTATTATTGCAGAAAAATAATAGGAGTGAAACGCAATAGAGACTATTTTGTTTCACTCCTGTTTTTTACATGTTGATAAGGTAAACGTGCCGATCAATCATTATCAAAATGATAATATTCTTTTTATGAAGCAGCCGGTTGATCTGTTTGATCGCCGCACACTGCTTTTTCGAGGATTTCTGCTACGTCGAGTGTGGAAACCTTCTCTTCCACTTCCTTCGCTTTCGTACCATCGGACAGCATCGTCAGGCAGTAAGGGCATCCTGAGCTGATGACGGAAGGATTGACCGCAAGCGCCTGTTCGGTACGTGAAACGTTGACGCGGTGACCTGCGTCTTCCTCCATCCACATCAAGCCTCCGCCGGCTCCACAGCACATGCCTTTTTCCCTGTTGCGTTCAATCTCGACAAGCTTCACGCCGGTGATCGATTTCAGGATTTCACGTGGTGGATCATACACCTCGTTGTAGCGGCCGAGGTAACAGGAGTCGTGGAATGTGATCGTTTCGTTCACTTCGTACTGCGGCTTCAAACGGCCTTCCTGCACGAGCTGATGAAGAAGCTCTGTATGATGGTAGACCTCTGCTTCCAACCCGAAGTCAGGATACTCATTTTTGAAAATATTATAAGCATGCGGATCGATTGTCACGATCTTCTTGATTTCATTCTTTTCAAACTCGGCGATGTTCTGGCCTGCAAGCTCCTGGAACAGGAATTCATTCCCGAGACGGCGCGGTGTATCACCGGAGTTCTTCTCTTTATTTCCAAGGATCGCGAACTTCACTCCCGCTTCATTCATCAGCTTGGCAAAGGATAGCGCAATCTTTTGACTTCGATTATCAAATGAACCCATGGATCCGACCCAGAATAGGAATTCGAAGTCTTCTCCCGCTTTTTTCATTTCTTTTACCGTAGGGATCGTGACGTCTTCTCTCGCTTCACGCCAGTTTTCACGTTCTTTACGGTTCAGACCCCAAGGATTCCCCTGGCGCTCGATGTTCTGCATGGCGCGCTGTGCGTCTGCATCCATCTTTCCTTCCGTGAGGACGAGGTAACGGCGAAGGTCGATGATTTTATCAACGTGTTCGTTCATGACCGGACATTGATCTTCACAGTTCCGGCACGTCGTACATGCCCAGATTTCTTCTTCCGTGATGACGTCCCCGATCAGGCTCGGGCTGTAAGTCGCACCAGCAGCCGCTTCTTCCGCAGCCTGGGTCGCGCCTGCCATCGCAAGCTGATTCCCTTTCGTGCCGTTGAATGCGAATGTCGGTACCCAGGGTTTCTTCTGGGTGACGACCGCACCGTGGTTCGTCAGGTTATCCCTCAGCTTCACAATCAGGTCCATCGGGGACAGCATCTTCCCTGTTCCCGTAGCCGGACACATATTCGTACAGCGTCCGCATTCCACGCATGCGTAGAAATCGATCATTTGATGCTGTGTGAATTCTTCGATTTTCCCTACCCCGAAGCTTTCCGCTGATTCGTCTTCGAAATCAATCGGCTTCAACTTCCCTGGGTTATCCAACCGGTTGAAATAAACGTTGGCAGGTCCTGCGATCAAGTGAGCGTGCTTCGATTGCGGCACATACACAAGGAATGCCAGTAAGAATAAGAGGTGGATCCACCAAGCCACATAGAAGATGACGATGGATGCCGTTTCCCCGATTGCGCCAAGTGCCCCTCCAATCAGGGATGCAACCGGCTCTGTCCAAGACAGTTCTTCACCGTGCCAGATGAGCCCCATCCCGTTTCCGACGAGCACTGATAACATCAGACCGCCGATGAATAACAGGACCAAGCCTGACTTGAAGCCCCTCTTTAAACGAACCAGCTTTTCCACATAGCGGCGGTGGAAAGCCCATACAACCGCTACCAGGATCATCAATGTGACAAGTTCCTGGAAGAACGTGAAGCCTGGATATAATGGACCGAGCGGCAGATGGCTTCCTGGAGCCAGTCCTTTCCAGATGAAATCAATCGCCCCGAATTGAACCAGGATAAACCCATAGAAGAACATGACGTGGATCGCACCACTTTTCTTATCCTTCAAAAGCTTCTTCTGTCCGAAGACATTGACCAGGATCTTCTGGAATCGCTCTTTGAACCGCTTGTCGAACTCGACTTTTTTCCCGAGCTTAATATATTCAATTCTCGTCTTTACTACATACACGAACAAGCTAAGTGCGTAAACGGTTACAAGAATGAATGCAACCCAATTGAGAATGAGCAACCCATTCATAACAAACACTCCCCCTACTTTGGCCTAAATTGAACTTCCCCTTTGTTCAAACTTTTATAAACCAAATTAATATTCTGAATAGTTCATATATCCATTATATTATGAATGAGCATTCAGTCAATGGTTTTTCCAAAGAAAATGAAAACCTTTTCATTTGGTGGTGTGAAAGAAATAGGTCTTTTGTATACCTCGCAGGTTTCAATCTCGCTCCTTAATGGGAAAAGAAGAATGGATGCAACGAAAGACAATTTAAGGACATACTAAATTCAATGCAGATGAGAGAGTGATGTTATGTGGTGGTTAATCCCATTATTCATAGTGACGGCCGTTATTGCCTGGCTGTTGATCGATTTTAAATTAGGAAGAAGTCAATTCATCCGTACGCGGACGAGGAGGGATTACGAAAAGCGTCACAGCGACATCCGGCTGTTTTCCAGGGGGCCGGAGCTTTTCGATGTCATGTTCAAGGAAATAAAAGAAGCGGATTCCTCCATCCATGTCTTGTTTTATATCGTACAGGATGATCACTTTGCCTTGAGGTTCATGGAATTATTAAAAGAAAAAGCAAAGGAAGGCGTGGAAGTCCGCCTGCTGATGGACCAAATCGGAAGCCATAATGTGCCGAAATCGGAAGTCCGGGAGCTGCGGGATGCAGGTGTGGAAGTCGACTTCTGCAGGAGGGTAAAGCCCCCTTATTTCTTCTTTTCCTCCCAACAGCGGAACCACCGGAAAATTACCGTCATCGACGGAAAGATCGGATACCTGGGCGGCTATAATATCGGGAAGGAATACATCGATGAAAACGACATACCTGAACTGTCCCCGTGGAGGGATTATCATCTCCGCCTTGAAGGCGAAGGCGTCCACGACCTGCAGACCGAGTACTGTATCGACTGGTTCCGTGCAACCGGAAAAGAACTGAGAAATGATGAACAGTATTTCCCTCCAGCCGGAAAAGGGAGCTGTCAGCATCAGATTTTCCCGACCGAAGGCGTCAATATCGAGGATTTCTTTAAAAAGTTCATAGACGGCGCCCGTGAAGAAGTAATCATCGGCACCCCTTACTTCATCCCGACCCCGATCTTGATGGATGCACTGTGCAATGCCCTCGACCGTGGCGTTCAGGTAAGGGTCATCATCCCAAATTATGCAGACCATATGCTCGTGAAGGAAGCGGCCTTCCCTTATTTCAGGACGCTGCTGTCAAAGGGTGCGAAGGTATATCAATTCATGAACGGCTTTTACCATGCGAAGGTGTTGATCGTCGATAACCACTTCTGCGATATCGGTACGGCCAACTTCGACAAACGGAGCTTTTTTATCAACTTTGAAATCAACAACCTGATTTTCGATGAAGGCTTCATCCAGACGCTGAAGAAGGAAATGAAAAAAGACATGGAGGCTTCCGATCCATTAAGCGAATCAGATCTTGCTTCCGTTTCCCTCCTCACCCGCGTGAAGGAAAAAATCGCTTCATCGATCTCAATCTTACTCTAGGGGGAAGGCACATGAGAGTACGACTTGGATTTGTGGCTAACTCCCTCTCATTATGGGACGCAAGCCCTGCCAAAACCATGACGTTCAAACGATATACAGAATGCCCTAAGAATGAGCGGCTGGAGCGATTGAAGGAAGTGACAAGATTGAATCTTGCCCACACGAAACGGATCCTCTACCTCTGTGCCGCCCATGAAATCAAGCTCTACCGATTATCGAGCTCCCTTGTCCCCCTTGCCACCCATCCGGAAGCGGCATGGGATTTCCATACCCCTTTTCAAAAAGAATGGAAGGAAATCGGGGACCTTATCAAACAGTTCGGGATCCGGGCGAGCTTCCACCCGAATCAGTTCACCCTGTTCACCAGCCCGAAACAGCATGTGACCGACAATGCGGTAAAAGATATGGTCTATCATTATCACATGCTTGAATACATGGGCATCGAAAAAGAAGGCGTCATCAATATCCATATCGGAGGAAGCTACGGAGATAAAGAAGCGACGCTCGTGCGCTTTCATGAAAATATCAAAAGCCTGCCTCCGGATATTAAAGAAATCATGACCCTCGAGAACGATGACAAAACGTATACGGTCGAAGAAACATTGGAGGCTTGTCAGAAAGAAGACATCCCCATGGTCCTCGATATCCATCACCATGAGGCCAATCCCGATGAAAAGCCGCTTGAGGATCAACTGGAAGACATCTTTGCCACCTGGGACAGGCGGGACCTGGTCCCTAAAATACATATCTCCTCCCCCAAATCGGACAAAGCCTTCCGCTCCCACGCTGACCTCGTCGATCCAGGTTTTGTGGAACCCTTCTTCAAAACGCTGAAGGCCACCGGTCAGGACGCGGATTTCATGATTGAAGCAAAGCACAAGGATTTGGCCATGCTGAAGCTGATAGACGACCTGGCTTCCATCCGCGGGGTGAAGCGCGTCGACGGTGGGACGCTTGAGTGGTAGACGGACATGTGGGTGTCCGTCTTTTTTAGTTCCTCCCCCTCCCTCTATCCGATATACTTACCTCAAAGGGGGAATGGAAGATGGATAAGCTTTGCCTTTCATGGAGCGGCGGACGGGACAGTATGATGATGCTTCATGAAGTAATGAAAAATGAACGTGTACACGGTCTTTTCACCACATTCTTGAAGGAAACGGAACGGATGATGATGCATGAAGTGCCTTTTTCTCTTGTGCAAAAGCAGGCTCACGAATTGGGGCTGCCTCTTTATCCGGTTTGGTTTGAAGATACGCTTGATAATAAGCAATATGAACAAGTCATGAAGGGTGCATTAGAAAAGCTTCAGGGGGATGGTTTCACCCATATGGGCTTCGGGGACCTCTTCTTAGAGGATATCCGGGCATACCGGGAAGAGCAAATGAAAGAAAGCGGGCTTGATCTTGTATTCCCATTATGGGGAAGGGATACACAGTCACTGTCACAGACATTCTTAAAGGAGGGCTACAGAGCCGTGATTGTCTGCGTCGACGAAGAGCAGCTTGATCCCCGGTTTCTTGGGCGCGTCTACGATGAAGATTTTCTTCGTGACCTTCCCGACTCTGTTGACCCTTGCGGGGAGAATGGTGAATTCCACAGCTTTGTGTTTGACGGCCCGGCATTCCGGGAACCGGTGGCTTACACCATCGACGGAACCTACCGGAAGTGGGACCGGTTTTCTTATGTAAGAATCACTTAAAGACCGATTCAATCCAAGGCTGGATTGCCATGAATGCCTTGAACCCAAGGTAGATCCCCACAATGCCTGCAATGCCGGCAAGCGCTGGCGGCGCAGGAATGGGGAGTTTGAAAAGCGCAAATATGAACCCAACTAAAAATCCAGTTACAATCGCTAACACAACCGTTTTCATAATAGCCTCCTGAACATTTTGTCTTCTACTATTATACGTTAAATCAGGAAAATTATAAGAAAAAGGTCCACCCTTTGAGGGACGGACCTTTTGCTATGTTCATTACATTTTTTCCGGTGCATCTACCCCGATCAGGGCAAGTGCATTTTGCAATGTGACGCGCACCACTTTTACAAGTGCAAGACGTGCAGTCGTCAGTTCGCGGTTTTCATCATCCAATACTTTATTGGCATTGTAGAAGCTGTGGAAAGCTGATGCCAGATCATTGATATAATTCGCTACACGGTGAGGTGTGCGTTTTTCTGCCGAGTCGGCGATCATTTGTGGGAATTCACCTAACTTCTTCAGTAAATCCACTTCTTTTTCAGTGCCGATCAGCTTCAGGTCGATCTTGTCTTCAGACGCAAGCCCCTGCTCTTCAGCCTGGCGTAGGATGGAGCAAATGCGGGCATGGGCATACTGGGCATAGTACACAGGATTTTCATTGGACTGGGAAACCGCCAAGTCCAGATCAAAGTCCATATGGGTATCGGCACTTCTCATCGCGAAGAAGTAACGTACCGCATCAAGGCCGACTTCCTCTACAAGCTCGCGTAACGTCACAGCTTTACCTGTACGCTTACTCATCTTCATCTTTTCACCATTTTTATAAAGGTGCACAAGTTGGATGACTTCTACTTCCAGCTTGTCACGATCAAAGCCGAGTGCTTCGATGGCTGCCTTCATACGGGGGATGTATCCGTGGTGGTCCGCTCCCCAGATGTTGATCAGCACGTCATGGCCCCGCTCGAACTTATCCTGGTGATAAGAAATGTCTGGAGTCAGGTATGTGTACGTCCCGTCATTCTTGATCAGAACACGGTCCTTGTCATCGCCAAGTTCAGTTGAACGGAACCATGTAGCACCGTCCTCTTCGTAGACGTGACCGTTTTCTTTCAGCTTATCGAGTGCTGCATCGATTTTCCCGTTTTCGTACAGGGATGTCTCGGAATACCACACGTTGAAAGGTACACGGAACATTTCAAGGTCCTTCTGAAGTTTTGCCATCTCGACCTTCAGACCGTATTCACGGAAAAACTTGTAGCGCTCTTCATCGCTTACTTCTGCATATTTAGAGCCGTATTCTTCAACAAGCTTCTTCCCGATCCCGATGATGTCCGCACCATGGTACCCGTCCTCAGGCATCGCCTTGTCTTGTCCAAGTGCCTGGAAGTAACGTGCTTCAACAGAGATTGCCAGGTTGTGGATCTGGTTTCCGGCGTCATTGATATAATATTCGCGTGTTACTTGATAACCGGCCTTTTCAAGGACGTTACAGAGAGAGTCACCGACCGCCGCTCCACGGGCATGTCCAAGGTGAAGATCCCCGGTAGGGTTGGCAGATACGAACTCGACGTTCACACGCTCACCATTTCCGGCATTCGATTGACCGTACTCCTGATCTTGATCAAGGATCAATGGGATTAAGTCTGTTAAGTATGCATTGTTCATGTAGAAGTTAATGAATCCTGGGCCTGCGATCTCCATTTTTTCGATGGAAGCCTTCGACTGGTCGAAGTTTGCAACGATGTCGTCTGCGATCATGCGGGGCGCTTTCTTCGCGACACGGGCAAGCTGCATCGCCATGTTCGTCGAATAATCCCCGTGTGATTTTTCCTTCGGGATCTCAAGGATGACATCAGGGATCTGATCCTCTGTTGCAAGTCCCGCTTTCAGGACCGCGGCTTTGATTTCTGCTTTCAGGTTTTCTTGTACTTTTTCAACGATATTCATGCTTCTATGCTTCCTCCTTATAGTGAATGGACATCACATAATCCCCAACGGGACTGTCTTGCATCTTTAACTCGTAAGAAAGGCTGAAATCCCCTTCCAGTTTTGACTCATTTTGTGTATGTGAAAGTTGTTTGGTTTTGGTTGTAAGCAGCAGTGTGCCAAGCTGGCTTTCGTATGAGCCGTTCTGCTCCTCTGACTCATTAAAGGCCATCCTCATCTTCACGGCACCGCTTCTCAGGATGAGGGCTTGAGTGTCGGTTACTTTGACAATCGTATGAGTGGTCCCTTCCTCTTGAACCTCATCATACTTAAGAAAAACCGCATCTCCTTTTTCATAGTATCGACCGAATGATACCAATTCAAAAGAGTCACTTTCTTCTCCTATCGTGATTTTGGTTTTCAAGTGAACCTTGACAGGGGTAAAATCTGTTTTTGCCGTCAAACCACTCACATCCTTTTCTTTATTAGGGTCCGATCAAGTGACAGGTCCGTCCCCGGTAGAGACGTGCCTTCCTTCTAACTAATTAAGTATAAGAAGTATTGTGGGAAATTGCAATGGAACAGGGTGAGTTTTCATTTTTTGGCGGGATGTAAGCGGTTTATGCGGAGAGGCTTGCTTATTCCAACAAAAATCCCCTTCTTTTGCCGGAAGGGGATTTCAACAATTATTTTACCCAGCCCAGAAGCATTTCACGGATCAGTTTGCTTGCTGTATTGGCTGTTTGCTCGGATGGATCATAGATTGGTGCCACTTCGACGAGGTCAGCACCGACCACATTCACATCTGAATGGGCGATGGCATGGATCGACGCCAGAAGTTCCTTCGACGTGATACCTCCGCAGTCTACAGTCCCAGTGCCGGGTGCGTGTGCAGGATCCAGTACATCAATATCGATCGTCACATAAACCGGACGGCCTGCAAGCTGAGGAAGGATCTCCTTCAGCGGCTCAAGCACTTCAAATTTAGAAATGTGCATGCCGTTTTCTTTCGCCCATTGGAATTCCTCTTTCATTCCGGAACGGATCCCGAATGAGTAGACGTTCTTCGGTCCGATATGCTCGGCGATCTTGCGGATCGGAGTCGAGTGGGACAACGGCTCCCCTTCATACTCTTCACGCAGATCCGTGTGGGCATCCATATGAATGATGGCAAGATCAGGGTACTTTTTCGCCACGGCTTTCATGACAGGCCAAGACACAAGGTGCTCTCCGCCCATTCCGAACGGGATCTTCCCGTCGCCTAAAAGGCCGTCAATATAATCTTCAATCATATCGATGCTGCGCTGCGGATTACCGAACGGCAGTGGAATGTCACCTGCATCATAGTACTTCACTTCTTCAAGCTCACGGTCAAGGTACGCACTGTACTCCTCAAGCCCAATCGACACCTCGCGGATGCGTGCAGGACCAAAACGGGACCCGGGACGATAACTTACCGTCCAATCCATCGGCATACCATAAAGGACCACCTGGCTGTCCTCATAAGACGGATGACTCTTAATAAACACATTACCTGAATAAGCCTCATCAAAACGCATATTCTTCAACCTCTCTTTTTTAGGAGAGGGACGGACCTTTGAAAAGGTCCGTCCCTCCTTGATTTATCGCGATTTACCGTTCATATGTGAGGTCCGTCCCTCAAACGGTTTTATTTTGTTAGGTCTTTAACGAATTTAGGCAGGGCGAATGCTGCGTTGTGCAGTTCCGGCGTGTAGTATTTCGTTTCGATGTCGTGGAAACGCTCTTCCGGTACAGCGATCGGGTCGTGCTTTTTGGAACCGATCGTGAATGCCCACAGTCCACTTGGATACGTCGGGATGTTCGCAGTGTACAGGCGTGTGATCGGGAAGATTTCCTTTACATCGCTTTGTACCTGACGGATAAGATCTGCCTTGAACCAAGGGTTGTCACATTGTGCAACGAAGATACCGTCTTCTTTCAATGCTTTTGAGATTCCTGCATAGAATCCTTTAGTGAACAGGTTTACTGCCGGCCCGACAGGCTCAGTGGAATCAACCATGATTACGTCATACTCGTTTTCACTTTTCGCGATGTGCATGAAGCCATCGTCCACCTGCACGTCTACGCGCTCGTTTTCAAGCTCTCCCGCAATCTCAGGAAGATATTTCTTAGAGTACTCGATCACTTTCCCGTCAATTTCAACAAGAACGGCTTTTTTCACGCTTGGGTGCTTCAATACTTCGCGGATAACGCCACCGTCTCCGCCGCCTACTACCAATACCTTCTCAGGGTTCGGATGCGTGAATAATGGAACATGCGCCACCATTTCATGATAAACGAACTCATCCTTCTGGCTTGTCATCACCATTCCATCAAGGAACAGCATGTTGCCCCACTCTTCTGTTTCAGCCATTTCAAGATATTGAAAATCCGTTTGCTCTGTATGTAAAGTCTTCTTGATTTTCATCGTGATTCCGAAGTTTTCTGTTTGTTTCTCTGTGTACCAAAGTCCACTCATTGTTTCAACTTCCCTTCTTATTTTCAATTTAATTCATATTTTGAATCAGGTGCCGGTCTTTGCTGTCAACATCATCCGCGACTCGTTCAATGTTCCCTCACGGCCATGCCATGACCAAATCGATTTCTGCGTCAAAGCGAAAGCCCAACATCGTATTTACTCCTATTTATAAAAACGTCCCCAACAGACGTCATTTTTATCCTTCCCTATCAAGATAAATACAAACATGAGAAAAAGTATAGTGGAATCTAGCAAAATTTCAAGTGAAATTTTTTCTAAACCTTTGACGTTTAAAATCTCGTAAATCTTTTCATACTGATACTACACACTAAACATAATATACGACGTTCATTCATGTCCAATATAAAAAAATACAAGGTCCGTCCCCCATGGGGTTGCTGACCATATGAAAGCAGGGAGAGGTATGGAGCTGATGGCTCGGATGGAGAAAACGAAAAAGTATGCGAGAGTGGCAGTGGTGGGGGCCATGCTGATGATGATCTTTTTGCTGTTGGGGCTGATCGGCGTCTTGGCGTATGCGAAGATAGAGGGCCCGCCGCCTCTTGCCGTACCTCAATCAACATTGATCTACAGTGACAACGGCGAGGTGATCGGTGAAACGAACACCGGTGAAAAGCGCTATTGGGTCGGCCTCAATGACATTTCCCCGGCGCTGATTGAAGCGACCATTTCCATTGAGGACAAAAGCTTCTACCGTCACTATGGGTTTGACCTGAAGCGGATGGCCGGCGCCGCCCTGGCAGACGTAAAGGCGATGTCAAAGGTACAGGGGGCAAGTACGATTTCCCAGCAGTATGCTCGTAATCTATTTTTATCCCATGATAAAACGTGGAAAAGAAAAATATCCGAAGCGCTGTACACGATCCGGATCGAGATGAACTACTCGAAAAAGGACATTCTAGAAGGCTATTTAAATACCATCTACTACGGACACGGAGCATACGGGGTGCAGGCAGCAAGCCAGTACTACTTCGGCAAGGACGCCAATCAGCTTACCGTTGCGGAAGCGGCCATGCTCGCCGGGATCCCGAAAGCACCTTCCTATTATTCACCTGTCTCCCATCTCGACCATGCCAAAGCCCGCCAGGAACTGATCCTTCAGTCCATGACCAGTGACGGCTTCATAACCAAAGAACAGCGGGACATTTCAAAAGCGGCAGCGATCCGCATCACCGGGGAACATGCCCATCAAAAGGTTGAATCCGCGCCTTATTTTCAGGATGTGGTCAAAAGCATCCTGCGCTCCCATCTCGGAATCGAAGAGCGCACAATCGAAATGGGCGGGCTGAAGGTGTACACGACCCTCGACCCGGCTCATCAAAAGGCAGCTGAAAAGGTCGTGAAGGAGCAAATGACCGAGGAGTCAGACATCCAGTTGGGATTTGTTTCCATGAATCCGAAGAATGGGTACGTGACCGCTCTCGTCGGGGGACGGGACTACGAAGAAAGTCCGTTTAACCGCGCCGTCCAGGCCATCCGACAGCCAGGGTCGACAATCAAACCGCTACTCTACTATTCCGCCCTGGAACAGGGATTCACCCCATCAACGACGATGAAAAGCGAACTGACCTCCTTCAGATTCGATGACGGGAAATCGAGCTACACCCCTCATAATTACAATAATAAATATGCCGACGGGGACATCACTCTTGCTCAGGCGATCGCCCTTTCCGATAACGTATACGCCGTGAAGACCCATCTCTTCATCGGACAGGACACACTCACGAAAGCATCAAAAGAAAAATTCGGACTGACAACCAAAGTCAAAAAATACCCTTCCTCTGCACTCGGAACATCCGGTGCCAGGGTCATCGACATGGTCAACGCCTACAGCATCTTCGCCAACGGCGGATACAAAGTGAAACCGGTATTCATCACAAAAGTGGAAGACTGGTCCGGCAACATCATATACGAACACGAATCGAAGAAAGAACAAGTACTCGACCCTGACACCGCCTACGTCATGACCCACATGCTGAGCGGCATATTCGACCCTAAGCTCAATGACTACTCAACGGTGACAGGCATCCAGATCAGAAAAGACGCAACCCGCCCCTACGCCGGCAAATCAGGGACGACCAACACCGACAACTGGATGATCGGCTACTCGCCCCAGCTCACGGCAGGCGTCTGGACAGGCTACGATCAATCAAAGGAAATCTCACGGCTGGATGACAAATACCTGGCCAAGAAAATCTGGGTCCACTTCATGGAAGAAGCCCTGAAGGATGAACCGGTCAAGAACTTCAAAACAACCAAAGGCGTCATCGGCGTAGCCGTAAATCCCCACAACGGGCTCCTGGCAACCGAAGACTGCCCCGTCCAGCGGTTCACCTACTTCGTAAGAGGAACCGAACCGACAGAATACTGCCACGAACACCTGGGAGAAAAAGAAACACCTAAAGAGAAAGAGCCGGTGAAAAAAGAGGATAGGTCCTGGTATGAGAAGGTGAAGGATTGGATTTTTTAGAAGAAAAGCGGAAGGGGCTTGCTCTGGGGCGACAAGCATAAGGCGAGGCGACCGGAAAGGCGCTCTTTGCCTTTTTGGTCGGCTTGACTTATGACCTCGAGCCCCAAGCCCCTGGAGCTGGACATCGCGCAAAGCGGAGGCGGGTTGGGCAGAGGCGACAAGCATTTCGAATAGGCAATTACGCAATAAACCCTAAAAGTCACGCAATAAACTCCTGAAGTTGCGCAATAAGTGGCAAAAGTTACGCGAATACCCCTGAAAGTTACGCAATAAGCCAACAAAACAGCCTTCCGGAACGCCCAGAACCGGCAAAATCCACCTATATAAAACGAAAAACCTCGGGTTTGTGCGAACCCGAGGTTTTTCATGTCCTAGTTTATGTGCAAACTGTGATTTAAGTGTACTTTTTTTCTCACCTAAGGGCAAGATGTGAACGACATATTCGAAAAAAATGTCATAATTTGTTCACAAACGTAAGATTTTCTTGTTTTTATACTGATAAAGCTTCTTTCAGTTCATCTTTCGAGCGTTCCCACATGCCTGCGTCGTGGGTTTGCAGAAAGCCCTTCAGGATGCCTTTTGACTTGTCGTCCATATGATCAAGAACGATTTTACGCTTGATGGATTTATCCATATTGTTTACATGCTCAGGCATCGACTTGTAGCCTCTCCGCTTTTCGCGGTTCACGACAAGCTCACAAGCGGTCACGCCGGCGTAATAAGGACCGGTATCTAAACGGTCGATGGTCACCCAGATCAACCAGTACAGCTTGCCGCCTGCAGAGTCTTCACGATTGTTCGTGAATTTGATCCCTTTTTCGATCGGGCTTCTCGCATGCATCGCTCCAACTTCGATCGTCGCCACCCCTTCTTCGACGTCGACCATGACCGGCGACACATTATCAAGGCTCAAGGATCCTACCCCGTAGCCGCCGTGGCCGTCTGTCGGATCACTTTTGATGATGTTGAATCCAATGTTCTTTTTCTTTTCCATGAATCTACACTCCTTTAGCTAAAGATAGAAAATATCGTTGTAAAAATCACACTGAACGCCTGATTCGTTGCAGTCATTCCGCCTTGCAGCAGCGGCCAGATCGTATATTCATCAAGTGGCGTGATCACGATGATCAGAAATAACAGCACCCCGTACTGCTCATACTGGGTCATTTTTGCCCTGATGTGATTCGGTGACAGGTCCTCTATGATCCGGTACCCGTCAAGAGGCGGGAACGGTAAGAGGTTAAAGATGAACAGCAGTACATTCAGATACACGATCATCTGTAAAAGATCGATGACAAAGGGTGGAACCCCGACTCCGCCGGTCACCCCTACAAAGAAGTAGAAAAAACCAAAGGCGATGAAAGCGAGCAAGAAGTTACTCAGTGGGCCCGCCACTGAAACGAGCACTCCCGCCAGGCGCGGATTCTTGAAGCGGGATCTCATGACCGGCACAGGACGCGCCCAGCCAAACCCGGCAATTAATATTAAAATGGTCCCCAGCGGGTCCAAGTGTTGAATCGGATTCAATGTCAGTCTTCCCTGATCCTTCGCGGTCGTATCCCCGAATTTGTATGCCACAAAGGCGTGGGCAAATTCATGAACCGTAAAGGCCATGACGAGGGCGATCACCACAAACGGCAGCTCCTCCAACCGGAACACGGAAATCGACTCAAAAAGCTGGCTAAATAATTCCAAAGTATGTACTCCTTTTAAAAAAAGTTTTACTTCCTTATTCCACAGTATACAGAAAAATCCCTGCAAGCATGACGATCCACAAAAATTCTGTTTCCATCATACCAAACTTGCTCTCTCTCCCGCCAACCCTTACATTTAAAAGGTGGGCAGCAAAAACAAGCTCACCTCAAATTGTACCAAATCCACCAGTCAGGAGCGAACGATAATGCCTTATATCACAGTAAAAATGCTCGAAGGTCGCACGGAAGAACAAAAACGTGCCCTCGTCGAAAAAGTGACCGAAGCCGTAAGCGAAACCACCGGTGCACCGGAAGAGAAAATCGTTGTCTTCATTGAAGAAATGACCAAGGGCCACTATGCCGTAGGCGGAAAAAGACTGAGCGATCAATAACGAAAAGCGGAAGCGGCTTGATCAGAGGCGACCAGCATAAGACAATCCTGCCGGAAAGGCGTTCTTACCCTTTTTGGCAGGATCATCTTATGCCCCGGTTCCTCAAGTCCCTCTCCCATGAAAAAAAGGGGTAACTTCCACAAATGAAGAATACTATATACTAACCCCTACGAAAGGACGGAGGAGAGTGCATTTGAATATTGGCGACGTCATTTTCCAATTGGTCATGATGGCTTTACTGGTTGCCATGATGGTTGTCGTTTACATGATTGCAAAGAGCTTTCGGAACAGAAGGATCGAACAGCGGAAGCATGATAAGCAAATCGAGGAAAAGCTCGATCAGATCCTCGAGAAGATGGATCAAACGAAATAAATCCGCTGAAATCGTTGCGCCTATCGTGACGATTTTTTGTTTGGACATAAAAAGGGATCAGCCGCTGGCATTGATCCCTTTTTCATTCATATAGGAACGTCCGCTACTGGACGATTTTTTTCGTTTTTAGTCCTTCAATGTAGGCGAAGGCTTCGTCGATTTCTTCTTCTGTGTATTTCTGCTTGCTCTTGAGTGTGAATACTTTCTCCACTACTTCTTCTTTTGGCAGGCTGTCAAAATATAAGACTGTCGAAACAAGTTCAAGAAAGCGTGCTGATTGAGTATTCATATCCGTCAGGCAATCTTCCAGACAGGGCATCTCTTTTTCATAGATCCGCAGGAAGTCTTCCCCTTCTTTGGTGACGGCGTACCGGTACTGATAGTATCCGCCTTTTTTCTCCTTCACTTCGGAGATGAAGCCCATATTGCACAGCTCCTCCACCCGGAGCGTCAACTCTTCTGAATACGGCCCGTAAAAATGAAATTGGAATTTTTCCTGAAATGGAAATTCAAGCTTCTTGGCGATGAATATCATCTTCTGAAGCTTCTTTCTCCCCACCACTTCACCCGAGGCTAAGAAGGCACTCATTAATTTCGCATGATCTTTCAACAATGTACGTCATCTCCTACTCCTAGTATTGCGTTTTTCAGGTCCTCATTGGCTGCAGTGTCTTAAGTCAGTTCTAGAATCGTACGTATTTGTCTCTTGATGTTTTTCTTCGTTGATTCGTCATATAGTAAATCCACCGGATAATACAGTTTATGGTCTGTTCGCCGTTTGCCGGAAATCGAGTCGACGATGTCCGACTGCCGTGATAATTCACGGAGCTCTTCATTCCGCATCAGCAGGTGGATCGGAAGGCGTTCTTCTTCCTCGCCCGGTCTGTAGAAGTCGTACGGAAGATCAGATGATGAGTCCACGACCAGATAATACTCGGGGTCGATCCCGGCTTTTTTGAAGAGGGCTTCCAGCTCACTGTGCTTCTTGTATTCCTTCGCCGGATCGAATTCAACGTACTTGAATAAGTTCCGGTTCATGAACCGCTCGCATAAGTCACGCAGGATCGGATCGTCTTCTTCCTGCCAAATCTGGAAATAGTACATGACGACGGCCTCATCGAGCTTCAGATAATCTGCCAGGGACACATCCCCTTCAAACAGTGAATAAAAATGGATCGGCTTTTGCTTAAATGTATAATCGTCCTCATAAAGCTCCTTCGCCCTATGGAGGATCTTCGTCAAGATCACTTCAGCGCTCCGTGTGACCGGGTGGAAGTACACCTGCCAGTACATTTGGTAACGGCTCATAATGTAGTCTTCCACGGCATGCATGCCGCTCTGCTTAATGACGACCTGATCCTCACGCGGTCTCATGACCCGAAGGATCCGCTCCATATCAAAATGCCCATAGCTGACCCCTGTAAAATAGGCGTCACGCTGCAGATAATCCATCCGGTCCGCATCGATCTGGCTTGAAATCAGGCTGACGACCAGCTTATTCTTATACGTCTTCCCGATCACCTCTGCCACATGCTTCGCAAAATCCGGCCCGACCTTAGAGAGGACCTCATTCACTTCTGTATCACCTAAAATGATCGCCTGGGTGAAATGCTCGTGGTCCAGGTGAAACACCTTTTCGAAGGAATGGGAAAACGGACCGTGTCCGAGATCATGCAGTAACGCTGCGCACAGGGATAAGAGACGCTCATCCTGGTTCCACTCGGGCCTGCCGTCGAATACATCATCCACGATGCGGCGGATGATCTCATACACGCCAAGGGAATGATTGAAACGGCTGTGCTCCGCCCCGTGAAAGGTCAAATAGGTGGTTCCCAGCTGCCTGATCCTGCGAAGTCGTTGAAACTCTTTCGTCCCAATCAAATCCCAAATCACGCGATCCCTTACATGAACATACCGATGAACAGGGTCTTTAAATACTTTTTCTTCATGTAATTTCTGCTTGGCATACTCCATCTTCAACCCTCTTCCTAAACTAGCATATTTCTATTATAGCGACTTTTTTCCTCGTCTTCATCTCGAAACTTGTCGAAAAAAATAGGTATTTGGCTTATGAATGACGGCCTGCAAGCACTCTCCCTAATACAAAAAAATTTCAAGAAAGTGCGCCTCTTGACAAGAACATATGTTTCAATCATGTTCCCCGACCGTTCCTATTTATTTCTCTATCCCATTACAAGTTTCCTTTTTCAAAGACGACCAAACCTTTATTTATTTTTTCAGGGGAAAAGAAAAAACTCCCTTTGAGGAAGTTTCCTTTTATTTCTTTATTTTCTTGATCACTTTTTCCATTAGTTCATCTTCCGTCAAAGCCGCTACAGGACGATTATTCACAAACGCGAATGTCTTCTTCCGCCCCGGACCACAATAAGACTGGCACGCAATGTCAATCGGTGCCTCCGGGTCAAGTTCTTTTAATTTGGGAATTAAGGTTTTTAAGTTAACGGCCTGACAATCATCGCAAACACGAAATTCATTTGCCACCTGCCAACAACCCTTTCTATCTATTGAAATGGATATGTTACGTCCTAAACATCGATTTATAGAATACAGTTTTCCGCGATGATTTGCAAGAGAACATCGTTTCCAATTCGGGAAAACCGCTCCCTACCCAACGAAACTAGCAGACAGAAAATAATTTTAACATATTCGTATAAAAACCCTTTAAATGGTCCATCCTTTAACCAACGAATACTTTAAGTAAAATTTGGGAGTTGAGAAGAAATGATGATGAAAACAAGACAGGATGCCTGGACGGAAGAAAATGACCTGCTTTTAGCCGAAACCGTCTTGCGTCATGTACGGGAAGGCAGCACACAATTGAATGCCTTTGAAGAAGTCGGCGACAAGCTGAACCGGACGTCCGCCGCATGCGGATTCCGCTGGAACGCAGTCGTCCGCCACCAATACGAGAAAGCTCTTCAACTAGCAAAAAAACAGCGCAAACAGCGGCACCGCATACTTGGAAAAGACCAGGGCGGCAAGAAAAAGCTCCTTTACCAGCCACCTGCCCCTTCATTCGAAGATTTAGATGCTATGTCTCTATCAATGTCTGAAGCTGAAGAAGAAATGGAATTCGCCGAATACGAAAACTACGTCCCGGAAACAGAGCAGCTCGGAAAACAACCCGAAGAAGCACCGGCCAATTTCAATGTCGAAGCAGCAGAAGAGCAAGTCTTCACCCAACAGCAGGCGCCAGCCCCTAACCACGGGATCAAGGCAGCCGGAATCAAAGGCGACATGACCCTCGAAAAAGTCATCGCCTACCTGCAAAACCTGGCTCAATCCAACCTGAGTTCCGACTATATCAAAATCGAGAATCAGAGATTGAAACAAGAAATCGCAGACATCCGCAAAGAAAATGCAGAGCTTGAAAAGAAAGTCGCATCCCTGGAAAACAACTCAGTCACGATGCAGGAAGACTACGAAACACTTATGCAAATCATGAACCGTGCCCGAAAACTCGTCCTCTTCGACGAAGACGACGCCAAGGCACCCCGCTTCAAAATGGACCGTAACGGTAATTTAGAAAAAGTAGCTGAATAATGAGGACTATAAGCCGGTGCTCCCGTGTGGGGTGCCGGTTTTTGAGAGAATCAGATGCTTTTTCCTTTCTTAGCGTATGGTTTGCTTCAAGATCGGAATGCCGCAGCGGCCGATTGCGTCGTTTTCAAGTGGTATTGCGTCAAAGACAACGGTCATTGCGTCATTTTTCTTTTATTTGCGTCTAAACCGGCCTTGATTGCGTCAACATTTCCTTTTATGCGTCTTTTTCCATTTCCATACAAAAAGCCGGATCCCCCTCAGGAATCCGGCTTTCATCTATTTCAATACCTTTTCATTCCGCTCAACGACCCGCTGATAATACATTTCATACATTCCGTACTCTTCCCCTTGAAGGGCACTACTGTAAAATGACCCGCTGAACCCTTTCAGCGACTGCAGGAAGCGGAGCATCACATCCTGAACCGTCAGCTCCACCCCGAACAATTCCGATAGTGATGCCATCACATCCGGTTCGATTACAGGGAATGTGAACTTCGTCGTCTCACCCTTCAGGCCCGTCTCATAGAATTGCTTAATCAGCTCCGCACGTTTAGAACCGCTCCCATTGACGCACAGGTACACCTGAACGGCCACCCCGTTTCTGATCCGGCGCTGGGAAATCCCTGCGAACTTCTGGTCATTGATGCTTAAATCATAGCTTCCGGGACAGTAAGATGCCGAAATCTCCTTCGCCTCGATCTTCATGCCGAAATCCTTGAACATATCCTCGACCAGCAGCCACATTGCATCATAACCCCTGTTTATATCGATCCCTTTTTCAGAATCGGGGAAGACCAATGAAAGGTTCAACACCCCTTCATCCAGCACGACCGCCAATCCCCCGGAATTTCTTACAATATATTGATAGCCTGCCTCTTCCAAACCTTTTAACGCCTCTGAAAGAAACGGCAGCTTCGTATCCTGAATGCCGAGCACCACCGTTTGATGATGAACCCACGAGCGCGCCGTCGGATCAGACTGTCCCGCACCGATTGCCGTACACAGCGTATCATCCATGGCAAACGACTGCAGGGCACCGAACATCGGCCCTAAACTTGATTGATCAACCACTCTCCATCGGTCTTGACGGAGCAGTGCATATGCTTTTTCCTTATCCATCACGCTTCTCCTTCGCTTACAACATGCGAGCTCATTATATCATATTATGGCGGGGTT
This sequence comes from Bacillus sp. KH172YL63, assembly GCF_011398925.1. Taxonomy (NCBI): domain Bacteria; kingdom Bacillati; phylum Bacillota; class Bacilli; order Caryophanales; family Bacillaceae; genus Bacillus; species Bacillus sp. KH172YL63. Next base: position 4,119,935 of record NZ_AP022842.1, read on the forward strand.
GCTGAACGTGGGGGCGCGTTTGTCAGTTGAAATTGGGAAGATATTTGTCAGTTGAATTCTGGCAGTAATTTGTCTGTTAAACCCATGCACGTTTTTGTCAGACAAACTTCTCCACTATTTTGTCAGGCAACTCATACATTTGCCTGTTAAAAAAACCAGCATTTTCAACTGACAAACAATCCCGTTTTTTTAACAGGCAAAATCAATTGGCAAAATCAAACCAAAAAAACCGAATCCCCCAAAAGGATCCGGCTCAATCAACCACGATTACAGCGCCTGTGCAGCCGTAATCAATGCTAGTTTATATACGTCTTCTTCGTTGCAGCCACGTGAAAGGTCGTTCACAGGGGCGTTCAGTCCTTGAAGGATTGGGCCGACTGCTTCGAAGTTCCCTAGGCGTTGGGCGATTTTGTAGCCGATGTTTCCAGCTTCAAGGCTTGGGAATACGAATACGTTCGCGTTTCCTTGGATGTCGGCGCCCGGTGCTTTTTTCTCTGCCACTGATGGAACGAAAGCAGCGTCGAATTGGAATTCGCCGTCGATTGTCAGTTCTGGTGCTTTTTCTTTGGCGATTGAAACAGCTTCAACGACTTTTTCTGTTTCAGGCGACTTGGCAGAACCTTTTGTAGAGAAGCTCAGCATCGCAACACGTGGATCGATGTCGAACATGTCTGCTGTTTTCGCACTTTCGACCGCGATTTCAGCAAGATCCTGGCTGTCTGGGGAGATGTTGATCGCACAGTCAGCGAACACATACTTTTCTTCTTCGCGCACCATGATGAATACGCCGGATGTTTTGCGGACGCCTTCTTTTGTTTTGATGATCTGAAGGGCAGGGCGAACCGTATCAGCCGTTGAGTGGGCTGCTCCGCTTACAAGGCCGTGAGCCTGTCCTGTGTAGACAAGCATTGTCCCGAAGTAGTTGCCGTCAAGCAGGATTTTCTTCGCATCTTCTTCAGATGCCTTCCCTTTGCGGCGTTCTACGAATGCTTTGACAAGCTCGTCCATTCCAGGGAATGATGCCGGGTCAACGATGTCACAACCGTCAAGCTTTACGCCCAGGCGGTCTGCTTTGCCGTTGATTTCTTCCACGTTACCGACGACGATCGGTGTCAGGATGCCGTCACCCGCTAAACGGGATGCTGCAGTCAGGATGCGCTCGTCTGTTCCTTCAGGGAAAACGATTTTTAATTCTTTGCCTTTCACTTTATCTGTAAGTGTTGTAAATAAATTGCTCAATAGAGGTACCTCCTTGGTTTATACATATCCAATCTTAGAATACTCTTCTCATATAGGAATTCAAGAAAAAGGCGAAATGTTATCGGTTTCACGGTAAAAGTCTTTGTTTTCTAATAATTTCTATACCCGATTGGATCTGCGGTTAAGCTTATGTATGTCTTCATTTAGTGTGTTCCAGAATACCAGGGGCTATCCGGCTTTTGTGCCAGTTTATCGACATTGGGTTTCGGATTCCTACTCTGCTGCCAAACTATGATATAGTAGAGTTGGGAAAAGTACTTAAAGGAGTGATTACAGTGGCAGAACCGGCACAAACATTAGATGGTTGGTATTCCCTGCATGATTTTCGTGCGATGGACTGGACTTCATGGAAGATGCTTCCGAGTGAGGAAAGAGACTCGGCGATTTCTGAATTCCACGGTTTCTTAGATCGATTGAACAGTACGCAGGACGCAAAGGAAGGCAGTCATGCCCTTTATACAATCGTTGGGCAAAAGGCTGACTTTATGCTTATGATCCTTCGTCCGACAATGGAAGAATTGAATGAGCTTGAAAATGAGTTTAACAAGCTGAAAATTGCTGAATTTACGGTCCCTACATATTCTTATGTGTCTGTGGTTGAGCTTGGCAATTACATGCCTTCCGAGGGTGATCCATACGACAATCCATATGTACAGGAGCGTATCTACCCGATCCTTCCGAAAGCGAATCATATTTGCTTCTACCCGATGGATAAGCGTCGCCAGGGGAATGATAACTGGTACATGCTTCCGATGGAGGAGCGTCGTGACATGATGAGAAGTCATGGCATGATCGGCCGCCAGTACGCTGGAAAAGTAAAACAGATCATTACAGGTTCTGTTGGTTTCGATGATTACGAGTGGGGCGTCACGCTGTTCGCAGATGATGTGCTTCAGTTCAAAAAGCTTGTGTACGAGATGCGTTTTGACGAAGTGAGTGCCCGCTATGGTGAATTCGGTACTTTCTATGTAGGGAATCTGCTGAAAGAAGAAGCGATTTCGAAATTCCTTCATGTGAACTAAAGATATGCCAAACGACAAGCTCCTTGCAGCTTGTCGTTTTTTTATGCTTTCTTTACTGACGAAGTACGAATATATCCCCCCACCCCCTCATAGACATGAAATAGTGAAACAGAAAGCGTCTTCTAGAAATGAGGTGGGAAGATGGCTGTGATCCCTTACAACGAAAAGGAAGTAAAGCTCCTGGCCCGGCTGATGAGGGCTGAAGCCGAGGGTGAAGGGCAGCTTGGTATGTTGATGGTCGGGAACGTGGGCGTCAACCGGGTGCGCTCCGACTGCCTTGACTTCAAGAAACTCGCTTCGCTCCAAGATATGGTGTTCCAGAGTCCCGGCGGTTTCGAGGCCACACAGAAAGGCTATTTTTATCAGCGTGCGAGGCAGAAAGAAATTGATTTAGCGAGAAAGACCATTAAAGGAGGCAGATATCACCCGGCCCAGTATTCCTTATGGTTTTTTAAGCCGGCAGGGGACTGTCCCGATAAATGGTATAACCAATCCAATTCGGGGCGATTCAAGTCCCACTGTTTCTATCAACCTACTCAAGGTGATTGTCCGAAAGTGTATTAACGTTAATCAAAGGAGGTATTCGGTTTGGCGAACCAACAATCAAACCCCTATATGCAAGGGTATAATCAATCTGCATATAATCCATACGGGCAATATTATGGAGGCGGTCAAGGGCAGGGTCAGGGACAGTACTATCCTCAACAGCAGGGTGGCGGTCTCCAGGTGCCCCAGCCGATGAATGCCCCTGCTCCTTCCCAAAATGTGCAGGGCATGCTTCCCATCGAAGAATCTTATATCGAAAATATCCTTCGCCTGAATAAGGGGAAGGTGGCCACGGTTTATACGACATTTGAAAATAATAAGGAATGGAATGCGAAAATTTTCAAAGGGCTCATTGAAGCGGCAGGCCGTGATCATTTGATCATCAGTGATCCGCAGACAGGTACCCGCTACCTCATTCCAATGATTTATCTCGACTACATTACCTTTGATGAAGAAATTGAATATGAATATCCTTATGGGGCTGGAGGCTCCATGCAAGGCTATTCGCAACGATGAAAAAAATACCCGGCAGGGAGAACTCTCCTTGCCGGGTATTTTCATTTATAATGTTTTCGCTGCGAAGAGGATCAGAAGCACCCATGCGGCGAGAAAGCTGACTCCGCCGAGTGGGGTGATCGCTCCCAGCACCTTTACGCCTGTGATGCTGAGGACGTATAGGCTTCCGGAGAATAAAATCGTACCGATCAGCATTAGCCAGCCTGACCAGGAAAGCAGTGAAGTCGGGGTGACATTCCCCATCAGCACGCCGACGATGATGATTCCGATGGCATGAAACATTTGATAAAGAACGCCTGTATTCCAAATATCAATGTATTTCTGTGAAATCTTCCCTTCCAGTGCGTGTGCACCGAAAGCTCCTAAAGCGACCGATAAAAATGCGTTGATCGCCCCGATGATGATAAATGTTTTCATGGTGACCCTCCTAGCGAGAATTAAAAGTCAAACAGTGAACTCCCATTGGCACCGTCATCTGTTTCAAGCGGCTCTTCCTCTTGAATCGAAACGGGCTTTTGGGTTACCTGTGGTTCCTGCACATACGGCATCGTCTGCCGGGATTGGGAAAATGATGGTGCAGGCGCACTGACACTGTCTTCCTCCAGCAGCAATTCGCATAATGCTTTTATAGAATAAACATGCTCACGGATGTGCTGGGACTTCTCTGCTGCCTTTGCTTTCCCGAGTTCATGTTCTATTTTTTTGATGAATGATTGATGAGGGATATTCACAATCGATGACTCCTTCCACAAAATCTTACAATATGTACGGCTTTACCTACTTCATTATCCTAATTCTTATTGAAAGATTTCGCAAATGTCATCTTTGTTTGGCCTTGAATTTAAGGCATGGGCTTCCAGACGATCGAAATACGACGAGTGAAGGCATCGCTTTCGATTTAAACCCGTACCCTTTGCATCCCCGGGGATGGGCCGGCTCCCAGGTTGTGTAAAAATGCTGGCATTGAAAGCAGTTGATGCGCGCTTCCTTTTTCACCTGGTGTCCTCCTTCCAGTGTTTCACGTGAAACATCCTGTGGTTATTCTATGCACCAGTCGATTTCTCCCATTCCCTGTTCACGTAAAAAACCGTTGGCTTGTGAAAATGGCCGGCTTCCAAAGAATCCCCTGTGGGCAGACAGCGGACTTGGATGGGGAGCCGTCACAATGAAGTGCTTCGAGGCGTCGATGAGTTTCTTCTTCCCCTGTGCCGGTTTCCCCCACAGCATAAATACCACCGGTTTATCCCGTTCATTCAATAGAGAAATGACCTGATCCGTCAACCGTTCCCATCCTTTCCCCCTATGTGAGTGTGCTTTTCCGTCCTGAACGGTGAGGACCGTATTCAGCAACAGGACACCTTGTTCTGCCCACTTGACCAATGAGCCGTGGGAAGGAATGTCGCAGCCGATGTCATCATGTAGCTCCTTGTACATATTTCTGAGGGACGGGGGGATTTTCACCCCTTTTTTCACAGAAAAGCTCAATCCTTCCGCCTGGTTCGGTCCGTGGTATGGATCTTGTCCGAGTATCACGACCTTCACATCCCCGTATGCCGTGTAATGAAACGCATTGAAGATATCCTGCATGGACGGATGGACGGTCCCGGATGCATACTCCCCCTTCAGCCAGTTTCGGAGATTAAGATAGTATTCCTTCTGGAGTTCATCCTCCAGTACTTCAGCCCAGTCGTTATGAAAAATCGTCGACACGATCACACATCCTTTCTAATCTTGGAATTCGATCGTCATACTGTAGCCTAATTGTTCAAAGAGACCCTTCAATGACTTTTCGGCGTTTTTCTCTGCCGCCACGAGGATCCCCTGCTCGACCGCTTCCTGACTGATTTGATCCTTCGCTACTTCTGCAAGGGCGAAGCCTTCATTCCAGTCTACATCGTTTCGAAAAATCCCTTCTACAGAAAACGTCTGGATGTTGTCTGTATCAATCGAAGGTTCCTGCAGAATCACAGCCCTCGGCACAGTCAGCCGGATCTCCTTCTTCTCTTCATCGACTACGATATCGTCTTCCCCGATTCCTTGCAAATCAACCCCTGCAAGGACGGTCCCCGGTACAACCATCAGAAGCTTCCGTTTCGTTCCGGGAAGATCTGTATTGATTTCTTTACCGAACAATCGATTATCCTCCTGTTGAATCACGGCCTTCACAAATCCCTGTGCCGTTGCCAATGAACTCATTTCCTGGATCCTCTCCACAAACGAACCCTTTTCTTCTGTAAACGTCGAGCCTGACAGCCAGCTGTAGACCCCGATCGATGCCCCTCCGATAAGGAGGACAAGGACGGACAATAAGATTACCACCCTGCTTTTCCAAAGGGACAGAAGTGATGTGGCTATCCTCCACGGGGGCACCTGCCTGCTTCTTCTATGATCAATGGCCATCGCGCTGCTCGTTTCTCTCTCAGATGTTTTCAACTCTTCCAGGATTGCTTCTATTTCTTGTATCTTCTTTGCTTGATTCGACACATTTCTTCACCTCCCTTCTATTATAGAAAATAATGTAGAATCTTGGAAACAATAATTCTCTTAAATGAATTTCTATATTATGGAAAGTTTTAGAGGGGAAGAATCGGGAATACAAGGGACAAGCAACGAAATTCTTTCAGGAGGTATGCAAAATGTATAAAGTTCAAACAGCGGAAAATGTGGTAGAGGTAAAAAAAGAAATCGAAGCTCTGGCAAGCGAAGGCTTTTCAAAAGATGAAATCTACGTATTTGCCCACGACAAACACCGTTCCGAGCATATTACAGAAGCGACTGATACAGACTCCCCTGGACTGAAAGAGCAAGGCATCATCGAATCACTCGGCAACCTGTTCAACCGGCGCGGGGATGAGCTCAGAACCAAGATGAAAGCGGTCGGGCTGAACCAGGCGGAAGCCGATGCTTATGAAGAAGAATTGGATAAAGGAAAGCTTGTCATCGTCGCCTCCAAGGAAGCGACCGATAATGACGCTAAACCTTACTGACCTTACGGGGACGTCGAAAGAGATTCTTTCGGCGTCTTTTTCCTATAGGAAACGATGGAATTTGTATTTCCATGGGGGTTATTATATCCTTTAGTCAGACTTTTAGCATGTTAACAAGCTATTTTCATAGGAGGAATTTAACGATGACATTGAAGAAAACCCTGACGATTGCCGGGTCCGATACAAGCGGCGGCGCCGGGATCCAAGCCGACCTGAAGACCTTCCAGGAGCACGGCGTTTACGGTATGACAGCCCTCACTACGGTCGTGACGATGGATCCCCACAATCATTGGCATCATAACGTTCATCCACTAGCTATCGATACGTTGGAAGCACAATTGGAAACCGTCCTTTCTGTCGGCATCGACGCCATGAAGACAGGGATGCTCGGAACAGTCGAAATCATTGAACTTGCCGCGAAGAAAATCGATGAATTCGGTTTGAATCAGGTCGTCGTTGACCCGGTCATGGTATGTAAAGGGGAAGATGAAGTCCTGAATCCGGAGACGACGGTCGCGATGAGAGAGCACCTTCTCAAGCGTGCCACAGTCGTGACGCCTAATCTGTTCGAAGCAGGTCAGCTTGCTGAGACCGGTCCGATCAAGACCATCGACGATATGAAGACAGCTGCCAAGCGAATCCACGAATTGGGCGCAAGCAATGTCGTCATCAAAGGTGGAAAGCAGCTGCAGCATGACAAAGCACTGGACCTCTTCTACGATGGAAATGAATTCATCCTGCTCGAAGAAGAAAAGGTAGACACCACGTACAACCACGGAGCAGGCTGTACATTTGCGGCAGCCATCACGTCGAACCTTGCAAACGGACAAGACGTAAAAGAAGCAGTCCAAAACGCCAAAACCTTCGTCACAGCAGCCATCAAACACGGCTTCAAGCTGAACGAATACGTCGGCCCCGTCATGCACGGAGCATACAACGCATTAGAAAAATAACCAACAACCCGGTGCCAGGCACTGAACTCCCCGTTCAATGCCCGGCACCTTTCCCTTCATGGGGACGGACCTCTGAAAAATCCCTTTCCCCACTGAATTCATCACCATCATCCACTCCCCTCACCTCAATCATACTTTTCGCAATCACTCATGAATTTTAGTAAGATAGTACATAATGGTTAAGAGTCTTTTCTGTACTTAAGGAGGAAAAAGAATGGAACCGATCAAAATGGCCGATGTGCAGGGCTTCATCAACAAGCTTGCACAACAGGACGTTTATATACATTTGGAAACAACGAACGGAGCCTATGCTTCTCACTTCAACGAAGGCTTCTTTTCTGCCGGAGCTTACATACGGAATGGAAAAGTCAACTATGAGCACGGAAAGATCATCGGGGACGGACCTTACCGTGTCGGCCTGAAGATCGAACTAGGCTGGATTTATGCTGAAGGGCTGACTCATTATGAATTCGATGAATACGGACGCCTCCTGCTTGCAGGACATGGCGGGGACGGAAAGCTCGCCGTTGCACTGGAGATCAGTCCGACACCTTTCGCATAACCACCGATCACTTATATGATGAGAAAAGGAGAGGTCATAATGGAAAAAGAAAGACAGCTGCTCGTCATCTTCCCCCATCCGGACGATGAAGCATTCGGCGTTTCAGGGACCATTTCAACCCATGTGAATAACGGGACACCGGTCACATACGCCTGCCTCACCCTGGGGGAAATGGGGAGAAACTTAGGAAATCCGCCATTTGCGACGAGAGAATCCCTTCCGCTGATCCGGAAGAAAGAACTTAAAAAAGCGGCAGAAGTCATGGGTATCCAGGATCTACGCATGCTGGGTTACCGGGATAAAACACTGGAATTTGAAAATGACGATAAGCTTACGGATATGGTGACCGGGTTAATCGAAGAAGTAAATCCGTCGCTGATCATCACCTTCTATCCCGACTACTCTGTCCATCCGGATCACGAGGCGACAGCAAGGGCCGTCGTCCGGGCCGTCCGCCGCATGCCTGAAGGATCAAGACCGAAACTCCACTGCCTTGCCTTCTCGAAAAATTGCGAAGAGCACTTGGGCAAACCGGATGTCCTTGTCGACATCACACCGGTCAAGGACCAAAAGATCGGTGCCATGAAGGCACACATCTCACAAACTGCATGGATGCTTAAAGACTTGGAAAAGGGCATTGAGCAGAAGGATCCGGAAGCGCTGAAATGGGTGACCGTTGAACGATTCTGGAGCTATCAATGGGAGAACGATACTGTACGATAATGAAAGGGTTTGGCTTCTTGCCAAGCCTTTTTTTGTTCCCTTCTAAATTTAATGAGTATGCATAAATTATAATATGAGTGATTACTCACTTTACAAATCCCGCCATCTATTTTATATTAAAAGTGAGTAATCACTCACTAACCTCTGAAAGGTGTGATCCAAATGACATCCATCATCCAACTTCGGGAGATTTCTAAATCATTCGGCTTCCAGGATGTATTAAAAAACGTTTCACTCGATATCCCAAAAGGTAATATCTATGGCTTATTAGGTCCGTCCGGGTCAGGCAAAACGACGATGATCAAGCTGATGATCGGACTTGAGACACCCTCGAACGGAAGCGTGACCTTTAAAGGGAATAAGCTGAAAGCAAATGAGCTTTATCCTCACATCGGATATATGGCTCAATCAGATGCCCTTTATGATGAACTGACAGCAAAAGAGAATCTCTCCTTCATGGCATCCCTGTATGGGTTGAAGAAAGCAGAGAGAAAGGCTCAGATAGAAAAAGTGATGGAAACAGTCGATCTCCTTGATCATCTGAACAAGCCTGTCCATCAATACTCCGGCGGAATGAAGCGGAGACTTTCCCTTGCCATCGCCCTCTTACATGACCCGGAAGTGCTGTTTCTCGATGAACCGACCGTCGGGATCGATCCTGTACTCCGCAAAGAAATCTGGGACAGCTTCCACCGCCTGAAGAGCGAGGGACGGACCTTGATCATCACGACACACGTCATGGATGAAGCAGAAAGATGCGACCTCCTCGGTCTTTTGCAGCACGGTGAAATCATTTCAAGCGATACACCGGCTGCGATCAAAGAAAGCCACGGGGTATCGTCCATTGAAGATGTATTCTTATTAAATGGAGGTGTTTCCGTTGAGAATTAAAGGATTTGTCATTCGCATCCTCCAGCAGCTCCTCCGGGATAAACGTACACTGGCACTGATGTTCCTTGCACCACTTTTGATCCTCAGCATGCTGTCACTTGTATTTGACTCTAAGGATTATGAAGCCAAGGTAGCCATCGTGGATCTCCCACAGCAGCTAGAAGCAAAATTCGATTCTAAGGATTTTGAAACCTATTCAAGTGCTGATCAAGCTTTGAAAGATGTGAAAAACGGCGAGCTTGACGGCTATATATCTTTTGAGGACCCTGCATCCCCTTCAATCACCATTGAAGGAAGTGACCCTACCGTCAACGGGGCCGTCATGAAGAAGATCCAAACCCTGTTCCCAACAGGCTCAAACAACCTGTCAGATGATGTGAACTATGTGTACGGAAATAAGGACATGGAAATGTTCGATTCCTTCGGTCCGGTGCTCCTTGGATTCTTTGTCTTTTTCTTCGTCTTTTTAATCAGCGGGGTATCTTTCCTGCGGGAGCGGACGACAGGAACACTTGAAAGGCTGCTCGCTTCCCCGGTGAAAATTTGGGAAATGGTCATCAGTTACGTCATCGGCTTCGGGATCGTGACACTCCTGCAGGCATCCTTGATTTCCTGGTATTCGATTTATGTGTTGGACATGATGATGATGGGAAGCTTCTTCCATGTGCTGATTATTATCGTGTCGTTATCCTTCACTGCCCTGACGCTGGGAATATTGTTGTCGGCTTTTGCCAAGAATGAATTACAGATGATGCAGTTCATTCCGATCGTGGTCGTTCCACAGATTTTTTTCTCCGGGTTATTCAACCTGGATACGATATCCGACTGGCTCAGCTGGATCGGTCCTGTCACGCCCCTTTATTATGCTGCTGAAGCACTTCGGGATGTGATGATCCGGGGAGCTGCATTTGAGGATCTGCTCTTTTACTTAGCTGTCCTGATCGGGTTCTCTTTACTCTTTATCATCCTGAATGTTGCAGCCCTGAGAAAATACCGTAAAATATAAGGTAAGTAATTCTCTTATTAGGAGAACGAGAAGTTAGGGGTTTATGTATGTTAGAAGACGACAATTTATTCAAGCATCTCTTCGATCAGGAAGAAAAATTGACCGATAAACAGCAGAAGATTGTGGAAGCGGCCATTGAAATGTTCGCTGAAAAAGGCTATGCCGCCACCTCAACCAGTCAGATCGCCAAAAAAGCAGGCGTCGCAGAAGGAACGATTTTCAGGCATTACAAAACGAAGAAGGATCTCCTTCTGTCCATCGTTTCGCCTACGATGGCTAAAATGATCGCCCCGTTTGTAATCCGGGATCTCAATAAGGTGCTCGACGCCAAATATGACCGGTACGAAGATTTTCTCAAAGCGCTTCTTCTCAACCGACATGAATTCCTGAAGGATAATATGACCGCTTTTAGAATCCTCATCCAGGAGATTCCGTTCCATCCTGAACTGAAGGAACAGTTCAAAGAACATATCGCGGAAAAAGTGTTCGAAAAACTCATCCGCCTGGTGGATCTTTATAAAGAGAAAGGCCAGATTATAGACTTACCCACCCCGGCAGTCGTACGCTTTTCGGCCACCAGCATTTTCGGACTGCTCCTTGTCAGGTATCTCTTCCTTCCAGAAGCTGACTGGAACGATGAGAAGGAGATCGAGATGACGGTGGAGATGGTGATGAAGGGGATTGGAAAAGAGTAGCTGATTGAAGAGGACGCCAAACAATTTGGCGTCCTCTTTCATTTTTTGACGGAATTCATTCTCAACTCCCCCCACCGTTTTCCCCCTCCCCCAAACGGGTAAAGCCTACTATCTATCAACAAGGAGGGTAAAAAGATTAGTTTCCTATTTCATGAAAATACGTTGATTGACCAGCATATCCTCATCACTGGAGCGACCGGCGGCATCGGGTATGAAACGGCGAAAGGGGCGGTTCAGGCGGGAGCAAAAGTCACGATCACCGGCCGGAACGAAGATAAGCTGAAGGAATTGCAGGACGCATGCGGGGATCCGGATAAGGTCCTCTCCTATAAAGCAGACCTTACGAGCGATGATGACCGGAAGAAGCTGCTGGCAGCGGCCGAAGAAGTTCACGGCCCCATCACGGGACTGGTGAATTCTGCCGGGATTGGCGGTGGTGATATCGTGGAAAGTTTGTCAGAAGATGATTTACGAAACATCATGGAACTCAATTATTTTTCATTGGTCCAGCTTTCTCAGGACGTCTACCGGAAGATGAAGGAGCTAAAGAAAGGCTCGATCGTCAACATTTCTTCTCTGTCCGGACTGCGTGGTACCCATGGAAACAGTGCGTACAGCGCTTCAAAGTTTGCGGTGACCGGATTCACCCAGGCCTTTGCCCATGAGGCGATTGAACATCAAGTGCGGGTGAACGCCGTCTGTCCAGGCTATGTTGATACAGAGATGGGGCGTAACGCCATCCAGTCGAAAGGGGAACGTGAAGGGCGGAGCTATGAGGAACAGCTGAAAGTGGCTGAGGAAAGCATCCCTTCCGGCCGGTTGACCTCACCTGTCGAAGTCGCGAACACGATCGTGTATCTATTGAGCGATGCTGCCGGGAACATCGTCGGCGAGTCGGTGAAAATCTCAGGCGGCAGTGTCATGCGCTGATTAAGCAATAAGGTGCAAGGGCCCGGAGACCCTTGCACCTTAATTTTCCCCTTGGGAGCCTTCCTGAATTTTCTTTTTGATTTCTTCGATGTATTTTTTCTTTTCTTTTTCATCGGTCAGTTGAGGACCCGCTTTGTCCTGGAGATATTTTTGGAGAGCCTTCTGAATCTCTTCCGGGGAGGCATCTTCTGAAATCACACCGTTCTTCTTCAGCATTTCTATGATCTTCTCATCGTTGGCCAGTACGTCCATATTTGTCTCGACCGCCTCTCCTTCAGCTTCGGATTGCTTCTGAGCGTCGTTCTCCGGCTGTTCGTCTGCCATGCAGCCATTCAACAGGAGGGGAAAAAGCAGGATTAAGAAAAAACATTTTGCTTTCATGTCGTCACTTCCCTTTCTTTTGGGATAGAGTCTGTATCATTCTTATTATATACGATTCCCTTAAATCCCTTCATTTAGTTAATATGTGGGGAAAAAGGGAAAATTAGTGCATTTCCACCTTACCTCACCTTCCCATTTATGGTTTAATAGATAGTACGATGGAACGATATTAAAGAAGAAGGTTGTGAATTCATCCCCGTCCTCTTCTTTATAAAGTAAAAGCTGAGAGAGTTTTCTCCTCTTTTTTTTACTTTAAAATCGAACATACGTTCTATTGGTGGTGAAAAAATGGATTCGTTGATTAGTAAATTTTATCGTCATTATCCTCATCTCAAACAGAATAAAGCCGTTGATTCCTTTATCAGCCAACCGAACAATCAGGAAATGATAGAAGATTTCTTAGAACAGCCGAGCGCCCATAAGGAAGATCGACTAAACGAAGCATTTAAAGCCCATTACTTTGATATCCGCTTTACCTCTTATGTCAGTTCATCCCTCTATTTTCACAGTGTAAACTTTGACAAGTCTGCAAGGAAATACAGTGAAAGGCACCCTTTGACATTGGATAACAAAGAGAATCAGGAAGGCGGGGCATTCGTCGATCTTATCCCTGATCCTGCTGCTGACATCGCACCTTTCACGAACTTTTCGACTTTGACAGAGTGCCTGGAGAATGAAGGGCTGCTGAAAGCATTTGAATCGCTGACCGACAGGCAGAAACATATACTAGATCTCGCTTATGTGCAGGAATTCAGTGATACAGACATCGCCAAGGTGCTTGGCGTATCCCAGCAGGCTGTCTCGAAAGTTCACCGAAAAGCATTGCGCACATTAAAAACCATTTTAGAAAAAGGAGAATCATAACCGATGGGAATTCTATATGATCTTGTGAAAGAAGCAAAGGGCAATTCAGAATATGAAACGAACGTCATTGAAACATTTGAGCCGAAAATAAAGAAGTCCCTGTACTTAACCAGAAGTGAAAACAGGGAAGATCTCGAGCAGGAGCTGAAGATGAAGGTAATCAGGTATGTCAGGGATTATTCACTGGAGAATGTCCCCGGATTATTCGATTTAAACAGAAAGTAAAGAAGGACGGGCACCCCAATCCCGGTGGGTGCCCGTCTTTTTTTATGGGAAAATAAATTTCCTTTTCAGGTTGTCATTTTCATCCCCCATCCTTCTTTATACAGTGTAAGGCAAACAAAACGGAGTGAGCGGGATTGGGATGGTCGTTCTCACTCTTCATCCCCTTTGCCTGAAAACATTTAAAGGGAGCGATGATGAATGAATTGGACAAGAACATTACGACAAGGTGATTCAGGAAGTGATGTAAAGGAACTTCAGATCAGGGTTGCAGGATGGGCGGCAGGTTCCCCTTCCAAAACTCATGTGGCGGTCGATGGTGCATTCGGACCGGGTACGGAGGCTGCTGTGAAACGATTCCAAAGTGCATATGGTCTGTCGGCTGACGGTGTAGCCGGACCGAATACCCACAGCCAGCTGAACGCCCTTGAAGACAGTGATGGTTCGACGGTCCACTTTTCTTTCAGTGAATTCCACTCCAAGGACGGAAGCGGGTTCTCAGGAGGAAATGTCGGCTCAACTCAAGTGAAGGAGAACGTGCGACGACTCATGTACAAGCTTGAAGCCCTCCGCAAAAAATTGGGGAATCCGCCAGTCGTCATCAACTCCGGTTTCAGAAGCATCGCCCATAATAAAAGCGTAGGCGGCGCTTCGAACAGCATGCACACCTACGGGATCGCAGCCGATGTCGACCCATCAGGACATACCCCTTCCCAAGTGGCAGAAGTCGCCAAGACATGCGGATTCAGCGGCATCATCAAGTACTCGACCTTCGTCCATAACGACAGCCGCATCGAATATCCATACGGCGCTGCGTCATATTACTGGGATTAAATCATAAAAGGGGGAATGACTCATGCCAATCATTGTACTCGATCCTGGACACGGAGGAACCGACCCAGGTGCAACCGGTAATGGACTTCAGGAAAAGAATCTCACCTTAACGATCGGACAAAAAGTGAAGCAAAGGCTCGAAGCAACCTATATCGTCGATGTCAGAATGACGAGGGAAACGGATCGATACGTCGGATTATCTGAGCGTGCAGCCTACGCGAACAGTCTTGGAGCAGCTTACTTTGTCTCCCTCCACCACAATGCAGGCGGTGGCACCGGCTTTGAAAGCTATATTTATCCAGGGACAGGTTCTTCTGAAACCGGCAGGCGCCAGGATGTCCTCCACGGAGAAATTATGACATTCCTCTCAGGTTACGGCGTTCGGGACCGGGGCCAGAAGGAAGCGAACTTTGCCGTGCTGAGAGAAACGGCCATGCCGGCCATCCTGCTAGAAAATCTCTTTATCGACACGGTGAATGACGCGAATCTATTAAAAAATCCAACCTTCATTTCCGGTCTATCTAACGCGGTCGCAACAGGCATCGCCAAAGCGCTGAATCTCTGACAATCGTACAGGCTTGCACATAATGATAAAAGGAGGAACTACAATGGACTATTCCGTGTTCGTTCAACTGCTCGGAAATTTCGGATTCCCCATTGCCGTCACACTCTTCCTATTGGTAAAGCTTGAAAAGAAACTGGAAAAGCTTGAACACGCCATTCATGCCCTGTCAAAATCATTCAGCGAAAATGATAAATAGCCTGTCATCCTTTCTGATCATTCTTCTTGGAATCTAGTGATTTCAAACAGGCAATATCCATGCCTCCTACATACACAATAGTAGGAGGTGTTTTCTATTAAAAAAATCATACTATTTTCAGATACCGGCATAGATGATGCGATTGCCTTGATCTATGCCTTGAAAAATCCGGCCCTTGATGTGGTGGCGATCGTGAGCGGCTTCGGTAATACCGACAGAAACAAGAGCTACCGTAATGCTGAATATCTATTGAAGCTGGCCGGCAGGTCGGATATTCCGGTCATCGCCGGAAGTACCGGTCCTTTGAACGGGGACGAGCCTGAATACTTTCCTGATATACACGGTGTCGAAGGTCTCGGACCGATTTTGCCGCCGGTGCCTGAGGAAAAGTACCGGTACAAAACCAATTTCAGTAAGCTGTTTAAATTGATTAAACATCGGGATGAGATTACGATCGTCAATGTAGGGAGATGTACGTCCCTTGCGATTGCATGGTTGCTGAGTCCTGAGGTGATGGGATTGGTGAAGGAGACGTATCTCATGGGAGGTGCATTCCTTGTTCCCGGAAACGTGACTGAAGTCGCCGAGGCGAATTTCTTCGGGGATGCAACAGCAGCGGACATTGTGTGCAGGCATGCGCCGAACCTGACCGTGATTCCCCTCAATGTCACAAGGAAAGCATTGCTTACCCCAGGGGAGGTTGATTTCATCGCTTCTCGGGCAAGGACCCCGCTCGACCGCATCATCAAACCGCTCCTGGATTTTTACTACAATGCCTATCAGCAACTGGAGCCGGGGATTCCAGGGACGCCCCAGCATGATTTGTCCGCCGTCATGGCAGCGGTGCCGGTAGACGGACTCTTCACCTACGAAAAAAGAACAATCCGCGTCCAGCATGAAGGGAGCTATGCCAACGGATTAAGCATCGCCGATTTCAGGCCCGGAAGCAGGGACTGCTTCGGGACAGACTGTTCACGGATCGCAGTCGAAATCAATGAAAATATTTTCACACAAAATGTATTAGACGTTTTAACAAAGAAAGCAGAGTGATCCCAAAACATGAAGCCGCTTGTTCAGGGCTTCATGTTTTTCATTTACCCTGTATAGGACAATCTACGACCCGGGAAGCCTTAGAGTAAGGAGGCGGTGCAAATGGATACATTTGAAGTCATTTCTCTGATGCTCAGCTTTGGGATGTTTGTGATTGCCATCTTGAAATATAAAGATCATGATGAAAATAAGAATTCGTAAAGGGTTCGGGGGCTAAAACTAAAAATGAAGCTCACCTGAAACTGATGTTAATGCTTCCCTCTCCGTGGATGGGAATCAACAGCCGGGATCTGGACCCATATTAAAAAATCCGAACGATCTCCACATTCATCAACGAATGCGGAACGATCGTCCGGATTTTCTTTCTCTATGTCTCGTCCTCTTTTTATTCTTCCAATGAAAAAGACGTCAAATCCACCTTATACAACGTATCATCCTTCTCACGGGGGATGCCCCGGCCATCGGTGTTATTTGTGATGAAGTATAGGAAATCCCCTTCAACCCTTACATCACGGACCCTGCCAAAACCGGTGAGCAGTTCTGTAACTTTTCGTGTTTCACTATCAAAAACTTTCACGCTTTGACCGGCCAGGGAAGCAAATAGAAGATCCTGATGCCACCGGTCGATACCTGACGGCGCCCAAGAAGGCTCTCCTGAATGGGCGAGCGGGGAAGTCATTGATTTGCTTCTTTCATCCCCTGTCACCTCCGGCCAGCCATAATTACTGCCGGCTTCGATCAGGTTGATTTCATCATAGCCGTTCGGTCCATGCTCTGTTTCGTACAGATTTCCGTCCTCAGTCCATACGAGGCCTTGAGGGTTTCGATGTCCGTAACTGTAGACGTAGGAACCCTTGAAGGGATTATCCTCCGGAATGCTCCCGTCCAGATTCATGCGGAGTATCTTGCCGCCCAGGTATGAAATGTCTTGAGCATTTTCCTTTTCCGTTGCATCTCCGGTTGTGATATAGAGCTTGTGATCGGGACCGATCCCGAGCCGCCCTCCGTGATGATATTGGCCGCTTGGTATTCTGTCGAGCAGCACGTCTTCTTCGATCCATTGATTTCCGGAACGCCTCAATTTGACCACCCGGTTGTAACTGTCCCCATCATCCTCGTACGTATAGTAGGCAAAGGCTTCCCCGGCTCCACCAAAGTCAGGGTCAAGTACAAATCCCAGCAGCCCTGCTTCCGGACGCTTGGATAAGGGTTGTGAAAACTTGGTCGTGACGAAGGACTTCTTACCATCCTTTACTTCGACAATGCCTCCGGTCCTTTGGGTAAGGTAGAAAACATCATCCCATTTCTGGATCTCCCAGGGGATGGAGAGGTTGTCTGCGATGACGGTCGCCTCCACACTTGGCTTGATGGCTGATTCACTTTCTTCCTGCTGTACATTCTGCTGTCCTGATTGGCATCCACTGAGCAGTAAGAGCCCAATGACGATTATCCCGATTATAGATTTACGGTTTCTCATGTCATATCTCCCTTTAACAGTTTTTAACCAGTATGGACAACATGGGTATTTTCGTTACATTCTCTCTGGTTGAAGTGCCTCCTGGATCGCTTTGGCGACGCCGTCTTCCTTGTTTGTTGCCGTGGTGATCGGGCAGAATTCTATAATCTGATCGAGGGCATTTCCCATCGCCACCGGTCTTCCAACCACCTTCATCATCGAAAGGTCATTAAGGTTGTCTCCCATGGCCATGGCATCTTCCACTGACAGCCCTTTGTCTCGTAGTAGATTCTCCAGCGCCACACCTTTTTGTGCATCTATGCTGTTCACTTCCAGGTTTTCTTTACCTGATGAACTGATGGCAACGCCTGAAATGTTCTGTAATTTCTCGTTTGCTTCCGTTAATGTTTTCTTATCATAGGAAAAGACAAGGAACTTATATACTAGCTTTGAAGCATCTTCAAGAACGACTGCATAATCTTCGACAACCTGGATGTGGCCTTTTTCAAAGCGTTCCCTCGCAGCCTGTCTCACCTGCTCCCTGCTGATGTCCGGGTTGGCCGTCGTATAAATGTCGACAATGAGTTCGATCCCCATCTCTTCATCCTCTGTATACGTCCCCTGATCTGTATATATTTCGAAGTAGACGCCTGTTTCACGCAGGGCTGATGTGATATTTTTTGCCAGTGCATCCTCGATCGCCGCTTGATAGACAATTTCCCCCTCTTTATTTCGGACTTCAGCGCCGTTTGCACAAATGATGTCACAGGAAATCCCTGCGTCCGCTATGACGTAGCGGGCTTCTTCGTACGACCTGCCTGTTGCGACGATCACTTCTACTCCCCGCTCTTGTGCATCGAGGATCGCTTGCTTATTGGCAGCGCTGATTTCCTGCAACTCATTTAATAACGTACCGTCCATATCTGTCGTAATACTTGTAATCATGTATGGTCACTCTCCTAGTCTGTATTGTTAATTTAGTCATTGTATCACGAAACATTCGGCACTTTGTACTGAATAAGCTCCCATTTTATGAATACACCGGGAATATTAGGGTATGAGAATATAGAGAACGTTTGTCTTATAAGTCAGGAGGGTTTATTCATGGGTAATCGTACATATTTGAACAAAGTTTTTTGGATTTCTGCCATCATCGTATCTATTTTGGTTGTGTTCGGGGCTGCTTTTCCGAAGCTTTTTGCTTCCGGGGCAAACGCTGCTTTCCAATTTACAACCTATTCGTTTGGCTGGTTTTATCTTTCTGCCGTCTTTTTCTTCGTACTCTTCCTTCTTTTCCTGATGGGGAGTAAATACGGGAAAATCCGTTTGGGAAAAGATGATGAACGTCCGAAATATCCATTTTTCACATGGATCGGCATGTTATTCTCGGCTGGATTCGGGATCGGCCTTGTATTCTGGGGGATAGCCGAGCCGATGAGTCATTTCTTTGAAACGCCGATACCGGGTGTGGAGGCGCAAACAGAAGAAGCGGCCCGCCTTGCCATGGGCTATTCCTTCTTCCACTGGGGCATCAGTCAGTGGTCGGTGTTTACGATTGTCGGATTGATCATTGCTTATTTTCAGTTCAGGAAGGGAGAGAACGGACTCGTTTCCACTTCCCTGTCCCCTATGATCGGGAAGGGAAAAAGGACGCAGGGAATCAAGAATACCATCGATATCCTTGCTGTCATCGCCACCGTCATGGGGGTTGCAACTTCCCTTGGGCTTGGGATCCTCCAGATCAACGGAGGGTTGAATGCAGTATTCGGCATAAGTGACGGCACCCTTTCTCAATTACTTATTGTGCTCATCTTACTCATCCTTTATCTCGCTTCATCCACCACAGGTCTCGATAAAGGGATCAAATGGCTCAGTAACCTGAATTTATCATTGGCCCTTCTATTGATGTTGTTTGTCTTCATCGTCGGTCCTACCGTGTTTATTCTAAATACGTTCACACTTGGAATCGGCGACTATATTTCGAACTTCATCCGTTACAGCTTGCGCCTGACTCCATACCAGGGAGGCACCTGGGTACAGGACTGGACCATCTTCTATTGGGCATGGGTCATCGCCTGGTCACCATTCGTAGGGGCTTTCATCGCCCGGGTATCCAGGGGACGGACTATCAGGGAATTCATCATCGGGGTCCTGGTCGTTCCGCCGCTGATCGCCCTCATGTGGATTGCAGTCTTTGGAGGGACAGCCCTTCATCTTGACCTGTTCAACGGCACCTCGATTGCCGAAGGGGTGAATAAAGACGTGACGAGCGCCTTGTTCACGACCTACGGGGAGCTCCCATTCACAATGGTTCTGTCCGTGCTGTCCATCTTACTGATCTTTACTTTCTTGATCACTTCCGCCGATTCTGCGACCTATATTCTCAGCAGCATGACGACGGAAGGGAGCATGAATCCTCCGATGGTAGTCAAGATTGTCTGGGGTGTGCTGATCGCGGCGATCGCGGCAGTATTGCTGCTTTCGAGCGGGCTTGAAGGCTTACAAACCGCCTCCCTCGTTTCCGCGCTGCCTTTCACACTCATCCTCATCCTGATGTGTGTGACCTTATTCAGGCTTCTACGGAGTGAACTGAAGAAAAAGGACCGCGCCGCCAAGAAATAATCTTATGCGCCTGAACCCATAAAAGGGACAGGCGTTTTTTTTGTTTCATATTTTATCTGGTAATGAAAGGGTTTTCACTTTCTGTTATAGAAGAATAGGAAAGATGAAGATTTTACTTAAGGGGGAGAAAGATGAAAGCACTTATATCATTATCGAACAAAATCATGCAGCGCTATCTGCCTGACCCATTTTTATTCGTGGTCATTCTGACGCTGGCCGTTTTTGGATTGGGGCTGCTTTTCACCGACAGCACAAGCCTTCAGATGGTTGAATATTGGGGGAATGGTTTCTGGAGCCTTCTTGCCTTTTCCATGCAGATGGTCCTCGTTCTCGTGACCGGATACGTTTTGGCCAGCAGTCCATTATTCAAAAAGTTCCTGGGTTTTCTTGCC
The DNA here is from genome assembly GCF_011398925.1 of Bacillus sp. KH172YL63. Classification (NCBI taxonomy): domain Bacteria; kingdom Bacillati; phylum Bacillota; class Bacilli; order Caryophanales; family Bacillaceae; genus Bacillus; species Bacillus sp. KH172YL63. The sequence goes on from NZ_AP022842.1 coordinate 4,140,608, forward strand.
GGGTTTGCGAAGTCACCCGGTTCTGCCATTGTGATCGTCACGCTCGTGTCGATGATGGCAAGCTGGATCAACTGGGGATTCGGACTTGTAATCGGGGCATTATTTGCGAAAGAATTGGCGAAACGGGTGAAGGGCGTCGATTATCGATTGCTGATTGCGAGTGCCTACTCCGGATTTGTTGTCTGGCATGCCGGGTTCTCCGGATCGATCCCGCTGTCGATCGCCACAAATGATCATCCATTCCAGGATCTCATCGGGGTCATTTCTACAAGTGAAACGATTTTTGCAACATCGACGCTGATCATTGTTCTTGCTTTATTCATCATCCTGCCAATCACCAACAGGATGTTGATGCCTTCTAAAGAAGAAACGGTCACCGTCGATCCTGAAATCTTCCATGAGACGGCTGCCTCACTCGAGAAAGCAGCGCTGACGCCTGCCGACCGCCTCGAGAACAGCAGGAGCCTGTCGATCATTGTCTCTGTGCTCGGGATTGCCTTTTTATTCTCATACTTTGTTCAAAAAGGATTCGCCATCAACCTTGATATCGTCAATTTCCTCTTTTTATTTCTCGGGATCCTTTTTCACGGGACACCGAAAAGATTCCTGGCTAGCGTCCAGGAAGCCATTAAAGGGGCGAGCGGCATCGTCATTCAATTTCCGTTTTATGCGGGCATCATGGGAATGATGACTGCTTCAGGGCTTGCCGTTGTGATGAGTGAGGCCTTCGTGTCGATTTCAAACGACGTCACCTTTTATTTCTTCGCCTTCCTCAGCGCCGGAATCGTCAACTTCTTCGTCCCGTCCGGAGGCGGACAGTGGGCCGTACAGGCACCAATCATGCTCGATGCAGCCCAGACCCTCGATGCCTCTGTGGCCAAAACCGCCATGGCCGTCGCCTGGGGAGATGCATGGACCAACCTGATCCAGCCATTCTGGGCATTGCCTGCTTTAGCCATCGCCGGATTGAAGGCAAAGGATATCATGGGGTATTGCGTGATCATCCTGATCATAAGCGGTGTGGTCATTTCAATGGGTTTATTATTCTTATAACAAGGGAATCCGGACGAGATTTTCGTCCGGATCTTTTTATTCCAGATGCTTTCTTTCACAATAAAAAAGGCTGATCCCAGGAGAGGACAGCCGTTTATGTATAGTGTTCATTATACTCTATCATATTTACCTTTTTAGCGGACACTTTCCCTTCTCTCCAGCTCACCTTCCAGCATCTCTAAAAACTCTTCTTCCAACCCTTCCTCCTGGGCTAATTGGTAGATATTAGCCAATTGTTCTTCTGTCAGTTTCGTTAAAGATGTCATCACTTACAACTCCTGCCTCACCAAGGTATGGGTTCTTTATACCCCCGGAATTAAAAGCTAAACCTTATTTCTGAAAAATATTTTTATTTTTTATAGAAAGGATCAGGCTACTTATTTTCAAAATATATTTAAATTTTTCAATAATTTTAGTAGAATAGAAACATACTGAGAGATAGCGCTTTCTTTTTGTTGTTTTCTTTAAAAAACCGGTTTATTCATGCTTTAGGTTTCACCTTCTCATCTTACGGGAATACCAACTGTGGATTACATACGAAGCAACCCGTAACTTACTATGGACAATTAAATATGTATGCATTAGAATGAATAATGTTTCATTTTAAGCAACAACTACATCTGAGGTGAATTTATGAATCAACAACGCTTTACGGCCACAAGCCATTTACGATTTATCATCCCTTCCCTTTTGGGAATTTTTCTATTTATGACACCAGTTCCAGGAGAAGACGGGATCACGATCCCGATTGCGATTTTCTCCGGCATGCTGCAAGATGCGATCGGAGGCTATGTACCGGCTATCATGACAGGATTGATCATCCTGACTGTATTGGGCACGTTCCTTACAAAGCTTGCGCGACCGGCATTCATTGGGAAATCACCATTTTTCACCACTCTGTTTGACGTAAGACCTGTATGGGTGTTCGTTCGGTTGATCGGTGCCATCTTTGCCGTCATGACCCTGTTCAAGTTAGGGCCTGAATGGGTTTGGTCCGACGCGACAGGCGGTCTTCTGCTAAACCCGGACGGCCTTCTGACGATTTTGTTTTCAGTGTTTTTATTTGCAGGACTGTTTCTGCCATTATTATTAAATTTCGGGTTATTAGAATTATTTGGCGCTCTTTTGACGAAAGTGATGCGTCCCGTATTTGGCCTTCCCGGCCGTTCTTCGATCGATTGCCTGGCTTCATGGTTAGGTGACGGTACAATCGGGGTACTGCTGACAAGCAAGCAATATGAGGATGGATACTATACGAAGAAGGAAGCTGCGATCATCGGTACAACGTTCTCTGTCGTTTCTATTACATTCTGTCTTGTCGTCATTTCAGAAGTCGGACTCGGTGAATACTTCATCCCGTTCTATCTGACAGTCGCGATTTCAGGTGTCCTGGCCGCAATCATTCTGCCAAGAATCCCGCCGCTGTCCCGTAAGCCGGACACATACTATAACGGTCAAGAAGGAAAGAACACGATGGAAGTGATTCCGGAAGGGTATAGCCGTGTCGGTTACGGATATGAGCAGGCACTTATCCAGGCAAAGAACAACAACAGCGCCTCTAAATTCTTCTCTGACGGAATGAAGAATGTACTTGATATGTGGATGGGTGTTGCCCCGATCGTTATGGCGATCGGTACAACGGCACTGATTGTAGCGGAGAATACGAAGTTCTTCGAATACATCGGCATGCCGCTCATCCCGATCCTTGAGCTCCTTCAGATCCCTGAAGCGACGGAAGCATCACGCTCTATCCTTGTCGGTTTCGCCGATATGTTCCTTCCAGCCATCTTTGGTTCTGGAATTGAGAGTGAACTCACGCGCTTTGTGATCGCTTGTTTATCAGTTACACAATTGATCTACATGTCTGAAGTCGGCGGACTGCTGCTCGGGTCCAAGATTCCAGTTGATTTCAAGGATCTCGTCATCATCTTCTTACAGCGTACGTTCTTGACGTTGCTAGTTATTGTAGCAATTGCTCATATGATCTTTTAATTGAAAAGCCCCCGGGATCCGTATTGGATCCCGGGGGCTTATTTAGTTATGAACACTTACGCTTTCTCCACGGGAAAGGTGATTTCCACACATGTCCCTTTATTTTCTTCCGACTCGATTGACAGTGAGCCTTTGTGGTCTTCTATAATCTTTTGGCTGATTGTCAGGCCGAGGCCCATCCCTTTTTCTTTCAAGGTGAAGAACGGCTCTCCAAGCTTCTTCAAACGCTCAGGGGGAATCCCTGTTCCCTCGTCTTGAACGGAAATGGTGAGGGAATTTTTCCGGATGACCCAGTCGACGTCGATATCCCCTTCTTCCATCGCTTCAATCGCATTTTTTAATATATTGATGAACACCTGAATGCACTGATTCTTATCACCGACAACATACATGGGGGACGAAGGCAGGTGGACGTTCAAGGTGATTCCCTTCAGGAGTGCTTCATGGCCCATCACCTTAATGACGTAGCGGAGGACTTCACTCATGTCAAAGGGCTGATATTCCCTCATTTGCGGCTTCGACAGAATGAGCAGCTCCCCTACGATCTGATTGATCCTGTCCATCTCGGAAGACATGACCGTCAAGTAATGGTCCGATACATGCTCATTTTCTTCCAACAATTGAATGAATCCCTTGATGCTCGTGAGGGGATTCCTGATTTCATGGGCGATTCCGGCTGCAAGCTCCCCGACAACAGACAGCTTCTCCTTTCTCAGCAGCATGTCTTCTGTCATCTTCTGCTGGGAGATATCCCGCCCGATAATAACAAGTCCTTTTCTCGTCCGGTTTGGATGAAAAAGGGGGACTTTGATGACATCGAAAGTCTTGTAATCTCCGTTCGGCAGGTAGAATGACTCTTCGCAACGTGTCATCTCCCCTGCTTTCCAGGACTTTTCATCAGATTCTGCACAAAAATTGAAGGCGTCTTTAAAGAAGGGAACCGATTCGCCTAGCTCCTCGTCTGTTTTGCCTTCATAATCGATTTCTTCCAGATCATAGAGCTTCCGTCCGAATTGATTGACCTTCAGCCATCGTCCGTCCCCGTCCTTGAAACAGACGAAGTCCGGCAGGGCATGAAGGAGGGTCGAAAGCTGGCTTTCTTCTTCCAACAACACACGGTAGCTGGTGAGGAAGGACTTTACCTCTTTCATCAACAGGGCAAGGACAGCCATCCCCGCTGCAGATAAAAGGAGGGTCGCGATCACAAGCCATGTTTTTTCCAATACGAAAACGGAGATGACCTGAAGAATGAATAGAGCCATCAAGGTCCATATTTTATTGTAAAATGGTCGTTTTGCCTCTATCATTTTTGTCACCCGTTTCGTTCTTTATGAATGGCTGATGTGGTAAGTTGCTTTTTACTAGTGTCAGATGGTTGATGTCCTATTCATGTGTATAGGGTCCCTTGCTCAATAAAGATTAAAAATATAAGGTCCGATTGATGTGATATAAAATAAGACATAGATGCCCATGAAGTAAAAGGCGCCTGCGAATGATCCCCACTCCGGATCACGGCCTTTTTTCCAGATGATCCAGGTCATGGCACTTATGAGCAGTAATAAAATATAACTGCTTCCAGGGAAGATGAAATAGTCAGGTGCCACCTGATAAAAGTAAGCGTTCATCGCATTGCCTGTGTAACTGACCGGCATGAAAAGGAACAGGATAACAGCCACATATTCTGCCCAGCTGATTCCGTCTTTTTCAAATACGTTTGGCCTGAAAATATATAACAGGATCAGAAGGAACAGAGACGGCAGGAACCAGTAAAAGGAGGTGAGGATCGTGACAAGGCTGCTGAACATCATCAGCACACCGTTGTTCACCGCTTCTCTCACCGATCTTTTTGTCCAGCTGGTGCTTTCTGACACCACTTGCTTATCCTGGGAGGCACCGTATAGTTCATATGTACCACCATCATAATTCAGCCAAACCATGGATTGGCCTGTCAGTTGAACAGGGTAATATGTGACATGCTTGGTTGTGCTGACAGGGGATGCTTCTAACTGATTTTCATTTTGATAAGGTGCCACATACAGGCGGATCGAGCTGTTATCCCCGATCTGCTGGCCTTCAGACGTGAACATGACAGCATCGGTTCCGTTTGCGTCCACGAATTGGACACTGGACGGGCTCATGAGCTTCTCACCGCTGGAATGGTTGATGAATTCCATCTTTTCCCCGGCAAGGAGCTTTGCACCCACTTCATCTAGTGGTGCCTGAACCTTATACACACTGTAAGAAAGTGCTCCCTGGGTCCTTGATTTCTCATTATAAAAGAGGACGAGATGCCCATCCGCTTCTTTAAACGTCAGCCCTTCTGTTTTCTTATTCGGGGCCGTGTTGATGAGTAGAAAAGGATTTTTGCTGATTTGCTGATCACTGTTCATATAGTGCACAAAGTCATGGCTGTCGTCCTTTTTCACCTGAATGACGGAACTTCCATCTTCATTGATGTGAATATCGGAAATGTCAGAACTGAATTGGTGGACTTCATTTGAGGTTCCGTCTTTCAGTCTGTATTCATACAGCCTTGCACCTTTCCAATAAAAGACGTGGTCTGGTCCTGTCCCTAATCCCGTGATGCCTTCAGCGAGTATGTTATCTCGTTTATTGGTTGTCAGAGTAAGATTCCCATCCCTGTAGTATATGACGTCCTTCCCGTCCGTCCAATAAGGGTAGCCCCTTGTGATTTTCGTATCGATGACATCGTCTTTTGAAACCTTCATCTGATCATTGATTGACAGGGCATGGATCTCCCCTTCACTCGACACATACAGCGCTCCATTTTGAGCAAACACCTGAGGTTTTTCTTCCGATGTGAAAGCAAGCGGGAGCGAACGGCTCCAACCTTCCTGCGGGAGTTCTTTTACCAGGAAAAGCTGGTGAATGAACAATGCAGCAACAAATAGGAGCATCACTCCTATCGGTATTCCGATCATTTTTATTTTTTCTCTCATCTGGATCCCCCTATTGCGAAATATTAGACTTCTGAATTTTAGCACAATTCAGGGTATTTTTCACCATTTTCTTCCACATAAGAGAATTGCTATCTATGATTATATCATTGAGTTTGATTTTTGTAACTATTTGTCACTTTGTGTCGTAATGAGGTTAACTTAATTAGTTGAAGAGGAACGAAAGAACCCATAATAAAAGCTGTTTTCGTACACATTGTGGCTTTTAAACAAGCGAGATGCGGTTGATTTCCGCTCCAGATGCTCGCTTTCCGCGGGGATGGCGGTGAGCCTCCTCGGACTTCGTCGAGGCCACTGATAATATGCCGATTATAAAAATTTAATGAGTGTTTTAGAACAAAAAAAGAGTGGATCTTGGGATTTCTATCCCAAGATCCACTCTTTTCCTTTGTTTATTCTTACTTTTTGTCATTTATTAGTTTTATGATTCGTTTGATATTTACCGCGAAGATGGAAGTGGCGCCTTGTATTTGCATACCTAATAGACCCGCGGCGTGGGCTTTATTGTACCCGTGTCTATTTTTAAGTTCACTATTCTTAGCTTCTATTTTATATCGGGAACGTGCGAGTTCTTTGAACTCTTCAGAATGTTGGAAGCTCTCGTGCTCCGAATGTTCCTTTGACTTAATGGTCAGAGAGTAGCTCTTTGTCTTCGCCCCTTCTGTGTAACACCCCTCTCGTATCGGACACTTTTTACATTTTTCTATGTCCCAATAGAACTTAATTCTTGTGTTGCGATTTTTATCTCTCTTTTTAATGTGCCCGTCGTTTTTAGACAAATGGCCTGCCGGGCACATATATCGCCCTGCATCTTTATTATAAATAAATTTGTCGTCTTTTCTTGTGCCATTGGTTATAAGTGGATGTAGCTTAGAAACGAGCTTGAATTTTTCTTTATTGGCATAAATGATGTTCTCTTTTCGAGAGTAAGCTGTGTCACCAATAACCGCCTCAATTTCCACCCCGTTGTTTTTCGTTTTTCCAATTAAGTCTGGAAGATAGTTACCATCCGATTTTTCGCCTGAAGTAATAATGGCCGCAGTGATAATTCTTTCATCCGAAAGGGCAAGATGGGTCTTATACCCAAGGAAAGAATGGTCTTCAGATTTGTGTCCGACTCTCGCATCTGGATCTGTTGAAAAAATGGGTATTATGTTTACTATCTTCAACAGCTTCTTTTAATACGTTCATTTTTTCCTTCACGGAAGGTACTTTAGCGATTGTTGGAGTTTGTTCAATCACGGACACTAACTGTTCGGTGTACGCGAGCTCTTCTTGGAAGCCCCCACCGACTGGTTTACTGGGGAAGTGTTCTTTCATCTTTTCATCATATTCGAAAATTGTCTTACGAAGCTTTTTGGACAGTTCTTGTAAGTGTTGGGTAGCTGACTTAGCGTTATAGCGGGAAGTGGAATGGGTGGCGTCTATGATAATAGATTTTCCTAATAAAAGATTGTGTTCAAGTGCTATTTCAACGGTCTTCCCGATTAATAAATCAAGTAAATTCATATCCTTAATACGCAACCGGCGGAATTTAGTAAGAGAACTTGGATCAATAACTGGATCCTCTGGGGCCATATCGAGGAAATACTTAAATGACAGATCGTATTGAGCGCGTTCGACAACATCGACATCTGATAAGTTATAAAACACTTTAAGTAAGAGATATTTGAACATACGAATGGGTGGTATGGCGTTTCGGCCATGATCGATACTATAATTCGTTTTCAGTTCGTCCAAGATAAACGAGAAATCAACCAGTTCTTTCGTTTGTCTAAGTAGGTTATCTTTTGGGACGACAAGGTTGTATAGCTCGTTGTAAGGACTTAAAATAAACTCTTCTTGTTTTGATAACATTAAGAACACCACCTATTCACTAATGTTTTCATTATAAAATAAAACAGTTATACATGCTTCATAAAAATGAAGCATGTATAACTGTAAAAAGACTTTTTCAGTGGCCTCGACTTCGTCCTGCGGGGTCTCACCTGTCCATCAGTCCCCGCAGGAGTCGAGCATCTTCCGCTCCAATCAACCATCCAAGATAAAAACCAAAAATTACGGAATTAACTGCTTATTCATCTTCTAAATAGTAGTGATAAACTTAATTCAAGTACATTCCCCTTGATTCATTGATTTATTACGCAGTCTCAAATTACTGAAGCTACAATGCTCACATTAACATCTAATAATAGCAACAATCTATGCGAAAAGAGCCTAAAAAAAGCCGACAACCACTTCAACAGGTCGTCAGCTAACTTTCAAAATGAGATTTATTTTGTTTTTAATTTATCCAACATATCTGCAGTCATCTTGGCCAGGTCGTATTCTGCCTTGAAGCCCCATTCGTTCATGGCTGCGCTGGAGTCGATCGCGTTTGGCCAGCTTTCTGCTATGCCCTGGCGCACTGGGTCTACGGCATAGTCCAGACTGAAGTCCGGCTGGTGGACACGGATCGCTTGTGCGACATCCTCAGGTGCCACGCTCATCGCAGACACGTTGAAGGAGTTGCGGTGCTCAAGCTTGGAACCGTCTGCTTCCATCAAGTCGATGATGGCATTGAGGGCATCCGGCATATACATCATATCCATGTACGTCCCTTCACCGATATAAGAAGTATAGTGATTATTTTTAATCGCTTCATAGTAGATTTCAACTGCATAATCAGTCGTCCCGCCGCCTGGCAGCGTTTCATATGAAATCAATCCAGGGAAGCGAAGGCCTCTCGTATCCACACCGAATTTCGTGAAATAGTAATCAGACAGAAGCTCACCAGACACTTTATTTACACCGTACATCGTCGTCGGGCGCATGATTGTATCCTGTGGCGTCTCATTTTTAGGCGTTGACGGACCAAATGCCCCGATAGAACTTGGCGTGAAGAATTGGCAATCAAGTTCCCGTGACGTTTCAAGGGCATTCACGAGACCACCCATGTTTAGATTCCAGGCAAGCAGCGGCTTGGCTTCTGCCGTCGCCGATAATAGAGCCGCCAGGTGAATGACCGTATCGACATTGTTCGTTTTCGCGATATCAAACATTCTCTCACCGTCTGTCACATCAAGCTGTTCAAAAGGGCCATTCTTGACGACCGGACTGTCCGTCTCACGGATATCCGTCGCGATCACATTGTCTGTTCCGTATACATCACGGAGCTTATTGGTGAGCTCAGAACCGATTTGTCCAAGTGCACCCGTTACTAAAATTCTTTTCATCGTCTTTCCTCCTGCATTTCCCTTTGGTGTTGAATCACACAGACAGGGCTGGCCCGTTCAGGCAGCCCCATTCTTGTTTCTGGCAAAACTTAAATGATGCCCATTTCTTTTCCGACTTTCTCATACGCTGCGATCGCCTGATCCAGCATTTCCTTCGTATGCGCAGCCGAAGGCATATTTCTTACACGGCCTGTTCCCCGTGGCACCGTTGGGAACACGATTGATTTCGCATAAACCCTTTCTTCATACAGGCGTTTACTGAAATTCTGTGTTGCCTGCTCTTCTCCGATGATGACAGGTGTGATAGGCGTTTCACTGTTTCCGATATCAAATCCGAGCTCTGTCAGTTTCTCTTTCAGATAGCGGCTGTTTTCCCACATATTATCCTGAAGTTCAGTCGAGTTCATGATAAGATCAAGCGCTTCTGTACAAGCCGTCACATCTGCCGGCGTCAATGAAGTAGAGAATAGGAATGGACGTGAACGGACCTTCAGCCAGTCGATCAGATTCTGCGTTCCTGCAACATATCCTCCGACAACACCGATCGCTTTCGATAACGTACCCATTTGGAAATCGACTTTATCAGCAAGTCCGAAGTGCTTGACCGTCCCTGCACCTTTTCCAAGGACACCTGAACCGTGGGCATCATCCACATACGTCATGATGTCGAACTCTTCTGCGATCTCAACGATTTCCGGAAGTTTACACACATCTCCGTCCATTGAGAACACACCGTCAGTGATGATCATGATTTTCTTGTAAAGGCCCGATTCCTTCGCTTCTTTCGCTTTTGCACGAAGATCTTCCATATCCGAGTGACCAAAGCGGATGATCTTCGCTTTGGATAAACGGCATCCGTCAATGATCGACGCATGGTTCAGCTCATCAGAAAGGATCGCATCATGCTTGTCCATCACCGCTGAAATGGCCGCCATATTGCAGTTGAACCCAGATTGATACGCAATCGCTGCTTCTGTTCCCTTAAACTTCGCAAGCTTTTCCTCAAGCTTCACATGAAGATCAAGCGTCCCGTTGATCGTACGGACCGCACCAGCGCCGACGCCGTACTCCTTCACTGCTTCGATCGCTACTTTCTTCAAGCGCTCATCTGTCGCAAGCCCAAGATAGTTATTGGAAGAAAGGTTCACAAGTTTCTTTCCATTAATCGTAATCACAGGTCCATTCGCACCTTGCAATGGATCGATTTCATTGTATAAACCACGTGATTTTAAATCTTCAAGATTTTCTTGTAAAAAATGATCTAATGTCTTACTTGTCATGTACTCGTCCTCCCGTTATGTAAGCGTTTAAAAACAAATGTCCACTCCAAAAACACAATATTTATCCGTTGTTTCTTAGTATTTTCTCATCATTATTCTGCTTCTTAGTTTAACATGTTTTTTCGTGATGGACAAAAATTATCTTCGCATTCAGCACATATATTAGTGTACCCGATAATCGAAAAAAACTTCAGGCGAGTCAGCCCTGTGGAAACTGTCATAAATAATCCACAAAGTTTGTGAAATGATGAGCAATCTTGTATTACAATAAAAATATAAATAAAAAGTAGGTGACATCATGTCTGTACTCGAACTCATCACATCCTTGACTCCGGTCTTGGCCGTTCTCATTTTTCTTATCATTCTGCGTTTACCCGCTTCGATTGCAATGCCGATCAGTTTCTTCATGACGGTCCTGCTCAGCCTTGTGATTTGGAAAATTCCATTTGTTGAAATCAGCGCTGCGACAATCGAAGGGATGATCATCGCCTTCACGATCCTTTGGATTGTATTCGGCGCCATCCTGTTACTCAATACATTGCAAAACAGCGGTGCAATGGAAACGATCCGAAATGGATTCTCTGTGATTTCCCCTGACCGCCGCGTTCAGGTCATCATCATTGCATGGCTTTTCGGATCATTCATTGAAGGGGCTGCCGGCTTCGGAACGCCCGCTGCACTCGCAGCCCCATTGCTCGTTGCGCTCGGTTTCCCGCCACTTGCTGCCGTGTCGCTCGCCCTGATTGCCGATAGCAGCGCCGTCTCTTTCGGCGCTGTCGGGACCCCCGTCATGGTAGGGATCGATCAGGGCCTCCGGCAGGGCGGGGCTCTAGCGACTAAAGTTGAGCAGGCGGTCGGCAACCAGCCGATGATCGACTATTTAAGTGAGGTGGCCGCCCAGGCCGTGAGCATTGATTTATTCGTAGGCAGCTTGATCCCTCTCTTACTCGTGACGATGCTGACCCGTTTCTTCGGCCGTAACCGTTCATGGAAAGAAGGACTTGCATTATGGAAATTCTCTCTCTTTGCAGGGTTCTCGTTTACACTCCCGGCGTTGCTTGTAGCCCTTTTTCTCGGCCCTGAATTCCCTTCAATCATAGGAGGGCTCGCCGGCTTGCTGATCGTGATACCGGCTGCGAGGAAAGGTTTCTTATTACCGGATGAAGCGTGGGATTTTGAAAGTGAGGAGGCAACAAGGGCAGAATCCGTTCCTGGCAAAGCAATGCCGATCTGGTTGGCCTGGGTCCCGTACTTGCTTGTAGCAATCTTCCTAGTGATGACCCGTCTTGATATATTGCCGGTAAAAGCATGGCTCAAAAGTGTGACAGTCCGGTGGGAGCATATTCTGGGGACCGAAATTTCCACCCAGTTCGAGCCTCTTTACCTTCCGGGTACCATCTTTATTCTTGTCGTAATGATGACAATCTTCATCCATAAGATGAACAAGAATGAAATCAAGAAAACCTTCCATCAATCATTTCTCACGATCCAAGGAAGTATCGTTTCATTGATGGCCGCCGTGCCGATGGTGAGAATCTTCATTAACTCCAGCGTGAATGAAAGTGGATTGGTCAGTATGCCGATGGAACTTGCAACACTCGTTTCAGGCCTGGTCGGGGAAGGCTGGCCCTTCGTCGCCCCACTTATCGGCGCACTCGGCTCATTCATTTCAGGGAGCGCCACATTCAGTAATATGATGTTCTCCCTCTTCCAGTTCAGTGTGGCAGAACAGATCGGCGTCGATCCGCAAACCGTATTATCCCTGCAGGTCCTCGGGGCAAATGCCGGAAACATGGTATGCGTCCTGAACGTAGTGGCCGCCGCTTCCGTTGTGCATCTGAGCGGAAAAGAAGGCCAGATCATCCGGACCACGATCGTACCGATGATGCTTTATGTACTCTTATCCGGGATGATCGGGGCAGCTGTCCTTTACGTGTTTCAATAAGAAAAAAAGAAAATCCGGACGGTTCGAAAACCAGTGGTGGTCTTCGAATTGTCCGGATTTATGTTGGGGATATGTAAGATCCCGCCGGCGGGTGTCACCTTCCCCGCACGGTGCATTACTTCACCACGGCAGCTTGCCGATTCAGATGCTTCAAACCTTCCCTCTTGCTCAAAGGGGCGAGCTCCTCTGTTTCGATAAAATGCTTCACTGATTCAGGGTCGGTTTTGGAATATTCTCTCAGCACCCAGCCGATCGCTTTCTGTATAAAGAATTCCTTTGATTTGTTATGCATGAGGATATACCTGAATAACCGGTCTTTATCCGTATTGCCCTTGTATTTCAGCTGGTGCAGAATCGCGGTCCGGTTCAGCCACATATTCCCGGAGTGAATCCATTTTTCTAAATAGGCATCGTCTTCCTCCGATTGATAAATCTTCCCTACGTGATTGGAAGCAATGTGGTCAATTGTATCCCACCACGACTTCGTGACAATCATCTCCTCCAATAGCGGCAGATGTTCCTTCGTTAAATACCTTGCCTGTTTATCCAGAAGGGCGAGGGCGACATACTGGCACTCCCTTTCCGGCTGAGCCCATAGGTCCCGTACAATGGACGGACATTCTTCAATCGAAGGTTTGCCGTGTTCTTTCAGAAATACTTTCAGCAGTTCCTTCCGTTCAGGTGACTTAATCCCGAAAAACTGAAACTGATCCTTTAAATAAGCCGACATCGCTCCCTGGTTTTCAATATGTTCATGTTCTTTCAATACGGCAATGATTTTATCTGCATATTCATGACTCATTTTCTCGTTCCTCCTTCTCGCGGACGTAATAAATATAGTCTGTTGAAACGCCTTTTTCACCCAACTGCCAGAGCATGGCGGAGATATTCCCCCGGTGATACGTACCGTGATTGACGATATGGTACAGAATTTCTTCTGTAGCATTTTCGAAGGCTTCTCCATCTGACGTTTGATATAAGATGTCCCCACCTTCATACTCCCACTCGGCGATTTCACGATGCAATTTTTGAAAATACTTTTTGCATTCTGATGCAGTTGAAAACCGATCCACTTCCAACGGCCTCTCTTGTTTCCTCAATCGTGAAAACCAAAGGGCATCCACTTCATATTGGTGATAAAGCGTCCGTTCAATCGAAGGGAACACGCTTTGAATCTCAGCATGAAAGACGGAATCCTCCAGCGAATCCAAATGATCGAGCAACTTATCGGTTGCCCATAGATGGTAACCCAATTTATGATCCAAACAAATCCTCTCCTGTCTGTGGGGCTCTTTTCATACTTCTGTCTTTGGAGGGAGAAAACCTTTTTTTATTTATGAGAGGAGTTTGGGTTCCTTTTCATAAAAAAATCGATCAAAATGAGAGCATTTTGAACGGTAGGACAGGAAAACGGGGAAAAGAAGCCTGGTTGAAAGGGTACAGTCAGGCAAAACGTCTGTCCCAACAGCATTTATGAGCCGGTTTTCACTATTTATGATCCACTTTTTTCATATATGAGCCGGCTTCCGGATTTATAATCTGGGATCCTGAAATATGATCCCCTTTCCAATTTTATGATCTTTTTGTCGAAAAATCTCCAGCAGCTGTCATAAAAAAAGACAACCCTTAGCTTGCCAAAGGATTGTCTCTTTTCGTCATTTGCCTCATCAGGAAGAAATGCAGCAGTTTTTTGCTTTGCGGCAGTGAAACACCAACGATCGATCCGAGTCCGAGGGCAATGAGGACCGTTCCGATCCCGACCGGCCCTCCGAGCAGCCAGCCAAAGAAGAAAACAATGACTTCCATGCCGTTACGCACCCATTGGATTTTCCAGCCTGTCTTTTCAACGACTAGCAGCATGAGGCTGTCCCGCGGTCCTGCTCCCAGATTTGCTGATACATACAGACCAATCCCATAGCCGATTACGACGACCCCGGCAGCAAACACGACGATTTGTGCCCATAAAGTGTGGGGATCCGGCAGTAAGTAATTGAATACATCTATGAAAATACCGATTAACAACATATTGATAAACGCGCCGGCTTTCGGGAATGATCGGGTCCCGACACCTGTCACGAACAAGATGATAAATCCTACAATGATGGACCAGGTGCCGATGGTCAGTCCAAGCTGCTTGAACAATCCATAATGAAACACGTCCCAAGGTCCGATTCCAAGATCCTTTCCTTTGATCGTCAAGCTAATGCCAAATGACAGCACCAGAAGGCCCACAAAGAAAAACGACCAGCGTAATACCTTTTCTCTATTCATGAAAATCCCTACCTATACCATAGTCAGTTCATTTTATTACCCGGATAACTGTATCACAGAATCCACGACAAAAAAATTTCATAAAACCTATGGGGTTGGTGGGGTTAACAGCCTGGTAAAAATGTATCTTCCCACCAGGCTTTACATAGAGAAATCAACCTCAACCTTCCTCAACAAGCTCAATGATTTCCCCTTCAGGTCCAAAGAAAAAGGCGACCTTCCATCCATTTTCAAGAAGGAGCGGACCTTCGACAGGCAGCAGCCCCTTACTTTTCAAGACCTCAAGCTCATATTCCAGGTTCTCTACACTCAAGGCAATATGAACAAAAGTCCGTCCCGTTCCCCTTTCTTCTCCCGCTTCTTCTATCAGCTCAAGCCGGAAATCTTCTTTTTTCAGAAAAAGGATACTTTCGCATCCCCATTCCAGGTACATTTCTTCCTCGAATCCAAAATAGGTTTGATAGAATGCCTTGGACTGTTCCAGACTTTTGACATTCATGCCAATGTGATGCAATTTCATTTTAAATCTCCTTACCTTCTTCAAAGTCCCTACAGTGTATAAGACCCGCCATCAGCCTGCATCATCTATTGGAAGGCAAAGAAGGTACGGAATTAGAAGGAGTCTTCTCTCAGTCTTTTGATGTAGTTTTTACAAAAACACGAACATTACTACTAGAAATTAATTTTATATTCGTGTTACAATCAAATTGAGCAAACATAAATGAAGCAGTGACTGGCGAAAACGTGGAATCAACCACAAGGGAGCTGCGAATCGTACGAAATTGAAGCCATTAGCCGTTCGCCTGGGCAGAAGGCAAGGGGGAACCCTTGTCTTTTTTTACTATAATCAGGAGGGATTGCAGTGGAACCACTAGTATTAGACGGGAAACTTGTAGCATCTGAGGTAAAAGAAAGCCTGAAGTCGAGGGTCGCTGAATTAAAAGAGAAGGGCATCACCCCTTGTCTCGCGACAGTGCTTGTCGGGGACGATCCGTCGTCTGCCACGTATGTCAAAATGAAAGGGAATGCCTGTGGGAAAATCGGGATGGAATCAAGAAGGATCCACCTCCCGAAAGAAACGACAACGGAGGAACTGCTTGATATCATCAACGAGCTGAATGAGGATACTTCGGTCCATGGGATTCTCTTACAGCACCCTGTTCCCGACCATATCGATGAGCGGGCGGCTTTTGAAGCCATCTCCATAGAAAAAGATGTGGACGGGGTCACAAGTCAGGGCTTCGGTCAAAACTCATTGGGATTCGGTGAATATCCATCCTGCACGCCGGCTGCGATCATGAGCATCATCGATTATTATGGTGTATCCCTTGAAGGGAAGCATGCCGTCGTGGTTGGAAGAAGCCCGATCCTCGGAAAGCCGGTTTCGATGATGTTATTGAACCGGAACGCCACGGTCACGACATGTCATTCGTATACAGAGGATCTACCTGCCATGCTCGCACATGCCGATATCGTCGTCGCAGCTGTCGGGAAGCCGAACTTCATCAAAGGTGACTGGTTAAAAGAAGGAGCTGTCGTCCTGGATGCCGGCTACAACAAAGGCAATGTCGGTGACGTCGACTATGAAGCATGCTACGAAAAGGCAAGCGCCATCACCCCTGTTCCCGGCGGTGTGGGCCCTGTCACCATCTCCATGCTGCTAAAACAGACCGTCGATTCTGCCGAGAAATACGGAACTGCATAATGAATCATCTGATGAGACTGACTCCATGACGGGTCAGTCTTTTTTGTTATCGGACTTATTTTTTCTTGATCACGGGGAGAGAATGATAGGGAAGCGAAAGATAAAGGAGCGTTATCATGGACTTTCAATCTGACAAAGCTTTTCCCGGCACACCTGAACCCTATTGGCGGGAAACCGCCGCACTGCCCTCTTTCAAGAAACTTGATCAGAATATTAAACCGGATGTCACCGTGGTCGGCGGCGGGATCGCAGGCATGACGACTGCATACCTGCTTGCCAAAGGCGGGAAAAAGGTGGCCCTTATTGAAGCCGGCCGTCTTTTGAACGGAACAACGGGGCATACCACAGCTAAAATTTCTGCACAGCACGGATTGATCTACGATGAACTCATCCACCATTTCGGGGAGGAATTTGCAAGGAAGTATTATCGATCTCAAACGAAAGCCCTACAATTCATCAAGGAAACAGTCGAAACCCTTCACATCGATTGTCACTTTTCACATGAAGATTCCTATATCTACTCGACGTCGGACCATTATGCCAAAAAGGTCGCAAAGGAATACGAAGCTTATCAAAAGCTCGGGATCAACGGGGAGCTTGTCAACGAATTGCCTATCGACATGCCCATCAATAATGCCGTCGTGATGAAAGATCAGGCTCAGTTTCATCCCCTGAAATACTTAAAGGCCTTGATTGATGCATATACATCAATGGGCGGTCAGATCTTCGAAGGGACGGCGGCCAAAACTATCAATGAAGGGAACAGCACCCAGGTCGTGACAGCAGACGGCTACCATCTGGACAGTGAGTATGCGGTCATATGCACCCACTTTCCTTTTTACGATGGAATGGGCTTCTATTTCACGAAGATGCACGCTGAACGGTCGTACATCCTTGGGGTCAAAGCGAAGAACACCTTCCCGGGAGGCATGTACTTAAGTGCCGAAGATCCTGTCCGTTCGCTGCGCGCTGCCATCGGTCAGAGTGGAGAGGAACTCATCCTGATCGGAGGGGAAAAGCACAAGGCCGGCCAAGGAAGAGATACAACCGAACACTATGATGCCCTGAAAGCATTCGGGGAAGAAGTGATCGGCGTGGAGGAAGTCCGTTACCGATGGTCTGCCCAGGACCTGATCACATTGGATAAAGTCCCTTACATCGGAAAATTGACGGAGAAACATTCTTCAATCTTTGTGGCAACAGGATTCAATAAATGGGGCATGACCTCAGGCACGCTTGCCGGGCAAATCCTCTCTGACCAGATCCTTGGAAATCATCATATTTACGCCGACCTGTATACCCCATCCAGGTTTACGGCAGATCCAAGCATCAAACATTTCATTATGGAAAACACGAATGTTGCCGTTGAATTCATATCAGGAAAGTTGCAGATTCCAACCATGAAGCCAGGAGAGCTTAAGAAGGGGGAAGGCGCAATCGTCAACCATAAAGGGCGACGCTGTGGGGGCTACAGGGATGAAGCCGGAAAACTTCACCTCGTCGATGCCACCTGCACCCACCTCGGCTGCGAAACAGAATGGAACCACGGAGACCACACATGGGACTGCCCATGCCACGGCTCCCGCTTCTCCATCGACGGCACCGTCCTTGAAGGCCCTGCCAAGGAACCACTCCCAACCTTCAATGGAGGGACGGACCTCTGATCAACTCGTGTCGAATATAGCCGGGGAAATAACCGGACCATACAAGGATAATGACATATTTTGTCGCTTTCCCTTTGAGAATATTTCCTGACATTCTCCCCACACTATAAATGCTTCAGTGACTAAATCAGGGAAGGATGATATCGATGGGTCGCACTAAAAAAGGCAACCGCAATGCCCAAAGCAATACGAATGCGAAAAAAGGAAATCGTACGAGCTCTGAATTGGTGGAGTTCACAACCGGGCAGGAAAACACGAAGAAGAACCGCCCGCAGGATTAGCCACCATAGCAGGACCCGAACTGAAAGACTAACCTTTACAAGCAAGGTTAGTCTTTTTTCATGAGTTATGAAGAGGAATCAACGGCCATACCCCGAATATGTAAGGGAAAGGGGGTATACATATGAATGATCACATGCTTTTTCAACAGATGGATTTTATCCGCCAGCGGACCATCGCGGCACTGGATACGACGACGGAAGCACATGCAGACGAGATACCTTCAGGATTCAGGAATTCGATCCGATGGAACCTGGGGCATATCCTTTTATCTCATGAGAACCTTGTTTACTCTTTCGCAGGGGAAAACGAACAGAAATCTCTTCCGCCAACGTATGATGAGCTGTTCAGTTTCAACACAAGTCCTGAAACATGGGGCACGCTTGTCCCTCCATCTTTGGCGGAACTGAGGGAACATCTTGAGGCACAGCCGAAGCGCCTGAGGGAAACATTCTCCGGCCGCCTTGATGAGACCGGGGAGAAACCGTTTGTGCTTGGCGGCAACACGACATTCACCACGATCGGTGAAGTGCTGTCATTCGCCAACTGGCACGAAGGACTGCACCAGGGGACCATCACGTCCATCAAAAGGGTCCAAGGCATTGAAGACCTTTGGTCCAAGACTGAAAGGTAAAAAAGAGATATGGCGCTCCGCCATGTCTCTTACGTTCCACGAAATAAAAGCAAAAAATCCCCGTATCCTTCTTCTTCGAGCTTCTCTTTCGGGATGAATCTCAATGCGGCAGAGTTGATGCAATACCTCAGACCCTTTGGTCCCGGTCCGTCGGTAAAGACATGGCCGAGATGGGAATCCGCTTCCCTGCTTCTCACTTCCACCCGGGTGGAGCGGTGGGAAAGGTCATATCGCTCGTTTACGCTTGCATCCATCACCGGCTTTGTAAAGCTTGGCCAGCCACAGCCGCTGTCATATTGATCCCTGGAAGTAAATATCGGCTCTCCTGATACAATATCCACATATATTCCTTCCCGGGTATTATCCCAATACTCATTTTCATAGGGAGGCTCGGTCCCGTTTTCCTGGGTGACGAAGTATTGCAGATCTGACAGCTGTTTCTTTAAATAAGACCGGTCTTTCGGCCAATACTTCTTCAGAAAATCTTCCCTGCTCCTCTTGTAGAGAGCATAACGGAAGGCGTTTTTCCTATGAAATTCCTGGTGATACTCTTCGGCACGGTAGAACGGTCTTGCCGGCAGGATTTCTGTCACAATCGGATCCGTGAACTTTCCGCTCTCTTCAAGCAGTTCCTTCGATCTTTCAGCCAGCTCCCTTTGATGATCATTGTGATAGAAAATGGCGGTCCGGTAAGAACTTCCCCGATCCTTGAACTGCCCACCGGGATCGGTCGGGTCGATCTGCCTCCAGTACAGGTCAAGTAGCTGTTCATACGGGAATATGCCCGGATCGAACGTGATCTGCACCGCTTCATAATGGCCACTTTCTCCAGAAACCACTTCTTTATATGACGGGTTCTCCGTCGATCCTCCGGTGTAACCGGATACGACCGACTTGATCCCCTCCTGATCTTCAAACGGCTCCACCATACACCAGAAACAGCCGCCTGCAAATATTGCGGTCTCAACATTTTTCATTTCACTTCACCCCTCAAAATAGAGATGATAATGATTTTGGCAGCCCGGGTTGAAGGATGCCTGGCAGTGGGGACAGACCGATTGGCAATTCATATATTGTAAAATCGTCAACTCGCCCTTGCATGCGCCGCAAAGAATCGCTTTTGCGTTCCATTCATCAGCCGACCACAGCACGGGGGCATGGTCAGCCACTTCATCATGGCAGGCATGGCAAGGGTAGTACGTGTCACAGCATTTAAATTTAATGGCAATGATATCTGCCTTTGTCCGATAATGCTTGCATCTTGTTTCCGAATCCACTTCGACACCAGATACCGGGATCATCTTTTCAGTCATGGAAATCCTCCCTTTTGAAAGCATACAGTCCGTTTTCGATCTTCTTGTATGATATTCCTGCTAAAACGGGATCGAATCATCTATCTGTACTATACAATGAATGATCACGGAATGGGAGGGGGAAGATTCTTCAAGTGACCTTAAAAGGACAAAGGTCCGTCCCCCATCAGGAGACAGACCTTTCCTTAGTTGATATGTTCGGTGATGCCAGTCAGATCTTTGTACACATAATCAGGTTTCACGCCCAGTTCATCCATTACCTTATCCTGTCGGTTGATCCAGGCTGTGTTGAATCCGAAGTTTGCGGCTCCTGCAATATCCCATGGATTCGACGACATGAACAGCACTTCCTCCCTTTTGACGCCAAGCTCCTTCAGCACCAGCTGGTAAGACATCGGTGTCGGCTTGAACTGCTTCACTTCATTCACTGTCAGCACCCTATCCAGTAAGTGAGAAAACGGGGACTGATCCACTAGTGGTGAAAGCATGTCAGGGGAGCCATTTGAAAAAATCGCTGTTTGATATGATTGAAGCCGGTCCAATACACTTTCCACTTCATCATAGTGAGTGAGCTTTAAATACGCCTCTAATAATACCTTTTCCTTTTCATCAGTAAGATCAACTTCCGCTTGGACACAAGCATAGTGAAGAGCATCCTTCGTGATGGAGAAGAACGTCGCATACGTACCCATCAGCTGACGGAGAAAGCTGTACTCCAGCTGCTTCTGACGCCACACCTGACTGATTTCCTCCCCTTTATCGGGGAACAATTCATTGCATTTTTCAATCACGGAATGGACATCGAATAACGTCCCGTACGCATCAAACACAAACGCTTTTATATTGAGTTTAGACATACAGATCCTCCTCACAGATTCTTTTAAATATAATAGACTCTTTTTCAAAAATTAAACTTTTTTCTGCCGGTTTGCAGGCAGGCGAATTCTTTTTCATCCTTGGAGCTTTATGGTATATTCCCTTCGAGTATCTAAATATATACAGGAGGTGATCAAGCATGGCTGAAGACCAACATTCCTCTTCCCATACGAGGACGATCCTTTTCTTAAGCCTGACGATCTGGCTTGTGGTCATGAATACGACGATGTTCAACGTCGCACTGCCGAATGTCTTAAAAGATTTCTCACTGAAACCGTCTGAGGGCGCATGGATTGTATCGGGCTACTCGATTGTCCTTGCCATATGCACCATCACTTATACCCGCCTGGCTGATTATATACCGATTAAACGATTGCTGATCCTCGGTATTTCTATTTTCGGTCTTGCTTCTTTTACCGGATTCTTCGCCGATTCTTTCGCATGGCTTCTGGTCTCACGTCTTTTGCAAGCGGCTGGGGCAGCAGCGATTCCAGGTTTGTCAATGGTGTTTGCCGGACGGTTCATCCCTATGCATAGAAGGGGCCGGGCACTCGCCATGATCGCTTCAGCTTCATCCCTTGGATTTGGGTTGGGACCGGTTGTCGGCGGGGTGATTACCGATCATTTCAATTGGAATTATTTATTTTTAATCACATTGTGTGTCCTTGGAATGATCCCGGTGCTCTACCGGATCCTGCCGGACGAAGGAACAAAGAAAGGATATTTCGATGTGTGGGGAGGGTTGTTGACCGGAATCGGGATTACGTTTTTCCTACTCTTCATCTCTACCTATCAATGGATTTATTTCGCAGGAGCGGTCATCTCACTCGGTGGATTATGGTTCCGCATCCATCGCATTGAAATCCCCTTCATACAGCCGGCTTTGATTCGGAATAAAGGATACAGACAGCTTCTCTATATGAGCTTCCTTGGATTCGCCACCCACTTCTCCATCTTGATCGTCATGCCGCTTATGCTGCAGCATGTTTTCGGCAAGAATCCTACCGCCGTCGGATTCATCATTTTTCCGGGTGCGATGCTGTCTGCGGTGGCTGCCATCTATGTGGGAAGGCTGATCGACCACTACGGGAATATCAGGGTGATGTTTCTCGCCCATATCCTTCTCATCGTGTCGACGATTTTATTCTACCTCCTGTCACCGCAAAGTGAATACATGATCATGGCTGCGTACATGTTTACAAGTTTCGGATTTTCGAGTCTTTCATCGAGCTCCACAAACGAAGTGTCACGGATCATGCCGAAAGAATTGACGGCTTCCGGAATCGGAATGAAACAGCTCATCCACTTCGTCGGCAGCGCATCAGGCTCTGTCCTAGGCGGCATCATAGTCGAATCAGGGGGTGCAGACTTCCCGGTAAGCTCCTTTCAGCATACCTTCCTGGTCCTCATCCTCTTGATGATCCTGTCACTCATTCTCCTGTTTACCTATCAACAGCGGATCAAATACGATTGATTTGAACGCCAGGCAGCTTTCTGCCCGGCGTTTTTTTCATGGCAGGATTCTCCCCTTACCAATATGGGTATAGTAAGAGAAAAACAGTAGAACAGGGGAATGAACTTGAATACTAAGAGAAAATGGTATAAGAAGAAACGCTGGTGGATTGGAGGTGCCGTCATCCTGATCCTCGCAATCGTCATGACCTATCACAGGGTCAAGCCGCTGCCGCCGGGCATCTCCTACGCAGGACATACTTATGAGATCCCGGAAAAGGACGTGGATTTCCTTTATGATCTTACCTATCAAAAGGACGGAAAAGAGATATATGATCAGTCCATCTTTGATGAAGTATACAGCACGATCGAAAACGCCGAGGATTTCCTCATCCTGGACTTATTCCTAGTGAACGGCTACACAAAGGGAGACCGGGATTACCCGCAAATCAGTGAAACCTTATCCCGAAAGATCAAAGAACAAATGAAAAAGAATCCTGAGCTGAAAGTGGTCTTTATCAGTGATGAAATCAATACAACCTACAACTCGCATATGGCGAGACAAATTGAACCGTTGAGAAAACTCGGTGCCGAAGTTGTCTTCACTGACCTTAACCGCCTCAGGGACCCTAACATCCTTTATTCCGGCGTCTGGCGTAGTATGCTTGGCTGGTTCGGACAGGACGGCTATGGATGGCTGCCGAATCCATTGGCCCCATCTGCCCCCAAAGTCACAATGAGGTCCTACTTGAAGCTATTGAATATCAAAGCTAACCACCGGAAAATCGTCATCACGGAAAATGAAGGGCTTATCCTTTCTGCGAATCCCCATGATGCCAGTGGATTTCACTCAAATATCGGATTTAAGGTGAAAGGGGAAATTTTGAAAGATATGGTCAAGGCAGAAAAAGCTGTCGCCAGGTTCTCAGGCGGAAATCTTGATGCTTTCCCGACAGAGCAGGAATTGGACGAAACCATCACGACACTCTCTCCCGGCAAGTCTTCGGTTAAAGCACAGATCCTGACCGAGCGGGAAATCCAAAAAGGGGTGGTCGATGCACTCGATCATGCCAAAAAAGGGGACGAAGCCTGGATCGGGATGTTCTACCTCGCTGACCGGGATATCATTGACGCAATAGAAGATGCGGCTGGGCGGGGCGTAGACATTCGCATGGTGCTCGATCCCAATCAAAATGCGTTCGGACAGCAGAAAATCGGCCTGCCGAACCTCCCGATCGCAGCCGAACTCCGAAAGCTCGAGAGTGACCAAATCACCATCAGATGGTATCACACGAACAAAGAGCAGTATCATACGAAGCTCATCTATGTGAAAGGCGCTGAAGAAAGCACCGTGATCGGCGGATCCGGTAATTACACATCCAGGAATATGGATGATTATAACCTGGAAGAAAACCTCAAGCTCACAGCACCTGCCGACAGTGAAACCATGAATGAAATAGACACCTATTTCAAACGAATCTGGAACAATGAAGACGGGACGTACACGGTTGAATATGAGGAGTATCAAGATAAACTTCCGGCATTCAAATATATCATGTACATCCTCCAGAAAATTTTCCAAGTGACTACGTATTAGGTTTTGATTCCTCAAAAACGGGGAAATCACCTTATAACAACATACAAAATCAATTATGGAGGTAAGAAAAATGGGTATTATTTTATATTTGATTGTCGGAGGAATCATCGGCTGGTTAGCTGGACTTATCCTTGGTAAAGACGTGCCAGGCGGCGTCATCGGGAATATCGTCGCCGGGATCATCGGTGCCTGGATCGGAGGAGAACTCCTTGGAAGCTTCGGCCCATCCCTTGCAGGCATCGCCATCATCCCGGCGTTGATCGGAGCCATCATCTTCGTCTTCCTATTAAGCCTGCTGCTAAGAGGAATGAGAAAAACTTCTCATTAATAGAACAATAAGGCCGGGACAAAAGAGTGCCCGCCAATGAAAAATCCGAGCGAAGTTGAGAATTTACTTCGTTCGGATTTTTTGTGCTTTATAGAAGTTCGTATTTTGAATAAAAGGCCTTAGTGATGTCCCCGCCCCTTTTTTTGCACACAAAAAGAACAGCCATTCATCGGCTGTTCTTTTTAATACGTCATCGATTTCTTATGTCTTCTCTTATTCCGGTACTTCTTATAAATCGGGTAAATAATCGGTCCCCATTTGATCAGTCTGCCAATGAGTCGTTTCATGAAGGTAACCTCCTTTTATACTCTTCTATACCCCCGCCCTGCACAGGGAAAACCTATGCTAGAATGAAAGGAATACATATAACGGGGTGGATACGATGCATCTGACGGAAGAATTAGCTTATCCGATCATTTCTAAACTGAAGACGATCGTTCACTACAATATCAATATGATGAATGAGTCCGGCGTCATTGTGGCTAGCACCGATCCCGGGCGCAAGGATCAAGTGCACGAAGGGGCCCTCCATGTTTTGAAAGAAAAAAAGCCCTTCATCATTTACAAAGAAGATATGGACAAGTACCACGGTTCCAAGGAAGGGATCAACCTTCCGATTGAATTCCTCGGTGAAACAATCGGTGTCATCGGCGTGACAGGATCCCCCCAGGAACTGGAGCAGTTCGTCCAGATTGTGAAAGTAACGGTCGAAGTCATGATTCAGCAGGTCCATTTCCATAATCAATTGCAACATCAAAAAACATTGATGGATAACTGGCTGCTGGACATTGTTCATCCCCATTATTTTGACAAACGGAAAACGGAGTCGTTCGCCCATCACTATCTGCACCTTGATACGGGTCAGGACGTCCAAGCCATCCTCTTTCAATTTGAGGACTTAAATGCTCATTCCACTGCCATTCTTCCCCTTTCTGCGGTCAAGGAAGAATTGTTAAGGAGAATCCAGCTCCAGCTGCCTGATGTATCATTCCAGTCCTTTATTTCAGATACCCGCTGTATCATTGGGCTTCCGGGCCGCAGCGCAAACAAAGACGAAGCGATACGCCTGACGGAACGGCTGCTCCGTCATTTACAGGAGAAGAGATACGCCGTAAGGGCCGGGATTGGGAACGCCTATGAAGGGGTTTCAGGGTACAGACAATCCTATGTGGAAGCTTCAAACTCCCTTGAACTGCAACAGAGCTTCCCTCAATTCACCACGGTTCATATACAGGACTGGGGGATTATGGATTTCATCAAGCAGATCCCCCTTGAAATCCGCAAAGCGTTCATGAACCGTTACGAAGACCAAGCCTTTCAACTCAGCCCGACCTTGAGACTGACCTTGCAAACGTTATTTGACTGTCAATTGAACATGAAAGAAACCGCCGAAGCACTTCATATTCATCGCAACACCCTGCTATATAGACTCGAAAGCGTTGAAAATGCGACCGGTCTGAATCCCCGTCGATTCGATGACGCCATTTTACTCCGCTTCATCTTGATCATGCTCGAAATCAACCGATGATCTCATTAGATGATTGTGCATTTGCACAATCTTTTTCTTTTTCAGCGGGAAAAATTTAGTCCCCGCAACATTGTAAACGCTTACTAAACTTGATTAAATGGATGAATAGATTATATTTTCTGAAAAAAGGAGCCGCTATGAATATACTGATTGCCCCAGATTCATTTAAAGGAAGTTTACGCTCAATTGAAGTTGGAACCGTGATAGAAAAGGCTTTTCGTGATGAATCCACAGCTTTCCATACTACCGTCATTCCCATGGCTGACGGCGGTGAAGGGACGCTCGAAACCTTGATCTATGCGACAGGGGGAAAAAGGGTCCAGACGAAAGCCACCGGACCTCTCGGTGTTCCCGTTTCTACAGAGTACGGTGTATTGGGAGATGACAAAACAGCCGTCATTGAAGTCGCTTCAATCGCAGGACTTACAATGGTACCGGCCGAGAAACGGAATCCCTGTCACACCACTTCTTACGGGATTGGAGAAGTCATCAAAACGGCGATGGAAGACGGCTGCCGTTCGTTTATCATCGCACTTGGAGGCAGTGCCACAAATGACGGCGGTTTTGCGATGCTTCAGGCGCTTGGCGTGACCTTCCTCGATGAAAATGGGAAACCGGTTGGAAAATTCGGCCGTGATCTTCAGAGCATCTCCCGGGTTGAGTGGGGTACCATTCATCCTCTCGTAAACGAATGTACCTTTCTGATCGCATCGGATGTCGACAATCCGTTATGCGGAGAAACAGGGGCCTCTGCCATATTCGGTCCACAAAAAGGGGCAAATGGAGAACAGGTAAAAGCACTCGATCATCAGCTCCTTTCTTTCAGCCAACTGCTTCAACAGGATAGAGGCGTCGATTTTCATGGAGCAAATGGAGCCGGTGCCGCCGGAGGCCTCGGTTTTGCCTTCCTGCACCTCAATGGCCGCATCGCATCCGGCGCAAAAGTGGTCGCGGACGCAGCCGGTCTTCAAACTGCCATTGAAAAGGCAGATTGGATCCTTACCGGGGAAGGTCAAAGCGATCATCAAACGCTTTTCGGCAAACTGCCATTTTTTATCTCAACACTGGCGAATGAGCATCACAAGCCTGTCTCACTTCTTGCCGGCAGCCTGGGAAAAGGCTATGAAGCGTTATACGAACATTTCACCAGCTGTCATTCCATCGCGTCCGGTCCCATGTCATTACAAGAAAGCTTCGATCGGGTCGAAGAGCTGCTTTACCATGAAACAAGGAATATCGCACGTATGCTTAAAGTTACAAAGGGGTTATAAACATAAAGGGGGAAATCAAATGTCTGGAATATGGTTATTCACGGTCATCGTCCTAGGGGTAGGATTTATCATCTTCACAACGGCTAAATTAAAGCTTCAACCGTTTTTATCTTTACTTTTTGCAGCATTCTTAGTCGGAATTTTCGCCGGGCTGCCACTGGCTACCGTGGTGGAATCGGTGAACGCAGGATTCGGCGGACTGATGGGATACATCGGAATCGTCATCGTCGCCGGTACGATTATCGGTACGATTCTTGAGAAGTCTGGCGCAGCGTTGAGGATGGCTGAAGTCGTCCTCCGCTTAGTCGGTGAAAAGCGGCCGCAACTGGCCATGTCTCTGATCGGGGCGATCGTCAGCATCCCCGTCTTCTGTGACTCCGGTTACGTCATTCTTTCAAGCTTGAAAAAAGCACTGGCCAAACGTGCCAAGGTGACGCTCGCTTCCATGTCGGTCGCGCTGGCAACCGGGTTATATGCGACCCATACATTGGTGCCGCCTACGCCAGGACCGATTGCTGCCGCCGGGAATATTGGCGCAAGTGACTATTTGGGCACAATCATCTTAATTGGTCTGATCGTTGCCATTCCGACGATTTTGGCCGGCTATCTATGGGCCGTTAAAGTCGCCGACAAGATCGAAATTGAAGGAGAAGGGGATCTAGAGCTTGATTATGATGAAATCATCAAATCCTTTGGAGAGCTCCCTTCTACGTTCAAATCCTTTGCCCCGATCGTTCTGCCGATCCTGTTGATTGGTGCAGGGTCTGTCGTGAGCTTCTTCCAATGGGAAGGCGGGTTGGCTGATGGACTATTATTCGTCGGATCCCCTGTCGTCGCGCTGCTGATCGGCGTGCTGGCTGCCTTTTTCCTCATGCCGAAATGGAATGAAGAAACCCTGAACGGTTGGGTGACGCAAGGAATGAAAGACGCCACCAATATTTTATTGATCACCGGTGCCGGCGGGGCATTCGGATCCGTAATCAAGGCAACCCCCGTTGCCGAATTGATCCAGGGCATTGCCGACGGCGGACTGCTTTCCGGTGCGCTTGTCCTTCTCATCCCATTCGTGGTCGCTGCCCTTTTGAAATCTGCACAAGGGTCATCAACTGCTGCACTCGTCATCACTTCGTCCCTGATCGCTCCCCTCCTTCCACAAATGGGGATCGATGGGGCAGTCCCACTTGCACTGGTCGTCATGTCTATCGGGGCAGGTGCAATGACGGTCAGCCATGTGAATGACAGCTATTTCTGGGTCGTCACCCAGTTCAGCGGCATGAAAGTCACCGATGCGTACAAAGCACAGACCGCCGCCACGCTTGTTCAAGGGGTAACGGCACTCGTTTTCACTTTATTGCTGTGGATCATACTCGTTTAACTCGTTCAACGGATCAGCGATTCCTCCCCGGGAAATAAAGGGGATCAATAAAAAAGAACCTGAAGCATCAGCGGTTTCGCCATGCTTCAGGTTCTTTTCTATTTATTCATCTGCGAAAGAAAATCCCCTAAAAGATCTTCCATCGTTTCTTCCGGTTCTTCTACCTTCTCCACCTCAGGCTTCACGGCGCTTTCCCAATCGAAATTGTCGAGCTCTTCATCGGTTGAATGGGAACGGTCATCCACTTCTTCCTCTGATTCTTCGATGACCTGCTCGATATGCCATTCATGGGAGGGCTCATTGCCTGCAGCCGATTCTTCCTGAAGATAGAGGGCTTCATCGATATCCAGTGCATTGCTGCTTAAGGAAGCAAGCAGGGACGCAGTCCGGACGGGATTGGATAATAATTGATAAACGATGCTTCCGAGAAGGGCCTCTGAGTGTTCGTGCTTCAACCAATCCCGCTGCGACTTTTCCAACCCTTTTGGGAGGGGGATCGTGATCGCTTCACGCTGCCTGGAAATCGTATCATTCACACCATTCAGCACAAGCTCTGCAATTTTGCTCGAGAAGTTCCGTTTCTCTGTTTCCTTTAGCTTCTGCAGATGCTTTAATACATGATCAGGTGTATCTGAAGGAAGCCTAAATGTGATCGGCTGCCCCCTCGACATCCCTTTGTCTTTCATACCATCACCCTATTTGGTTTTCGCTAATTTTTGTTCTTCTTGCTGCTGAGAGGCCTTCTGGGCCTTTCTTGAAAAGTCGGCGATGAGCTTGTAATAAGCATTGGCCATCATCCAGATGCTCTCTTTTTCATCTTCAAAGAAATCGATATTGTATCCATCAAGATTGTTATTGAGCGTCTTGATATATTCTTTTAATACGCTTGATCCACCGCCGATGAAGTAGCAGATCTCCGTCTGGGAGTTCTTTTGCCACATATTGCGCAGGTGACGGTATTGCTTCTTGGCAAGCTCAAGCATGATGCGATCCACGATGTCATGGACGCTTGTCCGACTGCCTTTGACCATGATATGGTTGCGATCATTT
The DNA here is from genome assembly GCF_011398925.1 of Bacillus sp. KH172YL63. Taxonomy (NCBI): domain Bacteria; kingdom Bacillati; phylum Bacillota; class Bacilli; order Caryophanales; family Bacillaceae; genus Bacillus; species Bacillus sp. KH172YL63. The sequence goes on from NZ_AP022842.1 coordinate 4,170,414, forward strand.
TTCTTCGTGATGATCTCCACCACGTCCCGGCGGCTGTCGAGCTCGATGCCGTGCCTTGAGCGGATTTCTTCCCGGATCAGTTCAAGAGATTCGGAAACCCCAAGGTTGAATCCCTGCGCCTTGTCATCGTCCACTTTCCTGTCCTTGATGACTGCGATATCCGTTGATAATCCGCCGATATCCTGAATCAGGATCCGCTTATCGATCAAATCTTTATTGATGATATTCAGGTTATTATCCATCACAAGATTGATGAATGCAGCAAAGCCTTCAGGGTACACCTTCACTTCATCAAATTTAATATTTACTTTCAACCCCTGATAACGGGGCGTGACAAGGAACTCCACCTGGTGGACAGATCCTAGTAATTTAGAACGGTACCCGACGTCCTTTCCTTCTTTCACTTCACGTAAAGGAAGTCCTGTGCCCAACGTATAATTTGCTTCTATTACATTATTATTCTTTTTAAATTGTGTATCGTTACTCGCTGCGTCCAGTGCGATGGAAGCAAACAGCATGATCAGTGTCTGATCTTCTTCCGACTTACTGCTGCCCGGATCCAGTTCAGTAGAGTTATTGCTCTTCGCTGCCAGGTGACCTACACGATAAATCGCATTGTTATCTTTCAGGGTAGGGGAGTGGACACGGATATGTATGCCGTCTAGAGGTTCTTGTGTATCCAATTCCTCGATTCCGATAATCGGTCTGTCTTCAATATCCCTTGCGATCACGTTCGGTATATTGACCTCAGCGTCCATCTTTCCAAAAATACCTTTTAAAGAATCATTTCCAACATCAATGGCTGCAATTCGTGAATTCGTCATTCCAATCATCCTTCCATTCATGAATAAAAACTTTTCAAAAAATTTCAACTCTTATTAAAAGAGTAAACAATTTCAGCGCTCCGGTCAATGCTACTTTTTTATCGATTATGTGACAGGAAGAGAGGAGGGGATGTGTACATTTTTGTATCGTTGTATACGATTTATGTACACATCCCTTCAAATCAACAAGTGTACGTATTTGTATACTTGTATACATTATTGTCTGCATTCGTGTACATTTATGTTTACAAGTATACATTTTTGTAAACAAGTGATTTTTTTACATATATTTACTCCCTTCCCCTATGATTCTACTATGATAAAAATCTTTGAAACTACCATTCTACTGGAAACGAAACATAAAGGCGTACATGATCATGAAGAAAATAAGGGAAAAGAAAATCAAATAAAGATAAAAAAATACCCCGACAGATTTCCCTGCCAGGGTAAGTACTTCATAAAAATTATTGTGCTGTATATCCGCCGTCGATGACAACTGCCTGACCCGTCACACTCTTTGCCTTGTCACTTGATAGGAACATTGCATAATCAGCAATCTCACTCACATCAAGCAAGCGTTTCTGAGGGACTAACGGGTAGATGACTTCTTCCAGTACTTTTTCAAGGGGAACATTGCGTGTCGTTGCGATGTCCTTTAACTGGCCTCTTACAAGGGGTGTATCAACATATCCAGGACAGATCGAGTTCACTGTGATCCCGTAAGGAGCAGACTCGAGTGCTGCGACTTTCGTTAATCCGATGACACCGTGCTTTGCACTGTTGTACGCTGCTTTGCCGGCAAATCCTACTAGACCATTAATGGATGAAACATTGATGATCCGACCGAATTTCTGTTCCTTCATGATTGGCAGGACGTGTTTAATGGCAATGAAGGGTGCCGTCAGCATGATGTTGATCATAAGCTCGAACTTTGCTGTCGGAAATTCTTCAAGAGGAGATACATGCTGTAATCCCGCATTGTTGATCAACACATCGATGCGTCCGTATTGCTTATATGCCGTATCGATCATATTCTTGATATCGTCTTCACTTGTCACGTCTGCTTTCAGGCCGATCGCTTCATAGCCAAGACTTTTTAGCTCTTCTGCAGCTTTCTCTACGCCTTCAGCATTCAAATCGGTCAGGACCACTTTACTTCCGTTTTCTGCATACGATTTACCTAATTCAAATCCGATTCCGCTAGCAGAACCTGTAATGACTACCACTTTATTTTCTACCATGTTCATTCACTCCTTTTGAAATTTAAATAATCCCTATACTTGCCATGATGATCCCTACGATCATTGCGATTGTAGGAATGATCAGTCCAACGACAAACACATCTTTATAACAGTCTTTATGGGTGACGTTTGTGACGGCTAGAAGCGTCAGCAACGCGCCGTTATGGGGCAGGATCGATGCCCCCGATGAAATCGATGCCATGCGGTGAAAGGCCTCAGGACTGATGCCTGATGATTGGGACAGCTGATAATACGTATCCCCAAGAGCCTGCATGGCGATTCCCATTCCGCCAGAAGCAGAACCGGTGATCATTGCAAGGATCTGGACAATCAGAGATTCTGAGATTAATGGGTTAGATGAGATCCCAAGCAACACGTCCGTAATCCGGTCAAAGTCCGGTACGCTCGTCACGACTGCACCGAATCCAACGGCAGCACTCGTATTGATAATGGCCATGACAGAACCTTTTGCCCCTTCATTGATCGAAGGAATAAACTTCTCATACCGTTTGACATTGATCAGCAGGATCAGGATGATTCCTGCTAACAGTGATGGGATCGCGTCCAATTTGACTGCATTCAACAACAGGACGACCACTAACAAAGGCAATAAGGAAATGATCCAATTCGGCATCGTTTCCTCTTCTTTCGCGTCAGACCCTGCACGTTTGCTTTCTTTGAATGTATCACCTGCTGCCGCCATTTTCCTTTGGCGGCTGACAAGCCAGAAATAGCCGCCGACTGCCATGATGAGGGATGCGACGATCCCCATGAAGGAACCGGCCATCGGAGACGTCTGGAACGTCTTCATCGGGATCAGATTCTGAATCTGCGGTGTGCCTGGTACGGCCGTCATCGTAAAGGTGAAGGCACCCAGCACAATCGTCGGCGCGATGAGCTTTCTTGAAATGTTCGCTTTTCTGAATAATGCAAGTGAGATCGGATAGATCGCGAATACCACGACAAAGAGACTTACCCCTCCGTACGTCAGCACCGCTGCGGCGACGAGAACTCCGAGAATCGCCCTTTTCTCGCCGATCATTTTCGTAATTTGATAGGCAACGGATTTCGCTGCCCCCGTGTCCTCCATCAGCTTTCCAAACACAGCCCCGAGAAGGAAAATCGGGAACCACTGCTTGGCGAAATTCACAAATCCGGACATATATGTATTCGTATATGCATCCATCAAGTCCATTCCGCTTAATAATGCGACAATCCCTGCAACAATCGGCGCGATCCAAATGATCGACCATCCTAAATAAGCAAAGACCATCAACAGAATCAAGCCTAATAAAATACTAAACAATGCCTTTCCACCTTTCTTCCGGTAAAAACAAAAGAGAGTGCGCTTTCACGCGTCTCTCTGTGAACGTTTCACTAAAATTTTTAACGTAAGAAAGTTTACTCTTCTCTCATTAATAAGTAAAATGAATTAATATTATAAGTAGTATGCATAAAAGTTATAGAATGGATGATGTTCATGGATATCCGTCAGCTCTCCTATTTTAATGAAGTGGCCAAATATAAAAGTTTTACGAAAGCATCCAATATCCTGCACCTTTCACAGCCGACGCTGAGCAAGATGGTCAAGAGCCTGGAAGTGGAGCTTGAAATGGAGCTGATCGACCGTTCATCCCGTCAGATCGAACTGACAGAAGCAGGAGAAATCGTGTACGAGCAGGGGCAGGTCATTTTAGAATCTCTCGAACACCTTTCAACACACCTATATGACTTAATGAATTTAAAAAGGGGGACCATCAAGATTGGCATCCCCCCTCTAATCGGTTTTTTATTTTTCCCCCGCATCATCAAACGGTTCAAGGAAATCTACCCGAACATCCATATCCAGCTCAATGAACACGGGGCAAACAAAGTAGAGCAGGACGTGGCAGACGGATTGCTGGACCTCGGGGTGGTCGTCCTGCCTATGGATGAAGACATGTTTGATGTCGTCCCTTTCTTATCTGAAAAGCTCATGGTATTTGTCCACTCTTCCCACCGGTTGGCCGGTAAGGATTCAGTCGAAATGAACGAACTGAAGGACGAGGACTTCATCTTGTTCAGTGAAGATTTCGCCCTCCACGATATGATCATCCATGAGTGCAGAAAAGCGGCATTCCAGCCGAAAATCGCCTACGAAAGCTCTCAATGGGATTTCATCAGTGAAATGATCGGAGAAAACCTGGGGATTTCGATCTTCCCTGAGTCCATATCCAATAAAGTAGATCAAAGCGTGGTGAAAGCCATCCCGATTGTGAATCCGACGATGCCTTGGAATCTCGGGATCATTACGAAAAAAGGGAGATATGTTTCGCATGCGGTGAGAGAGTTTATTGTGATACTTGAGGAGCGGTAAAAATTTTCATTAAAGAACTTGAGGAGTAACTTTATAAAAGTGATTCACATGTACAACAAAGCCCAGAATGCAGATTAACTGCATTCTGGGCTTTTAAAATGAAATATCTATGAGGATTCCCACTAAGAAATTCCAATCGCTTTCTCCATTATCCTACCTTTGTTTTCCTTGAGTCGTTTTATTCAATATGATCATGACGGCGATTAGAAGAATGACACATATCCCAGCAAATACTGATATTAAGAGAGATAAGGAGGAAGAAGATTTGCTTCCCCCTTCAAGACTTGCAAGCCTCACTGTTTCTGCATTGCTAAACAGTTTCAGTGTTTCTGCCTTTGCTTTTATTGTATTTGTGTCACTCATTTCACTTTGAAAAATGTTCCCCTTCAGATCGGTCAGCCTGGTGTTTGCTGACCCTTTAAATGTGAGGTTCTTTTGCTCATCCGGAATCTTCACCTTTTGATCAGTTGAAGACTGATCATGAATAAAATCACCATTCTTCTTAAACTTCTTTTCTTGATAGTTGTTGGGGGTAAGTTCATGGATGCCTGTATTCGCCAAAATCGGCGGGGACGCAAGCATGAACATGCTGCTAATGATGACACTAATAACGAAAAGATCCTTAGCCTTCATAGGCTTCAGCACCCTCACCTGATTGCTTGTTTGATCGTTTATCCAATAGTATTTGTACAATGGTTAATCCTATTACCGTTAAAGCCAAGACGATTACTGCTTGATTGAATAATGATTCTGATCCATATTGAATGGACATATACACTGTAGACATTGGATCTTTAAAATGAAAATTAGGTGTCGTCAAAGCCAATAACGGAGTAACAAATAAGGCTACCAGCCCTACTGACACAAACCAGCCTAATAACCGATGTGCGAAAAACGCCACGCGAACTATACCTGAACCCGCTAATAATAGTAAGATAGTAAAAATTGTCCATTCCACTGAACGTGATTCTTCCAATGGATAAATATCAAGTCCATAAAGACTGATGACGAAACCTACGATTAGATTTAATAGGATGAAGATCACACCTTGTATCCAACGGGGTGCGTGTTGAAAATAGTAACTTGTATAACCTATCAGTAAGCTGGATATCAAGATGATGAATAGTATGACTACCGGTGGAAGCACACTCGCACTCTTCTCTTCCGGCACCTCCCCTTTCACGTTTAAAGGGTTCGTTAAGAAGTCATATACATACCCATTTGACTGTCCATCCACAAAAGCATTACCAAGAACACTGAATACATCATCACGGAATAATTGAGTGGAAGCCACGTTCGTCGCCCACTTGTTATTCAATGTATCAGCATCAGTTTGAACATTCGTCACATTTGATTGTAGCTCGCTAGTATAAGAAACGATTGTACTTTGACTCTCATTTACTGTATCCAGGAATGAATGGATAGACCTGATTTCACTCCCTATATGTTTCTGATTCCCTACCAAGTCCGGACCTGTAGATCCTGATGTTGGATTTGGTGCAGGCTGTTCAGGCTGTTGAATACGATTGAGTACAGTTTGAGCTTCTTGATTGATTGCATTCAAGCTTTCATCAAGCTGTTCTTGCTGGTCATTGAGCATTTGATTATATTCTGCGGCAAAGACCGTAAAGGAATCTTGAAGCGTATTCAATGCATCTTCCGTATCAGGTAAACCTTCATTAAGTTTTTCCCATTCTAATTGTTCACTACTACTTACCTTCAGGATTTCATTTACTTCGTTTTTAAGACCCTCATCTTGAAGAACCGTCGCTTTTACGCCATTTTCAGTCAGCATCCTGTTTAAGGTCGCTTCATACCGATCCAGGTAAGCATAATACTTCAGAAGATTCATGAGCTTATAATTATTGATCCCGCGGGCAAAATACCCTGACAATGCATTACGTCTGTTTTCTGATAGGGCTGCCGAATTCAAGATAGACATTTCCTTATCTTCTATCGCAGCAACGATATTATGAATGTTCTCAGAGAACATTTCCAATTGCTTCATCAATTCTTCATTTGTTTCTATTAATGTTTTCACCTGTTCTTTGAGCTCTTTATTTTCGGACGTCAAGGACTCAATTTGCCGGGTCAACTCATCAACCTTGTCAATAAGAGTCTGATTATCCTCAAGAAGTTTTGATACCTCTCTCAATAGCCTATCAACCTCTGCCTGAAGAGGGTTTTCAGACTGATTATTTTTGCCCTGCAGACTCGTACGGACTTGCAAGATCCGTTCATTGATGGTCTGAATATTATTCACGGCTAAATTGATTTCTTCAGCAGTGGGTTCTGTTAGATTTTTCAGCGTATTCTTCAACTCATCCATTTCTGTAGATATCAATTCAAGCTCGGTTATCTCATCGCTTAAATTGGGAGGATGAGGGGTGGGATCATTTGGTTTCCCTGGTTCCTGTTCCCCTTCCTGAGATGAAATGACGACTTGCTGAGGAAATGTCTCCTCTTTATCTGTAGTCGGTTTCGGTATGTCACTTTCTGGCGGAGGATTAAATATTCCTCCATCTCCTTCAGACAATTCATTATTCAATTCAAATATATTGCCCTGTAGACCATTTAAAGTCGTGGTGTCCTGCAATTGTTGGTAAAAATCCAGCACCCTTTCTTGAAGTGAGTAGAAGTCATCCACCTGTCTGGCTACCTCTTCAAACCTGGTCTGTTGCAGGTCTGTAAACATCTGTTGATTGTTTTTCATCCCATTGTCAATCTGTGTCAGACCAGTTGTTACTTCATCACTTCGCTCGGTGAAAAAGGACTTTGATTTTAGGTAACGGGGTTGCTGGTTCTCGGTTGATTTATTGATCAACTGAACAGACTGTGACTGAATATCAGCTAATAATTGTTTCTGATTATCTTGGTATTCTCTATATTCATTCACATATTCCACAAAGCTTGACAGGCTCCTTTCAAAGGATTCCAATGTATCCTGCTGTTGTGGTGTCCTGCTGTCAGCTTCTTGGATGGAGTTCTGCAGATTCGATAACATCGCTGTCTGCTGTTGTATCTGACCGGCAAGGTCTTTTGAGCTAGGTTTATAGAATGCTAACATAGTTTCCTGAAATGCCTGCTCTTTCTGTAGGATCTCATCGAATTCAGCTCGTATGTTTTCCATATCTGAGGAAACATAATTCCAATAAAGGGAGGACATTTTGTGATTGACCCTTTTGGTTGCCTTTTCGATTTCCAACAATACCTTTTCCTTATTCACGGCATTTAGCTGACTCTGTATTTTGTAATTCAGGTTTGTTTTTTCAGGTCTTTCTTCATCGTAAGTCATGACTTTGTCAGAGAAATCCGAAGGGATATACACAACAGCATCATATTTTGAATTTTGAAGGCCATTTTCTCCTGCACTTCTTCCTACGACTGTCCATTCAAATGAAGATTGATCCTCTAGTATAGACGTTACATCCCCACCAAATGCCAAGGGCTCCCCATCAACTTCAGTCCCTGCATCCTCATTCACGATCGCAATGGATTGAGTAGCGTTTTCTTTTACTTTCAGGGGGTTTTCACCTACTGAACGAAAAAATAGAAGAGGAGTTGCAAGAATCATCATGACCGCGATTAAAAGTTTAAACAAACTTACTTTTTCTGTCATGCGTGTACTTTCCTTTCCGTTACCATAAGCGGTATTTGAATTTTTGTTTCTTTTCCATTTTCAACATAGTAACCGAATCCTGGTTGAATCTCTGGCTCCCTTCGGTCATAACTGAGTGTGAACAAGGTTTGTTCTGACTTCTTCATCAATACAAGGGCTTGTCTAATTTGTTTCATTTCGACAGTCAATGTGTCATAGCCCTTTGTCAACTCACTGTTATTTCCAGATACAATCATAGAAAAACCTAGGTGACTATAGTTTTTCATACACTTTACAATCCTGTCCTGGAGAAGAGGATCAAGATGTTGGAGGAACCTTGCATACCCATCTACAATCAGCATTACAGGTGAGAAAGATGGGAGAGAGCTTCCCTTTTGTATGGACAAGTGATATTGCTCTTCTCTTGAGCTGAATAACTCTTCTATCCTGTTTAGCCACATGGATATATGCTCCTTATTTTCCATATAAACGACCCTGTCTTCTCTCATCAGATTCGATAGTCCCCTGTCGATGGAATCAAAGATCGCGATATGTTCACTATCCTGAAAGAGTGCAGTATTGGCTAATACTTTTAAAACATTGGTCTTTCCTTTTTGAGCCTGCCCCAATACTAAACAATGTTTTGTTTTTTTGAGGTTCACATATACTGGTGTTACCGTTTCTTCATCCAAACCTATCGGTAGCAGTCCTGCTTTCCGGCCTGAATCTGTATACTGGGTAAAGTTAACCATGGTTAACTCTGTAGGCAGCATCGGTACCTGCTTCGGTGAGGATAAGCCTTTATACTTCTCAATTAACAACTGAATATCTTCTTTCAACAGACTTAACTGTTCGTAATCATCCTTTCCTTCATTCGGAAGAAAGACTTGAGAGAAATAGGCCGTGTCTTTCTTTACAATGGCCCTTCCTGGAATGGCTTCGGGAGTAAAAGGCAATCTTCCAAGCATCGTATATGCCTCAGAACTGTCCATCAAATAGTGGACGATTTTCGTTTTAAGATTATTCATCAGGGACTGTCGTACAGAATTCACTCTTGTTGCTGTGAAATACATATAAACACCGAGTGACTGTCCGTCCCTGGCAAACTGGTTGATCTGTGCTTCGAGCTCCTGCATCTCTTCTTTAACGAGATCGAAATTATCAATGGTTACGAATATTAGAGGGAGCTTTTCTTTACTTACTCTGTTATACATCTTGATTGAACTAACCTCTTGTTTCTGGAACAATTGTTTCCTGCTTGCCAGTTCATCCTCTAATATTCCGATGAACTTCTCGATTTTCCTTTCCTCATCAATGAGGAAATAATCTGCAGTATGAGGCAATTGTTTTAATGGGAGCAATCCTCCATTTCCAAAGTCAAGGAGGTAATAGTGGATTTCTTCAGGTGTAAACTGATTTGCCATCCCCATCAATAAGGTGATGAGCGTTTGCGTTTTACCATAACCCGATGAGCCAAACACCCCTATATTCCCATCTTCAATCACTTCATAATGATATGGTGTTTGACTTTGCTTTTCCGGTTCATCGACCATTGAGAGAAGGATTTGGTTTGCCTCAGTCTGGACCATATCTGTCTTATATACACGATTGGCCAAAGGAGGCAGCCATGGACTCGACAAACGCTTTAAGGCGAGTTCATTCTGTAACACTTCTATACGGTCGACAACCGCATCAATCTCACTGAGCATTTCTTTTTGCGTGCTCTGGTTCATTGAAACCTCTGATAAAGGGATCAGCCCCAAATCTGTCACAATCGCCACTTCATCCTCCGCTTCAAAAGATTCCTCCTGATAGGGCGCCCCGCTCCAAGCAGACTGGAACAAATCGTATACTTCATTATTCCCTACCTGAAGGTACCCTCTTCCTGTTACCGTGAGGGAAGCTGCATCTCCGTTTTTAAGAATTTCACGACTGTCTTCTGTATTCTGGACTTTTAATGCGACCCGGAAACGGGCATTACTCCATATCTGGTTGTCAATGACACCACCGGGCTTCTGTGTAGCCAAGATAAGGTGAACACCCAGGCTCCGGCCTATACGGGCAGCACTTACTAATTCTTTAATGAATTCCGGCTCTTCACTCTTCAATTCTGCAAATTCATCACTAATAAGGAATAAATGAGGAAGAGGTTCCTCTGTTTCCCCTCGTTTATATAGCCTTGTATAATCGTTGATATGATTCACTTCATACTGGTCAAACAAGCGTTGGCGCCTTTTCAGTTCGCTTTTTATGGATGCAAGTGCACGGGTACTGAAATTCTTGCTTCCTTCAATATTTGTAATCGTCCCTAATAAATGAGGGATATTTTTGAAGGGCTGAGCCATCCCCCCGCCCTTATAATCAATTAGTAAGAACGCCACCTCATGGGGATGGAAGTGGACAGCTAATGATAGGATATACGTTTGCAGGAATTCACTTTTACCTGAACCCGTCGTTCCTGCCAATAATCCGTGAGGGCCGTGGGCCTTTTCATGTAAGTTAAGTTCAACAATGTCTTCCTTACCTTTTAATCCGACAGGGACAGCAAGGGATTTAGCGGACTCCCTCGTCTGCCAGTTCTCTTCGATCGGCAGCTGGTCTACATCCTTTACCTTGAGCATATCAAGGAAGGATACACTCGTAGGAATGGAGTTTGTCATCCCTATTTGATGATTAAGAGTCCTGAGGGTCCTGGCAAATTTCTCATTTCCATCTTGTTCGTATCGATCCATTCTGAATGGAATTTTCACAGCCTTCTTATCCTGAATCAGGATATCACCTTCGTTGTCATTGATATAACGTACAAGGGTATGGACATTGTCTGAAAGGCTTTCTTTTGCCTCGGCTGCAAAGATGACCGACATACCAAGATAGCCGTACTCACCTTCCAAATACTCCAATATTACATGGTCTGAAATGAGCTGGTGATTGGTGATCACAAAGACGAAATGAGGACTATACCTGACTGTTTCAGCGTCCTCGTCGATATCCCTTTCACGAAGCACCTCGTAAATGGAAGAAAGAATCTGGTCACGGGTTTTCTCATTATAAATAAATCCTTTTGCAAATGACTGGGGCAATTGCAAATGGGGAAGCCACTTCATCCACTCCCAATCCTTATACTCTTCCTCATGAAAGATAAAGATGAATCTCACGTCATGATAACTGTGGAAGAAAGCTAATTGGCCAATTAACTGGTGAAGCTCATTTTTATATACGGATTCCTTACCGATTAAACCTATCGCTCCTTTATGAAGATCCACTGTTACCGGCAGTTGATCTACTTCACGATAAGCTTCTTCCAACTTCTGCGATTCTTCCAACAAATCGTCCATTTCACGATTTGACATATCAGAAGAACTCACTGAAATACTGTAGCTTGATGGTAATTTCCCTCTTCCCAATCGAAACTGAAGAAAATCGGGGCTCTCAATGCTTCTCTCCCACAATCTGTCGGAAAGCTGGTCAGTAAGGTATTTCATTCTTTCAAAAGAAGGAAAATGAAATTGTAATACTTCTGACTGCTTATCTGCCAGAGACTGCAGTTCTTCTCTTTTACTCTCCAAATATTGAGTATAGATACGCTTTCTGCGTTCCTGTGATTTCTTTTTATTACTTTTATCTTTGAAGAACTGCACGGTTGAAGTTACCAGGGTGGTTGTAAACATAACCATTGAAATGATGATGAATATCCCTCTTGGAATCACAATGGCCACAATTCCCATAAGAAGCAACATCATCAGTGGCGGAAGGATAATTAACCACAAACTCCTGTTTGTATCATTTGATTCCTGACTCGGAAATGATAACTGAACCTTTTCATCCGGCAAATCGTAAACCATCCTTGGCGTTCGGCGGTAGTTCGGATATTTCTTCTGCATTTCAGACATAGGGCGTACAGTTTCCATAAGCGATGTCTGATAGTCTTCAATACTATGTATCTCGATTAAATCATCTTCTACCAACGTGATGGATAAGAACGGCGCAAATACAATATCACCGACTTCAAGTATATGTTTGCCTGTGACTGAATGACCGTTTATATAGATAGCATCCTTTGTTTCCAACATCCATTCCCGATTACCTTTCTTGAACAATGTAAAATGGAAGTCTGATCCTTTACAAGGATGATAGATGGTGGCATCCCCATTCACAGAAGATATGTCGAATTCCTGTTTATGGCCTATATAATAAATTTCAGTCTTTGGGTTGAATGAAGTGAGGACGACCTTTACATTTGTATGTGTGTCATCACTTCGCACCCATTGCTCTAGACCAGGCTCGAGAATGATCCTGTCATATCCATTCTGAACAAGCTGAACGTCTGCACCAATCCACTCTATTTCAATAGGAGAAGACAATGACTGAATGGTGACTGTATTTTCTATATGTGGTCCCAAGGTTATTTTTTTATATTCTTCTTCCAGAAGGATTGATTGATAATAGTGATCATGAAATACCCATAGGATATACATCTGCTCACCCCCTGTTAATTCGTTTTCTTCTGTTGTTCATTCGAATTTGATTCTGAAGGTGAAGAACTTCCGCTATCTGAAGCAGAGGGCTCGGATGAAGGTTCGGCATCGTCTTCCCTCGAATTTATAGATTCTTCTTCCAACGTCTTCATTTCTTCTTCATATTCTGAGATTTCACTCTCAATCTCATTTAATTCCTGCTGTCTTTCCTCACTGTCAAGGTCTCCATCTGCCTTTACCTGCTCCCGGTATTTCAGAAGGCCGAATAATATCAGGTCACGATCCTCCAAAAAGCGGGCCACTTCAAGTGCGTCCTTGGCATTTCCTCTTCCGATATTAATCCAATACTCATAATAAAGCGGGTCTGATTGAAGAGAGACCGTATTACGAACATTTTCTTTTTGAACCTCCGTCAATGATTCATTAATGACATAGGAAAGGGCAAGCTGGTATTGAGAAACCTTAGGAATTTCATCGATTTCATAAGGTTGAAGTTCTGTCACCACATCACTATACTTCTCGAGCAGAAAACTTTCTTGGGCAGCAACCACCCTATCTTGTTTAGGGTTCATAAAGAATAGAGAATAGATGGAATATAGCAAGGCAGGAATCAAACAAATTGTCACCCCAAACAGGACATACCGATTCATTTTCCACTTCTTTTTGCTTACCTTCATAAAGAAACTTTCGTTTTCTTTCGTTTCCGTAATGGATTCATTTAAGATGTCACTCAATTGATCCAGGCTTTCCACTTCCAAAATCATTTTAGACAATGGAGACAGTTTCAATGTTCCAGTGAATTTGAGGTATTCTTTAAAGGTATATTGTGAGTCTACTAATGCAGCAACCGCGGCTTTCGTTTCCTTCAGCAACAGCTCCTTGTCTTTTTCATAAGGGGGAAGACTTTCTTTCACACCGAAGTGAATAAAATGAGGAGTCAATCCTTGATCAAACACAATGTTTTCGGGACAGACGATAAGATGAAGACGGGACAAGCTATGATTCTGGATTTGTTGTACTAGTTGATAAGCAGTCATCAATCTTTCCTTTTTACTCGCCTTTAAACCTGAAAAAAATGCAAAAGACTCCGGGATGCTGTTTACAATGGAGAGTTCGTCGTTTTCCATCATGATTTCTTTTTGAATAAGAGGGGACAAGTCCTTCAGGAAGTTGATCTCTGAAACTTCATCCAGCTTGATCTTTTCTTTTTGAAAGATCAGGGTGACTCGATTTTCTTTTCTATGTATGTCTGCTTCCAGTTTTTCCTGTAAGTAAGATCCACTTCTATGCACCATTTCTATTGGTCTCCTTTATAAAATCTCAATACGATCTCCTGTACGGATTCCAGCATCAATCAGGCGTATATTTCCTGGAATAACCTCCTGCTTGTTGGTTATCCGGATCCAATAGCCTTCCCTGGAGCCTGCTTCAAGCTTTTGAGACTGCCATACTAAATCGATCAGCTTTTTTACAGTGTGATAATTGGATAATCTCATATCGATGCGTCTATCATCGTAGCGTTTTAAATCTATGGTGATTTCTATATACATAACCGTTGTCACCTCATAAGGAAGGAGCGCCCCACATAATGATAAGCGCTCCTTCTTCTTTAAAATGGATTGGGATAAACTTATCCACGAATTTGATTGGCGATTTGAGCATCTGCATCTTCAAGGGACTTCGCTGTGCTAGTCAATTGCATTGAGATGTCTTCAAGAAGCTGTTGCATCTGAAGGAATGAAGGACGAAGAGTTTGATACTGCTCAGCAAACGCACGGCTTGATTCACCTTCCCACATACCTTCAAGCTCAGAGATCATATTGTCAAGGCGTGAGATCTGCTCACCTACTTGACTGCTTTCTCCTGTGTATCGGTTTGACATACTAATCAATTCTGCCGGGGTAACGCGAATTATTCCTGACATGTAATTCCTCTCCCTTACTTTAAGTTGTTGGTAATCATCTATTTCAATTCAGAATACCCAAGTAAATTGCCAAAGTACCAATATGTAACGTCCACAACCAAAAACCATAATATTACAATTAATGCCACACTTCCAATATCATACTATTATAAACATACATATAAACACAATTTTTACAGAAAAAAGGAAACTTTATAACTACAAGAATATTTTTATTCAGGTCCTTTGTTGTATGACGCTCACGATCCCATTAGGACATTTGTAACAGTATGGTTACTTAAAGCCTTCTGTTGATGTAAACACTGTATATATAACTTTCAATGAGCACTTTGGTTACAAGTACTTACTATATATCCTTATTTTTACTTTTATAAACCATTTTTTTGAAACAATTTACCAGAGAATCATAGACCTAAAAAAAACTCCCTCCATGAGGAAGTGAGTTTTTACAAGTGAAGATCTTTATAATTCTTCTACATTTTGTTTTGGTTTATCCATGTTATATGTGACACCATACTCCTCAGCGAGAAGTTGCATATCTGCATGATAAGCCTCCACAAGCTTATAATATTCCTCCATTTTTTCATTGGATTCATGAATCAACTCTTCATTCTGATCTTCAATCGCTTCTTTTTCGAGAATGAGAGCTTCATAGAAGGTTTCGGTCGCTGTCACGATTTGGATCGCCATGTCTTCAAGCTCTGGTATATCTGACTCAATACTCCTCGCTTCTTCCAGTGCTTTCTCGTAGGCTGGAATCGTATTACTTGTCAGTTCTTCGTAGACTGTTGGGTCATCGGTATAGTTGCCACCCGACACCGAAGCCAGTGACTGAAATGCGACGACTTCATATTGAGCCACCCTGTAGACATCTTCATTAATAAATTCAAGGATTGCTTTTTGCCTATCCCCCACCCCTGTATCGTCTTTCATCGGTTCCACTATTTCTTTTTCCTCTGAATCGCTCCCTATCTCTTTGGAATCAGCTACCTGCTCCTTATTGATTGAGTTCTCTCCTTCAACGCATCCACTTAATAAGAACAGTATGATGATTGACGCAAAACGTAGCTTTCTCATGGGTTAATTCCTTTCTTCTGCAATTGGCTAAATTGCTTTTAGAAGATAAATACCCATTTTTTGTTAAAATAATCTGGATTCAACCTATTAAACTCATGATATCTTCAGTCAGATGGCAAAGTGATTCGATTTCCTATACAATTTATGTAAATAGCAAAATAGTGTGGTGAATGTGATGTTCAAATTATTACTAATAGAAGATGATACCTCCCTTTTCAATGAACTACGGGATAGGCTTTCCCAGTGGTCCTATGACGTATATGGCATCCAAGACTTTAATCAGGTGATGGCAGAATTCGCAGCCATTAAACCTGATCTTGTGATCATCGATATCCAACTGCCTAAATTTGATGGATTCCACTGGTGCCGGATGATCCGGAGTCATTCCAATGTACCGATCTTGTTCTTATCTTCACGTGAACATCCGACGGATATGGTGATGGCCATGCAGCTTGGTGCGGATGATTTCATTCAGAAACCATTTCATTTCGATGTACTCATCGCCAAGATTCAAGCGACGCTAAGAAGGGTGTATAACTACAATACCGAGCAGGTCAGTATCAGGACATGGTCCGGAGCAACGGTTGATGTGGAGCGTAATACCGTATCCAATGAAATTGGCTCCATTGAACTGTCGAAGAATGAAATGTATATTCTAAAGCTGCTGATCGAGCAGAAGAATAAAATTGTCAAAAGGGACGATCTCATCAACAGCCTATGGGATGACAAGCGATTCATCAGTGATAACACGTTGACCGTCAACGTAAACCGCCTCAGGAAACGTCTTGAAGAAATAGGATTGGGTCGCTATATCGAAACGAAAGTTGGGCAAGGGTATGTTGCCATAGAAGAGGATTCGCTATGATCCGTACATACATATGGGAGAGGAAAAGCTGGATTGGGTTCATTATCGGACTTCACTTGATGTGGATTTTCATTGCTTACATCGATTCAGCCATCCCCCTGCAACCGATTCTGTACATGACATTTCTTTCACTGCTATTTTTCATATTATTTTTGTTCATCCGTTATCAGAAAGAAACCCGTTTTTTCAAACGTCTGAAAGAATGGGATCATAACCTGCAGGTTACAGGGCTCGACTCTCCAGATTCACCATTTGAAGAAATGATCTCAGAAAACCTGGCTGAGCAGGCTGGTCTGCTGCGGAAAGAGGTAACAGGCAACAGACTGATGCTTCAACAGGAGAAAGATGAGCTTCTCGCCTGGATCCATGAAGTGAAGACGCCGCTGACGGCGATGCATTTGATGATTGAACGGATGGAAGATAAATCATTAAAGGCCCCATTAATATATGAGTGGCTCAGGGTTCACCTTCTATTAGACCAGCAGCTTCACCGTAAGCGGCTCGCCTTTATGGAAAATGATTTATATATTGAGGAGACGGATCTTGAGGCCGTCCTGTTCCAGGAAATCAAAACCCTCCAGTCCTGGTGCATCCAAAAAGGGATTGGCTTTGATATTGAGCTGCCGTTCACTCATGTATTGAGTGATGCCAAATGGCTTGCCTTTATGATTAGGCAGCTGTTAACCAATGCCGTTAAATACAGTACAGAATCGGATATTCAAATAAATAGTGAACAGATTAATGGGAAAACGAAACTTACGATCCAGGATTCAGGCCGGGGGATCGATTCCAGGGACATGCCGCGGATTTTTGACAAAGGCTTCACTTCGACAGTCGATCATCATGATCATGCCTCCACCGGAATGGGGTTGTACCTGACTAAACGGGTGGCAGAATCCTTGCTCATATCCGTAGAGATCCAGTCAAAAAGAGGAGAAGGGACCACCGTGGCCCTAATCTTCCCAAAGAAAAATGATTTCCTGCAATTGACCGGCGTGTGACAAAAATGTCACATGCTTTTCTGTTTTGTTCGAACAATAAAAGGAAAAGCAACTTCCTGCTTTTTATAATAAAGGTATTAAATCAAAGGAGTTTTTCAAGATGAGGATATTAGAAGCAAATAAATTACAAAAAAGCTACGGAAACAAAATGAATAAGCAGGAAGTGTTAAAAGGGATTGATTTATCCATCGGGAAAGGAGAATTCGTCAGTATCATGGGGGCATCCGGGTCAGGCAAGACAACCCTTTTGAACGTCCTATCTTCCATCGACAAAGTGAGCGCTGGATCGATTAAAATCGAAGGAAGCGAAATGACTCTCATGAAGGAAAAACAGCTTGCACAGTTCAGGAAAAACCACCTTGGTTTTATCTTTCAGGATTACAATCTTCTGGACACCTTGACGGTGAAAGAGAATATCCTTCTACCGTTATCCATCACCAAAATCCCAAAAAAAGAAGCAGACCAGAAATTTAATGACCTTGCTGCGGAGCTCGGCATCTACGAATTGAAAGATAAATATCCAAACGAAATCTCAGGCGGTCAGAAACAGCGGACATCAGCAGCCCGTGCCTTCATCCATGAACCAAGCATCATTTTCGCAGACGAACCGACTGGTGCCCTCGATTCAAAATCTGCATCCGACCTTTTACACAAGCTGAGTCAACTCAATCAAAAGCTTCAAACGACGGTCGTCATGGTCACCCACGATCCTGTCGCCGCAAGCTACTGCAGCCGGGTCATCTTCATCAAAGACGGTCAGATTTACACACAATTAACAAAAGGTGATCAGGAAAGACAGCCATTCTTCAAAGACATCATGAAAACCCAAGGCGTGCTTGGCGGGGTGCAAAATGAACATTAATACCCTCATCTTCAGAAACCTGAAGAAGAATCTGAACAATTATTACTTATATGTATTTGCGTTAGTATTCAGTGTCGCCCTTTATTTCGCCTTTGTCACTTTACAATATGACCCCTCCATGGATGAAGCGAAAGGAACCATAAAAGGTGGGGCTGCCGTACGCACAGCCTCGGGGCTGCTTGTCGCAATCGTCTCGATTTTTCTCTTATATGCCAACACCCTTTTCATAAAGAGAAGAAGTAAAGAAATCGGCCTTTTTCAGCTAATTGGTATGACCAGGAATAAAATTTTTCGTATATTAAGCACAGAGAATTTCATTCTTTATTTTGGTTCATTGATACTCGGCATCGGTATCGGTTTCTCCTTCTCGAAACTGATCACCATGATCCTTTTTAAAACGACGGGAGTAGATGCGGTCGCCAAACTGCACTTTTCCAATCATGCTTTTGTTCAGACAATCCTCGTTTTCAGTGTAATTTACTTGCTGATTATGCTCATGAACTTTTTATTTATTAAGAGACAGAGCATCCTCTCACTGTTCAGAGTCCAATCATCGACCGAAACGAAAGTGAAGAAGATGTCTAAGTTTGAAATCATTATCGGGATCCTTGGACTGATTTCCGTTGCATCTGGTTACTATGCCTCTTCCAAACTGTTTGGGGGGGATTTCACAACAATGCCGCAGTTGTACGGGGCTATGTTATTTATCCTTGGAACAGTAATCATCGGGACTTACCTGTTTTATAAAGGGTCCGTAAGTTTCATATTTAACGTCATACGAAAGAAAAAAGGCGGATACCTGAATATCAACGAAGTGATGTCCCTTTCTTCCATCATGTTCAGGATGAAATCAAATGCCTTACTGCTGACGATCATCACAACGGTATCGGCACTTGCCATCGCCTTATTATCCTTAAGCTACATCGGTTATTACTCGGCTGAAAAAAAAGCTGTCAATAACGTTCCGACGGATTTCACTTTCATCAATACGCAAGACTTCGAACGTTTTAAGGAAGCTTTAATTGAACAAGACATTGATTATAAGAAAGAAGAAATTGAAGTCATCCAAGTCCTTCTCAATCTAAAAGATATAACAGACACTGAGTCCGGTATCCTGAACGGCACACTGGATGCCATGCCAAATTCGGTCATCAGTGAAAAAAGCTTAGAAGGTGTCGACCTCCAAGAAGACGAAACCCTCTTTACTGGTTATAGTGACTTACTACAAAGGATCATTCCTTTACATGATTCAGGCGTGACGGAGCTTAAAGGAAAGAACCAAGTCACCAGGCTAAAGTACTTGGGCATGCGGAGGGAATACCCCATTTCAGGATGGTTCACAGCCGGTGGCTCCCCGGTCGTCATTGTGGATGATCGGCTATTCCAGCAGTTGAAACAAGATTTGGATCCTGCTATTCAGAAAGAATCTTCACTCTACATCGGTATCAGCATTGAAGAAGATGACCTCAGGGAAGCAAACGACCTGTTTCAGAAGTTAAACCTCCAAGAGAGATGGGGAAATGCCTCACAGCAAGATATGATGACTGACCAGAAAAAAAGCATCGGTCTCATCATGTTCATCGTCGGCTTTCTGGGTCTCACCTTCCTCATCACATCCGGTTGTATTTTGTACTTCAAACAAATGGATGAGAGCGAAGACGAGAAACCGAACTATACGATTTTAAGAAAATTAGGTTTCACACAAAAGGATTTACTGACAGGCATCCAGATCAAGCAACTCTTTAACTTCGGGATTCCTTTGACCATCGGCCTCCTCCACGGTTATTTCGCTGTACAGTCAGGATGGTTTCTGTTCGGAGCAGAAGTTTGGACGCCAATGCTTATCGTCATGGGCTTATATACGCTGTTATATTCCATCTTCGGTGTATTGTCGGTTTATTATTATAAGAAAGTGATCAAAGCATCACTATAACGAAAAGAGCCGTCCCAATTCACGGGGATGGCTCTTAGATGTATTCCCTATTTACTTCCTTTTCTGACTCTTTATTATGAGAGGATTTCCTTTTACTCGATCTAACACGCCTAAGATCTCTCTTACTAAATTAACTCCGGATGCTTGCTGAGCTTCCAACCACTCCATACCGTCTTTATTCACCATTCTTAACGTCCAATTATAAGTTGGAGATGAAAGGACGTGAACACCTTCTATATTCCATTTAAGTCCGTTCCTATAGAAAACCATCAATCTATTCGTATGAATCTTTCTTTGTATTGTTCTATTAAAATGCTTTAATAGTAAACTATCAGAAGCAATGTTATTATTGATCCTTACTTCGTTTACATTATCAATGGCCCGATTTTTACAATAGATCTGATAATCATTCGGAATTATATAAAGGGGATCATTCAATCGAACCGACCGGTCTTCAATTCCCATCAGCATCCTTGGAAAGATAATTTGTTTCATTGTGTAGTCAGGCGCAGGATGCTGAATGACCTTATAGCTCATTTCATCTTCTTTTATACACTCAATGACTCGATCATCACTGAAATAGAAAATACTTTGTTCAATGTGATCAGTTACAATTTCTGCAACCAGATTGCTTCTTGCCAGAACCCACATGGCCTCAATAAATTGATCCTCAAATTTTAATTCTCCGTGAATATAATCTACAATGCCCATCATCTTGAGCTTTTTGAACATACTCTCCCATTCCTCTTGCAGATCATCTTCTTGGTAATAAGGAAATGGGTTTGTTACTCCTATCAGTACTTTCCCGCCTAACATCTTTACCAGTAAGTACAAATCTTTGCTGGTCACTACCCAATCACCCAATTGTAATCCCCCTTTACTCAACGGATAGAATATGCGATGACCATGACAATCATATACACAGAATCAGTTATGAAGTATAACATCAAAATTGTTCGATAATATATTCAAAAATTGAAGCGTCTACTATTAAAGATACATTCAACTATGATTCTTCATTTTGGAGCTATGTACAAGTAATGGAATACATCATTTTCACGTTCATAATTTGAATCGAAGTCAACAACAAAACCATCAATAATAGCCCTAATACAAAGTAATCGCTAGTTTTCACGCAAATATGTTTTCATAAAAATTTCTGTTTAACAAAGTCATACACAAACGTATTAGCCATACCAAGATAACAAGATACTAGTAATAAGACATTTTGAATTTATAAGGGGCTACTATATAAAAAAAGAGCCCAAGCATGAATACCAATAATCGGAAAAAGACCTGCCCAAAAAATGGGGCAAACAAGATATACCTTAGAGAGAAAGTCCATGCAAATTAACAAAAGCCCGATATCGTTTATACTATTTTCTTATTTTCATGAATATAGGATATAACTTTATTAATATCCGTCGTATAAAATAAAATTTGGTTCATGTCATACATTACTTTATGTTCAACGATAAGATACTCATCAGGATGGATGTTGTTAAAAAATTTTTTCCACTTGTGCATCTTCTCCATCTTCTTTGTTTCTTCGTCTAATTTTTCAGAATCAAATTTATAGACTCCGTAACTTGGTACCTCTATTTTCGTTTGGGGGAATTTCATCTGTAACTCCTCTATCATATCTCTTTGAGGTTCAATTTCTGTTACGACCACTACATTTTCTTCTGCTGCATCCAGTATTTTGTTCGATTGATTATCATATTCTTCATCGCTCAATTCTTTTTCTGGGAAAATAGCGATGCAAAAAAGGTTTTCTTTTGTTTCTTTTTTATTAAAGAACATGTTTTTCGAACCTCCAATTATAAAAGTCTTCTGATTGACCATTTAACCATTTTTTCTAAGTCTTCTTGGTAGTCCAAATTGCGGATATACTTTTTTTAATATATGTTCATTCTTACGGATAAAATAGTATCGGTACAAAGACGTTGAAAAGAAAGCCGTCAGTAGTGACAAAATTGATACTCCTGTAATTATGATAATGTTAAAAACAGACATCGTCATGAAAGAAGTAATGATAATTTGAGCTACTACATACCCAATGCTTGAAACGGTTAATATTGGTGATATTTTTATCTTGCTTCCTTTCTTATGTAGTCTCTCATAGGAACCTGAATGTAGCATTCTGTAATTAAATACTTGAAAGAATACTAATAATGAAAGCAAGAGTATTAGCCCAGATATAAAAGGAAGCTTACTTAAAACACCAATATTCACATATAGGAATTTTTGTACAACCAAAAAATATATATAGGTATTCACCAGTCCGTATATCCCAAAAAACAGATGATAGGATTTCTCATATTTATAGGGATCCACAATATAAAGAACCGCCCAAATATGTAATATGCCCACCGGAACGATTGATGGCCAGAAAAAAGCATATGAGAAGGGTTCTCCCAAAATAGGAAGTAGCCCAATAAGATCCAAAAAAAAGATGAAAAAGGTAATGATATTTCGTCTATTCTCCAATGGCCTTTGTAAATTCAAGTATGATAATGTTATTGGGTCTATATCTCGATGTTTGTTCAAAACTGCCACCTCTTAATTTTTTTCATTTTATTTTTTTAACTAAACCATGACCCGACTTTATTAATTAGCCCAGTAGTCCCTTTTTTAATAGCATCTCCAATTGAATCACTTTCGCCATCACCATCGACATCCATAAGCTTTAAATCACTTAA
This sequence comes from Bacillus sp. KH172YL63, assembly GCF_011398925.1. Lineage (NCBI taxonomy): Bacteria > Bacillati > Bacillota > Bacilli > Caryophanales > Bacillaceae > Bacillus > Bacillus sp. KH172YL63. The sequence continues at coordinate 4,193,272 of NZ_AP022842.1, forward strand.
TAGGGTGGTCACTACTACCCCTCCTACTGCCCCTGCAACTGCACCTACCGCTACTCCAACTGGTCCTCCCAATGTTCCTGCATAGGCACCCGCCTGCGCTCCTGCATAGGCGGCACCCCAAATGGATGCTCCTGCTACTACAACATCTCCAGTTACATTTCCAGCTATTTCACTTCTAGACTGATTATGTTGAACACCGTGGACAATATCACCAACGACAGTTGTCCCAACACCAATATAACCAATTTTATTTCCCGACCACTTAAATGACTCTTTTATACTAGTCATGGGATCGACTAGTTTATAAAGTTTTTTATAGTTTGTAGCATTTTTACCTGAATAGGTCCTTTTTTTCACCTTGTATACTTCGGGTCTATCCACCTTGACCCTTATCCTTTCCTTACCCTGCGCTGTTGTATATGTGCTTTTTGTTACACCAAAACCTTTTCTGGAAAGAGTGACGCCTTTTGCAGCCCCATATCCTGTTGAAGCCATCACCCCAAAATTAGTCGCCGCATTAATTGGTTGCTCACGCCACTGATCAAAATTAATCCCTAATGTGGGAGTCGGATCCCATGCAGGCTGCAGCCCATTCACAGTATCTGCAGCTTCTACACCATTTTCAACAAATCTAGGATTGTTTGTTAATTCATAATAGGGGTTTGTTGCCTCGCTGTCTGTATATTGAGGGTTATAGCAGCTATTTGGCTGATAGGTGACAATTGATATCTTCCCACTGGAAAAGAGACCTTGAACCTGCTGGATATATTGATTCATTCTGGTAACATCTTGCTGGATAGGTTGAAGGGCATTAGATTGACTCTGGTCAAACTGGTGTAATTTTTCTACCGTATGATCCTTTTGACGCTTTGCTATGTGGACCTCTTGAAGAAATGAGTCATCTGAAAGCTTTGGTAAAGAGACAATGTCCTGGACACTTTGAATCATTGCGTTGGATTCACTTGTTATATCCATAACCATATTTTTGGATCGGTTCAGCCCATTGTCGACATCGTGCTGGAGGAAGCTTTCCTCTATATAGCCATTTTGTGAGGGCTCCATCTCTTGTAATTCACCTTTAATTGATTTTAGAGTTGATTCATAAGTCGAGACCATTTGCTGGTAGAATTCCAGGAAAGATTGATGGGAATCCCGATAGAAAGCCCGTATAGATTGGCCTCCCCTGCCCTTAAAGGATTCTTCTTGTGCGATAAAATCACGTATGGAGGATTCAATTTCAAGCATCTGGTCTTTTTGTTGATTTAATGTGTGAAGCAATTTTTCCAAACCTGACTCTAAAGACATGACATCGAGTGTTTTCATCCTTTTTCTCTCCCTACCTTACTTTCATATGTGACGAAAGATTTCGGTCTGCTTGAGCCATATCCTGGACAGCCTGACGCGTCTGTTCTTCATTTCTCATAAGTAATTGTTTATAATCCTCTATCATCTGTCCCATCATCTGGTTTAACTCATTTATTTTGGTGACTACCTCCAAGGCGTTTCCCTGTCCTATGTCATAAGGCAGATTAGATTGAAGTGCTTCTGTTGAAAATTTCAACTTTGTAAGACTTTGCTCTATTTCCCCATGAACAACCTTTATTTCTTTGACCATTCAAAAAACCTCCAATCATCATTTCTGGTGCTCTGAATTCTTTTCCTCTAACTGCATGATCTGTATGATATGTTCAATCGACTCAATTTCACTTCGAGTTTGCTGCATTTTACTTGTTAGTATAGAAAACACTTCATGAAATTGATTTATCTCGATGTCATTAAAATAATGAAGCATCCCTTCATGTCTAATTTCATTAAAACTATTTGCAAGCGTACCTTGCCAGGTTTGTGCTGAAAGTTCCGGGCTTTCAATCATTTTTCGATAACCTGATAACTCCTGCTGATTCCTATGAAGTTTACTATCACAATCCTTCAGTCGTTGAAGCTGTTCACGCTTCTCCTTTAATAACCCGTAATAATAAAATAAAGACAACAGACATCACCTCAAATCAACACATTTTATAAATTTTTCCAATCACATCAACTATATCATGGATGAAATTACGTCAATATGATAGAATCTGTTTATTTTTCAACGTCCAAAACAGTACTTTTGACGCACATCGCATCTTTAAACAAAGTAAACTAATATTTAAGTATCACAATTTATGTAAATCAAAACCTAATTTTCACTATATTTTCCATATTATGAAACCTTTTATTTCTTTCACACGTAATATTAGGAAGAGGTGAAGCCTATGTACTTACATATAAAAGAACCAACCGGAACCATATCAAATGAAGCAACAAAAGTCTGGAGAATTTCCAACACGATTGGGCATACAATTACACTGCTTGTCATAGGGATTTTGTTATTCTGCGCAAATCAATTCGAATGGTACAACTGGGTAGGGATCGTTCTTTACATGATTGGAGCATTTTTCATAATCTCAGCTATTTTCTCCATCCTTATTGAACCTGTATATTTGCAAAGGACATGGCGCTATCAGGTCGACCGGGAATTTGTACAACTGAAGTTCGGGAAGTGGCAGCAGCAACACATACTGATTCCCATGGAGAAAGTAGAATATGTCCGAATTGAACAGGGGCCAGTGCTACGGCGGTATGACCTGTACAACTTGGAAGTCGGGACCACGACTTCTAATCATAAAATCCCCGCTATACCATCTGATATAGCACAATCATTAAAAGTAGAAATTGCAACCTTCGCAAAAATAAAGGAGACTGATTCACCGGAAGGAGAAATAGGAGCATGACGCACTCTGGAAAGCGATATCCTCCTGCTTATATACTTGTAGAACTGGTTACCACAATAAAGAACCTTGCTGGACTCTACCTGCTCCTGTTCATCCTTAAGGCAAATTCAACCGCCGGATGGGTAATATGGGGAAGAAATGCATTGTTGGTCATAACAGCGGGGGCAGTTCTCTTCATATTTATCAAATGGTTCTTCAACCGGTATGAATTGGGAACATCGTCCATCATCTTCACAGAGGGGGTATTTGTTAAGAAACAAAAAACAGTCCCGTGGCAGCGGATCCACAGCCACAGTTCCAATACGACCTTCGTCCATCGCTGGTTCAAATTGACTTCATTATCGATGGAAACAGGAACAAGCGGAGATAATGCCACTTATGAATTTCCTGTCATTACTGAAGACGAAAAGGCGCGCATCCTGGCTCACCTTGCTCAAAAACAGGACTTAACAGAATTGAAAGAAGTGACAATGCCAAAAAGAAAGATACATTTTCAGACGACAAGGAAAGATCTGGTCAAAGCATCCTTCACTTCTCTCAGTTTCCTGGCAATCTTTCCACTATTGAGCGCCGTTTATTTCAACCTGGCTGATTTCTTTTCTGTTGAAAAGTCTGCACAAAGCGTATGGCACTATTTACTGGAACATATTTGGATGATGGCAGTTTTATTTATCGCTGCCATGTCCCTTTCCGTTTTGATCGGCTTCGTGAAAACGTCCATCAAGTATGGAAACTATGTCATCAGTGACGACAACGAACGGATTTATATTGAAAAAGGGATCGGGAATGAGGTACGCTTCTCCATTCCGAAAAATAAAGTACAGGCTGTCAAAGTGGAACAATCCATTATTAAAAGGGTGCTGGGACTCGTTTCGATCAAATTGATCAGTGCCGGCTCTACTGGAGAGGAAGTCAGTTCGTTCTATCCATTCATGCCGAAAAAAGAAGCGTATAACATGCTTCATACCATACTTCCCCAGTACCCGATCAAAGAAGAGATGATCCGCTTCCCACTAAAAGTTCTGTGGCTAAAGCTGATGCAACCCTATTATCTTACGATTGCAGCTACTGCCTGCCTATGGATGTTCAAATTGGAATGGATGTGGATGGGCGTACTGATTTTCGTCCTCTCCATTGTCCTAAGATTCCTTGATTACTGGTTTACCAGTTATTCACGTCACGGTTTGACCGTCCAAATCCGGAAGGGCGGGTGGCTGAATGAAACCTTCATCACCCACCGGACCCGCATCCAGCAAATGACCGTGAAGCATTCATGGCTGCAGCGGAAGTTTGGTGTAGCAACCATCACGTTCTCGAACCGGGCAAACCCTGATCATGAAAGTCTGTTACACGGTGTGTCTAATCATGAAGCCTCTGAGCTTTACAACTGGTACCACAAAAAATCCGCCTCCCATTGAGACGGATTTTTTTCATTCACTCCCGCTTCAAACCCTCCCCGCCATACTAGTCCTCATCATGAATCAACGCACACCTCTGATAGACTACTTAGTAGTAAAGATAAACTACTCCCCCCTGTTCTTTTTCTCCCTCCGCAAAATATACATAGAAAGACAAGCCTGCCGTAAGGAGGAGAAAAAATGAACCGTTTCGAAAGCCACCTGAAAAAGAACCTGCTCCACGTCCATAAAAATCTCTATCTAGCAAAAGATGACGAACACTATTATGAAAAAATTCTCCGCTATCATGATCCTTCTTCTCCGGAAGCCCATTATCACCTTGGACTGAAATGGGAGCAAAAAGGGGCATGGATGAAAGCTTATAAGCACTATCAGCAAGCGGCAACCGTCCACTCTCCCTATTATTTCAAAGCAAAAAAAGCAAGCAGGCTCCTTGAGGAACAATTCCTAAGGAACCAGTCAGAAGACACGGGACAAACGATCAAAAGGACACTGCCTGTGTATGTCAAAGTGCTGGTGTTCGCCCTTCTGTTCATCAATGTCTGTTTACTGGCCTTATTCTTGTTCTATCCGCCGCTGAACACGACCATTTCATCTACTATAAAGAAATGGAATACCGGTGCAGACATCGTGTATGAAGCGGAAGATCTTCCTTACGTCATCTATTTCCCTATCGACACCCCAAGGGAAGAGATTGAAGCAGCGTTACACGATCAGGTGATTCAATTGGGCAGCACGGCGAAAAACAAAAATATTCTGCTGTACGGAGTTGTGACGACTGATGATTATCTGAACTTCCAGACGCTCCCTTTAAAGAACGACTCCCTGATCGACAGCTCCTTCGTTCGGGCAGAATATAACTCTACGCTGAACGATCCCGTCAAAATCCGCTTTCTCCAACAGGGCGCAAATTCAGAGGGCGCTGCGCTGCAATATATCGGTGTCAATATCGTCCGCACCGCCCTTCAGTCTTATATAGAAGACAAGGGCGCACCCCCTGAACATATCGGGCAGCTCGCATCAGACTACCCCGATAATTATTTGAGCTATATCCCTATTGAAGTCATCACCGGAACCAATTCGGTTACTGACCTGTTCACAGGCCAGGGGGGATGGGTATACAATCCGCATGCGTCTCAGATCGCAGACATGTTTTACCCGAACGCCCCGGCCAATCCCCTTCACCCCTCACCTGTACCCTTCAGCCCCATCACAATCACGATAGACAAATCTGCCTTTTCCCTTATTGTCTCGAGTCCCCCTTACATTCTTTCAGCTGGCAAAATCGGGACAGGCAAGAACGATTCCACCCCGGAAGGCTCTTTCCCCGTATTAAACCGGGTATTGGAGCCAAAAGGAGAACATCCGGGCATGTTCGGGACAGCAGCACTCGGCATGGGGGAAATCGCGATCCACGGGACATCCGATGAACAATCCATACAAAATACGAAATCCCACGGCTGCATTCGCATGACTAATCCAGACATCCAGGTGATATTCGATTTTGTTCCCAAAGGGACAATGGTGACGATTCACAATCAGACCCCTGATAAACAGATGGACACGCTGACAAATCACCTTCATCAACTTGTACCCGGTGACAACCGAATGAACAAACAGACGTCTGATTTGGTTTTTGACTGGGCAGGGTGAGAGAGAAGAGCGGGCCGCTCTTCTCTCTTCTTAGGGATTCAGCCCTCTCTCTACCAAAAACACAGGCACAATCATAAAAATTCCATATACTAGATTATCTCATGGGAAAGGAGGAGCCATCATGAAGGATCAAAACGGTCTGGCTGGACCGGTTGTGATAGGGGGAGTTGGGGGAAGCGGCACGCGAGTAGTGACTGAAATTGTAAAGCAACTCGGCTACTTTATGGGTGACGATACGAACTTTGCCAACGACAATATTTTGTTTGCACACTATTTTTTCAAACAGGAATGGTATAAAGAATTTGCCAGAATCGAAGAAGCATCATTCTATCAATCATTGATAGAGTTCGAAGACGCCGAAATGAAGTCGGTGGCTGACGCTTCAGAAAGCTATATCGGCTGGGGATGGAAGAACCCCCCCACTCATATTTATCTCGATTATTTAAGTCATCATTTTCCTCATTTAAAGTATATTCTCGTCATCCGGAACGGGCTTGATATGGCTTATAGTGCTAACCAGAACCAGCTTCATCACTTAGGGAGTTTCTTTTCTGTTTCATTGCCCGATGACGAATCGCTTCATCCAAAAGCAAGTCTGGAATACTGGATAAAAGCGAATGAACGGGCCATCCAAATAGGCAGGTCACTCCTTGGCAAAAGATTCTATATCCTGCGCTATGAGGAACTTTGTGAAAATCCGGAGAAAGAGATCACCAAGCTCATCAAATTCCTCGGGACAAGCCATAGGAAAGATTCGATCGCTGAACTTGCTTCCTTGATCTCGACCCCTGAAACCATCGGCAGATATAAGCAGCAGGATTTAAGTATCTTCTCTAAAAAAGACCTGACAGCTGTCCGTCGATTAGGATTTAAAGTTGAGCAATAAGCAACACAGTCTTACAGCTGTTATCTACAGGACAAGGCAGGTTCTTGTCCTGTATTTGTTTTGACTGTTAACTGTACTCCGAAAAAATATTTTATGGTATGATGAATGAATTGTTTACCTATATTCCATATGTCTATTCATCATAGAAAAGAGGTACTTATGCAGGAGACAGTCTTAACGAAGCAACATTGGTTTCTGATTTCTACACTTTCATTATTAACGTTTGTGCTCGGTACAAGCGAATTTGTCATCGTGGGGATCTTAACGGAGATCTCTTCCGGCCTTCATATCACGAATGCGAAAGCAGGTACGCTTGTTTCTGCCTTTGCGATCACGTTTGCCGTCGCGACTCCTGTTGTGATGTCTGCAACGAGCCACTTTCCGAAGCGGAAATGGATGCTGTATCTGATTGGCGCATTCATTGTGCTGAACGGTCTGTGCGTAATCACGACGAGCTACGTGCTCCTCCTCACATTCCGGATGATGACCGCCGTTGTCACAGGCGTACTGATTTCATTGGCCATGACGATTGCAAGTGAAGCCATCCCGGTTACTAAAAGGGGGATTGCGATTTCATTCGTCTTCGGCGGCTTCACCCTTGCCAACGTGGTCGGGGTGCCGATCGGAACGGTCATTGCTGAATGGTATGACTGGCATGCCACGTTCATATTGACGACAATCCTTGGTGTGGTGGCGTTTCTCGCATCGTACATGAATCTGCCGGTGAAACTCAGTCAATTCCGAAGTTCCATGCGTGATCAGTTTTCTCTGCTTACACACCCGCGGATTCTGATGGCCTTTTTCATACCGTCCTTGGGATTCGGAGCGACTTATGCCGTATTCACCTATCTCGTCCCGATTCTCAACATGATGGAAGCACCAAGCAACTCGATCAGCTTGATCCTGTTTGCCTACGGATTCATTTCCATCTTCAGCAATATCCTGGCCGGAAAGATCGCCAGCCACAATCCCATCGGACGGCTGCGGTTCGTTTTCCTTATCCAGGCTTTCGTCCTCTTTGGTTTATACTGGACGACCGGTCACTTCATCATCGGCTTGATTAACATCGGCCTGATGTCCCTGATGGCCATCCTGCTTACCACATCGACCCAGCTGTATTTGATTGACCTTGCAGGAGTGTATCAGCCGAAAGCGACAGGACTCGCAGCTTCGCTCATGCCGGTTGCAAGCAATGTGGGGATTGCCCTCGGCTCTGCCCTCGGAGGCATCGTCTATCATCAGGGACCACTGATGAACGTCACGCTTGTCGGCGGAGTCGTCGCGATTTGTGCAAGCCTGTTGACCTTCATGAGCCACCGGTTGGACCGGAAGCATGAAAACCTGAAAGATGCATAATGAAAAAGAGGCTCAAAGGACCGGATTCGGTTCTTTGAGCCTCTTTTATTCATGATCCATGTATGGCACTGCACACAGCACCTCTGTACTAATCTCAATCACGGTCCCTTGCCACCTGCGTATCCCGGATGTTTTTCTGGATGGTGATCGCCGCAAAAAGGCTCAGAACAAATGACATGGCATAAAAGCCTTTTTCACTCAGTATGATACTGCCGGCATTATAAAGGCCTATTGCCATCAGGGAAATGGCTACGATGACAGCGAACCAGCTGAGCCCATAATAGATGCCAGACACCGGAATGTCCTCTTCCTTGTCCCTGACCGCCTTTTGCAGAGACACGGCAGCGTATAAACCGAATACGAGGACAGCGAAATAATAGCCCTTTTCATTCAGCTCCATCCCAGCATTGAACAGGCCGATCAAATAAGCGGAAACACCCACTACAAGTGCTGCCCAGCTCGCCCCTTTAAACGCGCCGGTCGGTTCCCCTTCTTTTCTTTCAACTTTGACTTTAGGTCTCTTTCCATCCTCTTTTACCAATGGGCTTTCATTCCATTCAGACATTGACCGCTCCCCTTTTTCTCAATATGTCTACTCCACATTCATTATAGCAATTTTTTACAGCCGCCGGATATTTAATTGGATTATTTTTCTATATCGTGATGATACCTAGACCTTTATTAAACAAATCATGTCCCCTTATCGCGTTTCCAGAATTTTTATGGCGTTCTCCTGAAACAAGGCGTGTCGTTCTCTTGCACTTTTCCGTTAATACCATTAAAGTATATACTGGTTGATTTTTAGCCTGTTTGGTAAAGGATAAGACTGACACATACTTTTATACTTCGGGAAAAGGGTTTCCCATAAGGAAAGGGTTTTAATATATTATGAAAAATAATTTTTGGCATGAGTTGCCTCGGCCATTTTTTGTACTGGCACCGATGGAAGCCGTGACCGATGTCGTTTTTCGTCATGTTGTAAGTGAAGCGGCTCGACCTGACGTGTTTTTCACAGAGTTTACGAATACAGAAAGCTACTGCCATCCGAAAGGAAAGGACAGCGTCCGGGGACGTCTGACGTTCACGGAGGATGAACAGCCGATCGTTGCCCATATTTGGGGTGACAAGCCTGAATACTTCCGTCAAATGAGTATCGGGATGGCTGAAATGGGCTTCAAGGGAATTGACATTAACATGGGGTGCCCTGTGCACAATGTGGCAGCAAACGGAAAGGGATCCGGTTTGATCCGACGCCCTGACGTCGCAGCGGAACTGATCCAGGCTGCAAAAGCCGGCGGACTTCCGGTCAGCGTGAAGACCCGCTTAGGATATACAAAAGTGGAGGAATGGCACGACTGGCTGAAGCATTTGCTGGAGCAGGATATCGTGAACCTCTCCATCCATCTGCGTACGAAGAAAGAAATGAGCGACGTGGACGCCCACTGGGAACTGATTCCTGAAATCAAGAAGCTTCGGGATGAGATCGCCCCTCATACCCTCCTGACGATCAACGGGGATATTCCTGACCGGGAGAAGGGTCTTGAGCTCGCCGAGAAATACGGGATCGACGGCATCATGATCGGACGGGGAATTTTCCATAATCCGTTCGCATTCGAGAAAGAGAAGAAGGAACATTCAAGCCGTGAATTGCTTGACCTTCTCAGACTACAGCTCGACCTTCATGATAAGTATTCCACCGAGCTTGAGCCGCGGGCATTCAAACCGCTTCGCCGCTTCTTCAAGATTTACGTGCGCGGATTCCGAGGAGCGAGTGAATTGAGAAACCGACTGATGGAATCAGAATCGACAGACGAAGTAAGGGCATTGCTTGATGAATATACGAAGGGTGTAGAGGAAGAAGAAGGATTTTCTATCATCTAACACCTGCAAAAAGAGGAGAACCACTACGGTTCTTCTCTTTTTTTGTGGGAAAATCCCAGCTTTTCATCAATGTTACTTATTTGTTCAATATTTCACAAACTTTTTAGGATAAACGGTGCTATGATGAAAATGTAATGATGATCACTTACATTTGGCACAAAGAATGGCACCTGAAAAAACTCTTTTCAAAACTCAAACTTTTAATCAAAAGGAGACATCTCATTATGAAAGCTGTAGTTGTAAATCCTAATGCGAAATCAAACATTGAAGTGATTGAAAAAGAATTAAGACCATTGAAATCAGGGGAAGCGCTTGTTGATGTAGAATACTGCGGCGTGTGTCATACGGATCTTCACGTTGCAGCCGGTGACTTCGGGAATGTTGAAGGCCGCATCTTAGGACATGAAGGGATCGGCATCGTGTCTCAGGTGGCCGATGATGTAACGAGCTTAAAGGTCGGCGACCGTGTCAGCATCGCCTGGATGTTCCACGCCTGCGGCAGATGTGAATATTGCACAACCGGACGTGAAACGTTCTGCCGAAATGTACAGAATGCAGGTTACAGTGTCGACGGAGGCATGGCCGAACAATGTATCGTGACCGCTGACTATGCTGTGAAAGTGCCAGAAGGACTGGATCCCGCCCAAGCAAGCAGTATCACTTGCGCAGGCCTCACAACCTATAAAGCGATCAAGGTCGCTGATATCAAAGCCGGGCAATGGATCGCCATTTACGGCTGCGGCGGACTTGGTAACCTTGCCATCCAATACGCCAAGCACGTCTTCAACGCAAAGGTCATCGCCGTTGACATCAATGATGACAAACTGGCACTGGCAAAAGAAATAGGGGCAGATATGACCATCAATCCACTCACACAGGGGGATGCAGGAACTGTCATTCAAGAACAATTGAACGGAGCTCATGCAGCCGTTGTAACCGCCGTATCTAAAACAGCATTCAATTCTGCGGTCAACGCAGTCCGGGCATGCGGGAAAGTCGTAGCCGTCGGATTGCCGTCTGATACGATGGATCTGAACATCCCCCGCCTTGTCCTTGACGGCATTGAAGTCGTCGGCTCTTTAGTCGGTACCCGCATGGATCTTGAAGAAGCATTCCAATTCGGGGCGGAAGGCAAAGTCGTCCCTGTCGTTCAAACCCGCTGCCTCCACGAAGTGCAGGATGTGTTCGACGAGATGGAAAAAGGGAAGATTCAAGGCCGCATGGTGATTGATTTTAATAAATAAACAGATATAGACGTTGGATAATGTAGTCCCGGACTCTTGAGAACCATCAGGATCCGGGACTACATTCGTTTACCCCCATACACCCTTCAGACCTTTTCCATCAACGCCTCACTACCTTTCTATTTTTAAAAATCCTCTCATCAAATATAGAAAAATAACCCAAATGGATATACAATGGAACAATACGCTTTCCTGTACTAAAGAATCTTCTTTTTTCTCTGTGAATTCAATCCTTGCTATAATAATTGAGTCAACGGACCTTTAGCAATCAAACAACATTTGAGGTGAAATATGGAACACTTTGCATCTTCGCATATGAATCATAGCCTTTCTCTCGTCATTCTTTCCTATCTCATTGCTACTCTATCAGCCTATGCATCTATCGATTTAGCCAAGAGAGTCAAGTTTGCACAAAACAAACTAAAGACAATCTGGCTCTTTGCCGGGGGGACGGTCCTTGGCATCGGCATTTGGTCCATGCATTTTATCGCGATGCTCGCTTATCGCTTTTCAGAATCGGTTTATTACGATATGTTTTATGTGTTTTTATCGATCTTATTCGCGGTGGGCGGCTGTATCTCCGGCTTTTACCTCGTCTCCCGCAGTACGTTTACACTTTTCCGGTTCCTTTTGTCAGGAACGATCATGGGCCTTGGGATCACCCTTATGCACTATGTCGGAATGGAGGCGGTGAAACCCGTCATCCTTTCTTACGATAAACCTTTATTCATCATTTCTGTATTCATAGCAGTCGCTGCATCCCTGGTCGCCTTATGGCTCGGCTTTTTCTCGCCTTACTCCAAGAAGAAAATCAATTGGAACTTGAAGATGCTGTTTTCTTTCATCATGGCATGTGCGATTACAGGCATGCACTATACGGGCATGAGCGCGACACGGATCAAATATGATGCTTCAGCTGCCATCAAAAGTTCAGCCATGATGCTCGACACTTCCCTCATGGCATGGATCGTGACTGGAGGGACGTTTCTCATCTTCATCATCTTCTTCTTTTCACTATCATACGACCGGATGGCCAATAAACATAAACTGGTCCAGGGAACGATATTGGATTCAGCAGTGGACGGGATCGTGGTCACGGAAGAATCTGGCGCGATTATACATGCCAATCCAGCGTTTTATGAGCTGATGAATGCCGATGGAAACGATCCCAGATTTCAGTCCCTGTACCACTATCATCCGAACCTCCGTGACATGACGGCGTATAATCAGGAATATCAAATCGAACTAAGAAATCTCATTATAGAAGTCAAGAAGCATCCGATCAGCGGTGAATCGCTCCAGAACTCCCTATGGTTCTTCCGGAATATCACGGAAAAGATCCTCAATGAAAAACATATTGAGTTTCTCGCCTATAATGATTCCTTAACCCGATTGCCGAACAGATATAAACTGGAGCAGGAATTAAAGGCGCGCATGGGAAATCAACAGAAAACCGCTTGTATTTTCCTGGACTTGGACAGGTTGAAGCTGACGAACGATACATTGGGACATAAAGCCGGGGACGCCCTGCTTCAATATGCGGCGAGCCAGCTTTCCAAGGTGATCGGGGACACCGACATCCTTGCTCGGGTCGGCGGAGATGAGTTTATCATACTATTGTCGGGAGAACGGGCAAACGGTGCCGAAGAAGTGGCCGACAGGTGCATTGAAGTGATGGATATCCCCTTCTCCATTAACGGCTCCAATATCCGCGCCACCACCAGCGCCGGTGTGTCACGATTCCCGGATAATGCGTCTACTGCAGACGAGCTGTTAACCTTTGCCGATTTGGCCATGTACGAATCGAAACGTAAAGGAAGGAATCAGGTGACGATCTTCAACCCGGAATTAAACCAAAAGATCAAGCGGACCCTGCTGATCGAAAAAGAGCTGACGACAGCGATAAGCAATGACGAGCTCTACCTTCTTTATCAGCCAAAAATATGCGCATCGGCAGAAAAGATCTTGGGCGTGGAAGCATTATTGCGCTGGAAGAATCCTGTCCTTGGGCAAGTTTCACCGCTTGAATTTATCTCTATCGCAGAAGAGAAGGACATGATCTGCGCCATTACGGAATGGGTGCTTGAGGAAGCGTGCCGTCAATGGACAAAATGGGAAAACAATGAGCAAATCAAGATCGCCGTCAATATTTCTCCCATCCAGTTTGCCAAAGAAGACTTCCTGGAACGATTAAGCGGACTCATCGAAAAAACAAACATGAACCCACGTTTCCTTGAGCTCGAAATAACAGAATCATCATCACTCGCATTTGAAAGCCAGACAAAGGAAAAGCTGACACAAATCAAAGAAATGGGCATCGATATCTCCCTCGATGATTTCGGCACCGGATATTCTTCCTTCAAACACCTGAAGGAGTTTCCGATCGAAGTCCTCAAGATTGATAAATCCTTTATAGACCATCTGATCGGCAACAAAGGCCAGGAATCCATCGTGCGCTCGATGATCCAGCTCGGTCACAACCTGAACATGAAGGTCCTGGTTGAAGGCGTGGAAACAAAAGTGCAGGCAGACTGGCTAAAAAATGAAGGCTGCGATATCATACAGGGCTTTTACTATAGCCGCCCTACCCAGCCTGATTATATACAGGATTTCATCAGGGAGAGGGAGCTTGCTCCTTTATAAGGTAAAAAAAGAGATCGAATCGTCTGTGGGGGACGGATTGGATCTCTTTTTTGCTGTTTCATTATAAGTACGCTGACGAATCATTTACTTTTTATGGTATTGTTTAAATAAAGATTCGAATTGTGAAATGAGCAGGGAGGGCCCTCGATGATTTCGTTTGTGAAAAATAAATACTTACTGTTAATGTTGAGTGCATTTATTTTTACTGTTTCTTTTTTAATCATTTCCTATCGATATTTTAATAGCAAAGAGATAAATATGCTGACTTCCAGCTGCTATGAAAATCAAGGAAATGTCATGTTAGAAATTTATGATCATGTTACAAAGCGTTATTCTTTCGAGTGTGAAAAGTAGAAGTAACTTTTATACCTTTTCACCTAATATGGTGGTGCTTTAACGAAATAAGAGAGCTCCACCTTCTCCATCACCCATACTTCTCCTGATGCGCCTTCTTCTGCTTAAGATACTCTTCATCTTCCCTGGCAAGCTTCCACTTCTCCATGAATATGGCGGCAGATTCGGCCTTCACCGGATCTTCCTGCCTTTCGTTTACGTTGCCATCCTCGTCATATTTCTTCCCGCCTTTGTAGTTCGTGTAGCGGCGTGCCCGGGTATAGCCCATCTGCAGGAATTTCCTTGCCATATCCATGCCGACAAAATCCTCTTTCTCCTTATAATCAAGGAACATTTGATAAATTTTATCCGAGGACTCCTTCGCAATGTCAGGCGTCTTGAACCGCCAATGCTCGAGGATTTCACTTTTGTAAGGTTCCACGAGCAGCACGCCCTGTTCGCCCTTGCCGACTCTGTACAGTTCTGGATTTTTGCGAAAATCGATGTAGTCAAAATCTAAATCGTAGTCGAAAGCCATGGTTGTCACCCTTTTTATATGGGGTTTACCCGTGGGAGGGGGTGATTATGCAGGCTAAGCAGGAAAAACATCCTGTATTTTCACAGCTAATTAACAAGATAGGCGCTCGCTTTGATAGATTCATAAATTGTTAATATCGTACGCTTGACTATGATACTATTAGCTTTAACAAGGGACAATAAGTAAGGGCTATCAGATCATTTATTTAGTTATAAGAAAATATAAAGATTACATTAACGTGCTAATGAAAAGGGGAAACATAATGAGTGACATTCAAGACATCATAAATGCCATCAACAAATTCAGGGATGACCGCAACTGGGGGAAACACCATAATCCAAAAGACCTAGCCATCTCCATCGAAGCAGCCGAACTCCTCGAAGACTTCCAATGGGTCAGCAGCGAAGAAGCCGTTAAAGCAAACCATGAAAACATCAAGGAAGAAATAGCCGATGTGCTGATTTATTCGTTTATGTTGTGTTCGGAGCTTGGGTTGGATGTGAAGGAGATTGTGGAGGAAAAGATGGTGAAGAATGGGCGGAAGTATCCTGTAGGATAAATGCCAATAGGATGAACAAGCTGATTTTGGAGACTGAAGGAAATATAAAAAGGAGACCTAAAAATTGGTTCTCCTTTTTTGTATTAATTATTTTTCTCTTTCTAATGAGTTTAATCTAGGTCGGTTTATCCCTATTTGTGATACGGTTCCCCCCGATTAATCCGAAACGCCCGATAAATCTGCTCCACCAAAATCAACCGCATCAGTTGATGGGGAAACGTCATCTTCGAAAATGACAACGTCTCATTCGACCGCTTGATCACCTCATCACTCAAACCCAGTGATCCGCCGATGACAAACGCCACTTTACTTTTTCCGTATGTAGCAAGCTTGTCCAAATTATCAGCGAGCTCTTCTGAAGAACGCATTTTCCCCTGGATGGCCAGAGCGATGACGTGGTGATCAGGGGAGATTTTCGCCAGGATCCGTTCGCCTTCTTTGTTCTTCACTTGTTCCATTTCAGATTCACTTAATACTTCAGGCGCCTTTTCATCGGCAAGCTCTACAATTTCAATCTTTGCGTAGGCGCCGAGGCGCTTCACATATTCGCTGATTCCTTGTTTTAAATATTTCTCTTTCAACTTTCCGACCGTTACTATCGTGATATTCACAAATCCACACTCGCTTTACAAACAATTTACAAACACGTTATCCACAGTATTTATCCACATATCCACAAAACCCATCCGTATATAGTATGGGAATATTAGTTCGCCACTACATATATTGCGTTATTCCCACAATATTCACAGGTTGTGGATAACTTCTTATCTTCCGTAAGTTCGGTCAGCTGAGGCGCTACCTCATGCTCATCGACGACGATATCCATGGCTAATTCCACATGCTCCAGGCAACAGTAAATCATATTTATTCCTCCTTTAATGTCTTTCGATATCCGTTTATATACTTATCCACAAATATCATACCATGTAAAGAAAAAGCAGGAAAGGGCACATGGCCTTCCTGCTTTTTCGTTTATCCACACCCTATAATCGTGATTCGTCAGTCAACTTCATAGTGACTTCTTTCTTTTCACCGTTGCGGTAGAATGTGACTTTCATTTGATCGTTCACTTCTTTAGTATTGTACAGATGCTTTCTTAAGTCGATGACATTCTCGATCTTCTCACCGTCTAGCTCCGTGATGACATCAAGCTCCTGAAGTCCAGCCTGTGCTGCCGGGGAGTTCGGAACCGTTTGGCGGATCATGACGCCATAGTTCACATCTTTCGGAAGCTTTAACGTTTCCTGTTGGTGGTAAGCTGAAATCTGGTTCACGTCTTCGAGGGTGACACCCATCGCTGGACGCCTAACCTCACCATACTGTTCCAAATCCTCGATGATCGGCTGTGCATAGTTGATTGGAATCGCAAGTCCGATCCCTTCAACAGCTTCCTGGGCAATCTTCATGGAGTTGATTCCGACGAGCTGTCCTGAAATATTGATCAAGGCACCACCGCTGTTACCCGGATTGATTGCTGCATCGGTCTGAAGGACTTCCGCATTCCAATCTTCCATCCCGTCCTGGTTGATATCGACCGGAATCGTTCTTTCTACACCTGACACGACACCTTGTGTAACCGAACCGGAGAACTGCATCCCAAGTGGGTTACCGATGGCGATGACCGGCTCGCCTGCTTTCAGCTTGTCAGAATTCCCGAATTCTGCGATATCATCTTCTTTGACTTTACTGCCGTCGATTTCAATGACGGCAAGATCCGTCCAAACGTCTGTCCCCTGCAGCTTGGCAGGTACCTTCGTTCCATCTGCAAGCGTCACTTCCAGCTGATCCGCATTTTCGACCACGTGATTGTTCGTCACGATATAAACCGTTTTGCCTTCTTTTTTATACATGACACCAGATCCGGTTCCTGCCTGCTGGTCCTGGGTTTGTCCACCATTTTGCCCCCAGAAGCTCTGAGACTGGATGTTCGTGATCCCGACGACAGAGTCGCCCGCTTTCTCAACCGCTTTCGTCACATCCGTCGTCACATCGACCGACACCTTTTGGGTCGTTCCATCGTGGTAGGCCTGATCCGTCTCCTTCAGATTATCATCCGGCTGACTCGAGTAAGGCAATATATTATAGTTCGTCAGCTGGGGAACGGCGACAATGACAAGGATCGCGCCAAGAATGACACCCAGCAGCCCCGCCAGGAACATTCCTCCCCGATTCCCCTTCTGCCTGCTTCTGCCCTCAGCATGATGATCATCATAATATCCCATGTGTCTTCATCCTTTCTACAACCTGTTCCTTTTGTTATTTTATCTTTACTAACCTGATTATAATCAGCCTATATTAAAAAATGATGAAAAAAAGGTAAGAAATTCATAATGTACCACCAAAAGCGCAGGTGGCTCGCTCAGAGGCGACAAGCATAAGGCAAACCGGCCGGAAAGGCGTTCTTTGCCTTTTTGGACGGTTTGACTTATGACCTCGAGCCTCTAGCCACCGGAGCTAGACGATACCAAAAGCGGAGGCGGCTCGTTCAGAGGCGACAAGCATATGGTGAACCTACCGGAAAGGCGTTCTTTTCCTTTTTGGTCGGTTTGACTTATGACCTCGAGCCTCTAGACGCCGGAGCTGGACGTCACCAAAAGCAGATGTGGCTTGCTTAGAACCGAGCACCCCTCCATCTATCTCACTCTCCACCCCACAAACCAAAAAAAGGTGAAGACAATTGTCCTCACCTTTCCCATACCTTTAACTGCGTAATCCTAAACCTTAAATGGCAACCAAAGGTGTCGGCACTTTAGGGTCTGTGTCATATAATTCGATTTGCTCGCCTACGATGATGCCTTTGGATTCGAGCGTTTGGGTCACGCTCATCCTTGCAAGGTCTTTCATGTTGTTGTCGAGGCTGAGGTGGGCGAGGTAAAATCCCTTGGTGTTGTCGCCCATCACTTCACTCATGGCGATGGCGGCGTCCTCATTGGATACGTGTCCGTAATCACTGAGGATCCGGCGCTTGATGTTCCAAGGATAGCGGCACATTCTCAGCATTCCGACGTCATGATTGCTTTCAAATACATAGGCGTCGGCATTGGAGATAATGCCTTTCATCCGGTCGCTCACATAGCCTGTGTCTGTGACGAGGACGAGCTTTTTGTCTCCGTGATGGAAGATATAGAACATCGGTTCAGCCGCATCGTGGGAGACACCGAATGATTCGATGCTCATCCCCCCGAAGTGCTTGGACGTTTCCATATCGAATGAAAATTTCTGCTCTGTATCGATTTTCCCCACAAGTCCGTCCATGGCATGCCACGTCTTGTCGTTGGCGTAGATCGGCAGCTTGTACTTTCTCGCCAGCACGCCGATTCCCTTGATATGGTCACTGTGCTCATGGGTGACGAGGATTCCGGACAGGTCTTCAATCTTTCGTCCGATCTGGCTGAACAAGCCTTCCATCTGCTTCCCGCTCAAACCGGCATCGACGAGGAAGGAATGCTCTCCCGACTCTACAAATATTGCATTTCCTGTACTGCCGCTTGCAAGTACACTAAAATGCATCGTCATATCTCTCACTCCAATGTTTCTTTTTCTGGTTTGGTGACTTCCACAATATGTCCTTCAACCGCATTGATGAATAAATCTTCTTGTTTGTCCCCTGATTCGATGATAAAGTGCCACGTTGGCGCCAATACCTGCGATTCTTCAGCAAGGAAGGTCCAGTATCCGAGCTTCGGTTTTTTAACGACACTGCCCGGGCTGATTTTCTGGCTTGTATAAAGGGCCTGCATCGCTTCGAAGGATGGGATGATGAGTTTATTTTCCCCGAATTCATTCAAATCTTCGAGCATCGACTGCCTGTAGGAGACAATTTGATTGTTATTATTCACGTTCAGGATGATTTTCCCGTTCGTATTATTGAACAGCTGTCTTCCCCGGAACGTCTGATAATAAATGATTGATTGCTCATCCTTGTTATATTGCCAAAAGCTATATTTGTCCCCGCCGATCAGTTGGGTTTTCAGGAAGTCGTTCAAATCTTCCTCTGAGAAGTCGTCCTCGAGCTCATAGGGCTCATCTAAGGCCGCATGGATCGTGTTTTCATTGATGATGTTCACTTCTTGATTCTTCAATGACTTGATATCTTCATCGGTGAACTTCCTCGACTTTGCCACGATATACTTTTCTTCGATCCGATCCTTCGTCAGTGTCTTCGGGTACGTGATCTTATCGGCCTTCAATTTATCCTCGAAGGTAGCCTGACTGAGCGTCTCCGGATTACTTTCAGAGATTTTATTCACCAGAAGGGACATGAGGAAGATATCTAATATGAGGAAAACAATGATAAAGATGCTCTTTGTTTTACTCCAATCCATCTACATCCCCTCCTTGCCTTCAAGCGATAAACGCAGCCAGTTACCGTCATATTTGTAATACCAGGAAGGGACAAAGATAAGCTTCCTGCTTTCGTTCGGATCCCTTGTCATCTTATAGCCGATCGTGATGTCTTCAATGTTTTCGAGGATGCCTTCCTGATTGAGCGCATACACGACGGAAGATCCCGACGGCAGGCGGACTTCTGTCAGGTCATCATCGAATGAGAAGTCGAGGGAGAAGTATGGGCGACTGTACTTATTAACGCCGTTTTCTCCCCACGTCTGGGAGATCTCAGCCATCCCGTTGTCATTGAAAACAGGATGATTCTGAAGGAACAGGCGGTAGACGATTTTATTTTCGTACGGACTGATGGAGAAGAACTGATAGTCATCGGTCCAGCCGCCGTGGTCATTCACGAACTCCATGCTCTTTTGCAGAAGCATCGACGGAGAGGAGCCGTTCTGCTTTTCCTCGGACGGATTCACGAAGGAAAAGGTGTTATGCTCCTTATTCACCGTCAGCATCGACGACACATCCATATACGTCAGCATATCACCGCTCGCATTCATGTTCACAGAATTCGGATCGGTGAAAAGGGCTGACTTATACTCTTCCAGGGAGTTTAGATCGGTATAGTATTGATAACTGAAATAATCCTGTGACGTCTTCGGCAGAAGGATCGTCTTCTTGTTGTTCAGCGGCTGCTCCACATATTGATCATACAGGTTGTTATACAGGGCGCGCTGGACAAATTCTCCGGAAAACGCGTCAAGTGTCGCTCTGTTGACCCGGCTTTCCAACACCATCTTCTCTTCTTTATCCTCCACATACGCGATGAAGTAAATCGTGCCTGTGTCCGAATTATCCTGGGTCAAATCAATGACGATCCGGTTAAATGAAGCTGCCGGCATGTTTTTCTCTTCCAGGTTCAACACCTGATTGTACACAGAGAACGGAACCAGGTCAGGAAACACGAGCTCCACTTTATTTGCGCCGTGGATCAGGGTGTTGATGTCCTGCTGACTGTACTTATTGGACACATTTTTAATATCAAACAGGGACCATTTCGCCAGGTTTTCGACGACCTTGTTGATTTCTGTTTGATTCATCGTACCGACTGTTTTATCTTTTCCGTGATAAAAGAGCTTGAATGGTTTGACGAGGTGATTATTCAATTCATTATCCAATAGCTTTTCCCCGACCGATACGTCGTAGGCATCATTGCTGCTGATTGTGGCGTAATCAGGCGAGTAGGTCCAAAGGTTAAAGGTAAGGAACACACTCACGCATACGAGAAGGGTTAAGACTATCGATTTGATTTTTTCGTAATTCATGACCAATCATCCTCTTGTGTGGAATCATATGGGAGGGTAAATACGATCGTCGTCCCTTTACCTTCTTTACTCTTCGCCCACACATCGCCACCGTGTGCTGAAATCATTTCCTTCGCAATGGCAAGTCCCAGTCCGGTACCGCCCATCTGTCTCGTCCGGGCTTTATCGACCCGGTAGAAACGTTCGAATATCTTCTCAAGATTATCTTTCGGAATCCCCAAGCCCTGATCCGACACGCTGATTTCGATGAAACCGTCTTTTTCCTTCACTTTAAAAGTGATCGTGCCGCCTTCAGGCGAATATTTCAATGCATTCGAAATGATATTATCAAGAACCTGCGTGATCTTGTCCTGATCGATTTCAACGAACATCGCTTTATCCGGCAGGAACCGGTTGAACGTCACGTTCACATCCTTGGTCATTTCGAAACGATCAATGATTTTATGGAAAAATAGAATAAAGTCGATCCAGTCTTTATTAAATCGGTAATCCTTGCTGTCCATTTTAGATAATTGAAGGAGATCATTTACGAGGCGGATCATCCGCTCAGTCTCGTTCTGGGTCACATCAAGGAATTGTGGCGCGATCTCTTTATCCTGCCATGCCCCTTCTGCGAGTGCTTCCAGATAGCTCCTCATCGTCGTCAGAGGCGTGCGGAGCTCATGTGAAACGTTGGCAACAAATTCACGTCTCTCAAGATCGATCTTCTCCTGCTCGGTGATGTCATGCAAGACGGCGATCAGCCCGTTGACGAACCCGGTCTCTTTTTGAATGATAGAGAAATTCGCCCGTAGAATATACGGCTTATCCTTCGTACTGTAATCAAGGATGATCGAATCCTGTTCATTGGATAAATCATCGAATGTATACTCTTCATCCAGTCCAAGCAGCGATACGATAGGCTGTGACACGACTGTTTCACGTGAAACATCCAGCATATTCGCAGCCGGATCATTGATAAGGATGACCCTGCCCTTTCGATCAGTGGCGATAACGCCGTCGGTCATATAAGACAACACCGAAGAAAGCTTTCTCCGTTCACCCTCGGTCGTGGCCTGGGCTTCCTGAAGACGCTTCGTTAAATTATTGAATGTGATCGCCAGCTGCCCGATCTCATCGTATCCATACACCTTAACCTTCCTCGAGAAATTCCCTTTGGCCATCGCCAGGGCTTGCTTTCTCATATCGGAAATCGGTCTTGTGACGGTTTGGGCCAATAAAACACCAAGAACGGCCGTGATGGCAAGCGCGATCATCGTCCCGTTCGTGAAGATTTTATTGATTTCATTCATTTGATCATATACAGTTTCAATTTCCCCGGCGATGTAAATCGTCCCGATGACTTCATTGTTCGATTCAATCGGTTTCGTATACACCCAGATCCGGTCCTTCGTTTTTTCATCAAGGTAAATATCATCGTCGCCGAAACCGAGGGCGAGCGCTTTTTTCACTTCTTTTTCAGAACTCATCTGACCGACCAGACCCTGGTTATTCGGATCAGAAGTCCCCTCAATCCGGCTGCGGTTGTTGATGACCCTGATTTCGGCAATATCCGATGTCTTGCTGCTGTCATCCAATATCCGGTAGATGTCTTCCTGCAGAGTCGGATCATCCTCACTCCGCTTCTTCAGCATCGCTTCCTTGACGGTGTACTCCAATAAATTCACCCGGTTGGTGATGGAGGTCTTAAAGTTCTCCACAAGCTTCTGCTCAAGCTCCCTGACGAAATAAACCCCAATGATTTGCATCGCAAGGAGGATGAGCAGAACATATATCAGTACGAATTTCAAATGGATCGAACGGGTTAAGCCAACTTTCTTCATTACATACTACTCCTGTTCAGGATTTCTCAAGTAATAACCGACTCCTCGACGTGTAACGATCCATGTAGGGTGACTTGGATTATCCTCAATTTTCTCACGGAGGCGTCTCACGGTCACATCGACGGTACGCACATCACCGTAGTAATCATATCCCCATACCGTTTGAAGCAGATGTTCACGGGTCATCACTTGTCCGATATGCTTCGCTAAATAATGAAGCAGTTCGAATTCGCGGTGCGTCAGTTCAATGGTTTCCCCTCTCTTCGACACCACATAGGCATCCGGATGGATCGTCAATGAACCGACGGTGATTTCATTATTCTCGTCCTCAACGGCCTGCTGGGCACCGTGCTGATGCCTGCGCAGGTTCGCTTTCACACGGGCAATCAATTCCCTGGTGCTGAACGGCTTCGTCACATAATCATCGGCACCCAACTCCAACCCGAGCACCTTATCGATTTCCGAATCCTTCGCCGTCAGCATGATGATTGGCATTTCATATTTCTTGCGGATCTCACGGCACACTTCCATGCCGTCCCGGTTCGGGAGCATGATATCAAGCAGCACAAGATCCGGCTTCAGCTCCTCCGCCATCTTGACCGCTTCATCCCCGTCGTAGGCACAGTGCACCTCATAGCCCTCTTTCTTCAAATTGAACTGCAGTATATCCGCAATCGGCTTTTCATCATCAACGACTAATATCTTCTTTTCCATATGATTTGATCTCCTTTAGAAAAAAGTAATGTATCGACATAAATTGTGATTAGTATAAGGTTCTTCCCTTAAATTTATCACTTTCACTGTATAAATTCATCTTTTACCCTATCATACCCTTTATTCCCTTGCTTGTTCGTTAATCTAAATATAACAAAGGGGACTGACAAATAAAATGATTCTGTCAGTCCCGTGCTTCATTGCCTATATAAAATTATAATACCTCAAGCGGATTAATGAGCGCTCCGTTTTTATACACTTCGATATGAAGGTGAACGCCTGTCGCTTTCCCGGTATCACCCATGATCCCAAGCTTCTGTCCACGCTCCACCGTCTGACCGGCAGAAACAGAAAGGGAGTCTAAGTGAGCATACACCGTGCGATAGCCGTTTCCGTGATCGATCACGACTTTATTCCCGTAACCGCCGCTGTCCCAGCCTGCTGAAACGACTCTTCCGTTATCAACTGACTTGATTGTACGGTCACTCGGGCGGGCAATATCAATCCCTTTATGCATTTTCCCCCAGCGAGGTCCCTGCTTAGAGGATACATAACCGCCATTCGTCGGCCATGCAAAGTTTCCAGATCCCCGTGACGGCGTGACCTTTGTCCCTTTAATGACGATATACGTGACAGGATCTTTTAATGTCTTTTCTTCTTTAACATTCTTATCAGTTTGAGATCCATTGACCTCAGTTGTTTCAAACGTGACGGATTTCTCTCCATCCTGACCTTCCTGCTTCACCTTCGTATCGCCTTTATTCATGGAAGAATCCTCTTCCACTTCTTTTTCATAAGCGATCTTTTCAATCTTGTTGACTTCTTTTTTCACCAGGATATGAAGAAGCGGCTCAAAGACCGTGACGTTCAACTCAGAACCAAGCTTCAACGGATCGTCTTCTTTGATCTGTCCATTCAGCTCAAGCAGCTTCCCAGTCGTCAAATGGTGAGCTTCCGCAATCGTACCAAGAACATCGCCTTCCTTGACGCTGTACTTCTTCTCTTCAAGCGTACCCTTCTTAAGAAGATCCGCAGCTTCCTTCGGCGTCATCATCTCTTCAGGCGTCGCCTCAGTCTTTTTCATCTCAACATCTTCCTGGAACGAAACTTCTAATAAACGTGTTTCATTTTCCTTCAAAGGGGGTAAAGAAGTGGATGAGTCAGCTTTCTTTCTCGCTTCCAACTCGTTCAGCTCTTCTTCCGACACATAGTTAAGCTTGAAGGCCTTCAATGCTTCTTCAGCAGCCTTCTCGTCTTTCACATACGCAACCGGTTTATCGTTCACCATCAACGCATACGCATCTGCTTCAATGGACACGGATGTATTCAATTTATCAATCACTTGCTGATTATTTGTCTTCTTAGCCGTAAACACATTCTCAGGTATGTACGATACATCATGATTGAATTCAACCTGATCATCCTCGAATTTCTTCTGTACATCCTTAAGCTTCTCTTCCAAAACAGCCTCGACTTCATCCTTACTTGTCACTGCCCCAACATACTCACTGCCTGCATACACATGATAAATCGTATGCAAATTCCCATCCGACCCAGCATTCGCTGCAACAGATGAAAATGTCAATGTCGTAAGCGCAAGTGTAGTGATGCCAATCTTCTTCATAAGCTGATTTGATCTATGACGAATATTAAGTTTTTTATATTTTTCTAAAATTGGTGCTAACTTCTCTCCAAAACTCATCGAGCTGCCTCCTATAAACTAAAGCAAAAATCCCAGTTAAAGGTAGTTCATTAAGCCTAATTTAGTAAAATTTCTATAAAATTCGTACTTTACTAATTTACCATAATTCGACGAAAACCGGGACAAAGAATCAATATTGTAATAAAACTGTATAATTTGTCGGAAAAACAACACCTGGCCAACGTACGGTGATCATCGTCACCGCCGGGTCCTATAGGTCTAAAGGTGGACTTCTTATTGAAATAAAATATGAAGGAAACTGAAGTGAAAACCGGAGTTATGTTACATACATGTTACAAAATAAAAAAAGTACCACGAGAGTCAAAGTCGTCGCAGTACTTTTTGCAAGATGGCTCAGGACGGAATCGAACCGCCGACACATGGATTTTCAGTCCATTGCTCTACCAACTGAGCTACTGAGCCAGATTATGTAATTCCCCTAAAAGGAGATATTGACTGTCCATCGTCCAGCTCTCAGGATGGTCAATCAAGTTGTTGCTCGAGCTGTACGCTGATGATCATTCAGGGAAGCTTATTCACCGTGCTCTACCAACTGAGCTACTGAGCCAAATCATATTATGTATTGAAATAAAAATGGCGGTCCGGACGGGACTCGAACCCGCGACCTCCTGCGTGACAGGCAGGCATTCTAACCAACTGAACTACCGGACCAAAGCTTTTTGCGCTAGCAAAATAGGTTTCATTTCTTTGCGCTAGCAAAAATAACTTTCATTATTCTGCACTAGCAAACATTCAAACTAGCAATCTACTTTCAAGAATCGACATCGATCAATCTCTCTTCAAGAAAATAAAAATGACCCATACGGGATTCGAACCCGTGTTACCGCCGTGAAAGGGCGGTGTCTTAACCGCTTGACCAATGGGCCGTAAAAAAATGGTGAGCCATGAAGGATTCGAACCTTCGACCCTCTGATTAAAAGTCAGATGCTCTACCAACTGAGCTAATGGCTCTAAGTCTATATATAAACACGAGGCAGAAGCTTGATCAAAGCCTCTTTCGTGACAACGAAATTAATATTATCACAGTATGAATGTCGAGGGCAATAGTTTTTTTGGTTTTTTTGTCGAAAGTTATTTCTTGGGGAATAATGGTTGGAAACTCAGGAATTGAGAGGGGAAGATTGTGATGAATCAGTGAAAGTCCAAGGTATAGTAGCGTCCTTTATTGTCACCTGTAGGCTTTGCGTATGGGTAGCAATCTTTTATTAATCTCGTTGCAAGGGACGGTGAAGAAATGAGAAGGAAGTCTCTAAGTTCCTGGCTTGTTATCCGGTTACTGAATATCAAAGAATAATCTTTTAAAGCCCCGATATGACCATCCTTCGATTTCCCACTGCACCGTGGACAAAGCCAGTATCCATATTCCCGTACTAACGGTAAATGCTCGCACTCCTTACAAATGACCCCTGGTAAAATATCCTTATCACTTATTTTATAGGATTGTAGAATGGATAGGTTGAGAGGTGTATTTCTTTTTGACATGAGTTTGATGATTTTTTTGAGTTCTTTTTCTGAAGCCGTCCTGGATTGGAAATGGTTTTGGAGTTGAACAATCTTATTGGGGAGTGAAGCTGCGTGGATAACCTTTTTGTTCAATGCCTGATTATTTGCGCTGATAATGGTTTGAGGGTTACTGATGACGACCAATCCGTGCACAGGTATGGGAGGAAAGTGATGCTGCTTCAGCCATTCCTTCAATTGATATTCCTGCCTGTTCAGCTGAAGGATCGGATCCGGATACGCATATTCAACACCATCTTTTGTTTGGACAAATTGATTGAAAATGGTATCAAAGTTCACAGCCCCAGCTACATTTTTCACTTCTAAAATAAGTATAAAGGATAGGGTTAGTATAAGGGTATCAATTTGAAAGTAACGCCCGTTCACTTCCAGTCTTACATCGTGGAAAATGTAGTGGTTCTTTCCGGGAAGGTACCCCAGTTGGTAGTCTATTGCTTTTTCACCGTTATAACCGGCTTTCATTTTTGCGAGGTTTTCTTTCAAGAAGGAGATTTTTGGATAGTCTTGTGGCAAACGCCCCAAAACTGCTTCCAATTTTAATAACGTAAGAGGGATTTTTCTTTCATTTACGTCCATTTCGTCACTCCAATCATTATTTTATCCTTATCTACTTCTCCATAGATTGAAAAATACCTGCTTTGACGATGAAAATCACATCTGATATTGGTCGGTGGAGTTGATATTATCGACTTTGTTCCATATATTATCGAGTTTTCTGATATATTATCGACTTCGGACGAGATATTATCGACTTTCCGAATATATTATCGAGTTCTAGCAGTATATTTTCAACTTACAAAAATTGGATTACCAGCCGCGCCCCGCATCCGCAAAAATCCACGCCACGCGCCAAACCAAGCCACACACCCCACAAAAAACCGCCACCAGAGCCAACAAACCCACTCCAGCAACGGTTCCCAACAATATTAATACGTCAAACTCCCAGCCACAACCAATCCTACGATAATGGCTGCGGAAAAGAGGCTGAAGCCGATGGCGATGTTGCCTTCTTCGACTTTTTTGGCCAGGCTGATCCGGGGTGTGAGGACGTATTCGATGATCCAGTAGGCGATGACTTGGGTCGCGATACCGACCAGTCCCCAGATGAAGGCGTCGAGCAGGTTAAGGCTGTTGGCCCAGACGGTGTAGATGACGATGGCGAGCCCGATCGCTTTTCCCCATAGTTTGAGGGCGACGGCGATGTTGCCTTCTTTGATGAGGGCCGCTTCTGAGAATTTGGTTGTAAAGGCGAAGACGGTGACGCCGAGGATCATGAGTCCAAGGCCGGTGCCGACGTGGGCAAGAAAGCTGAGTAGTGCTTCACTTGTTATGATTTGCATGAGATTCTCTCCTTTGGTTATGTTTCCTGCAGTCCTACAGGCAGGTAATATGATTCGTTATCGGTGATGGCGTTTCCGGCCCTGATTCCGATCGAGCCCGGTTTGCCGTTGATGATGAAACTTCCGACCATCAGGCTAGCTTCCTTCGCTCCGTCATTGGTCATGATCGATGAGACGGGTAGCGGGGTGAACTGCTGGTAGACGGGAAGGGTCTGTTTGTACGTTTCTTTTTTATCTTCCAGAAGGATCTTCCCGGTTGCTTCGATGATCTTGACCGTATCTCCTTCCCGGCCGAAAGCAGGCTTTTGGACGTAGGTGATGCCGTTTTCCTCGAAGTGGTCTGCTTCGAGATAGGTCGGCAGGAAGTACTGACCGATCCATTCGTGCTCACGCTCATCATAGAAGGTGCTTCCTTCTTCATGGAGACCCCAGATAAGGGCTTGAACGCCTTTCGATTGAAGTAAGAAGGAAGACGGTGGGTTTAAGACCGCTACCTTTTTGTCTACAACCATTTGCATGAGCTCCCGGCCGACATAGTCTGATGTGACCGGATCCCGGTCATCGACGAGGTGCTCGACGGGATAGGTTTGCCGGTACAGAATGTCGATCCTTTCTCCGCCAGGCGTATAGACACCATCACCCTTCAGCTGCAGCCGGTCGAGGCTGACATATTCGGACGGTACACCTGAGAGCTCTTGGAGATACTTCGTTGTCAGGTAGTCTTCTTCATGATCGTCATGTGAGGTGAAGACGATTTTCGCTTCGCCTCCCCGTTGAAGGGAGTTCCAAGATGAAAGGAGACTCCGTTTCAGTTCTTTGGCGAGCAGCTCTTCACATCCTGCATTTGGATCATCACTGGCGAAATACCGGCACACTTTACCATTCACGTGAAAAAGCTCTTTAATGAATGTCGGCGTATCGCTGTTGAACTCCAGCAGTTTGATGTCACCTTCCCGGACGACGAAATCGAAGCGGCCGATGATACACTCCTGGGGGATGGACTTGAACCTTATGTAAGAGAGGGATTCCCGGGGAAATCCAAGCTCGATCAGGGTGTCGTCCCCAAGCTCTCGGAGGAGGCCGGCTGTCTTCTGGTAAATGCCGTACACACGGCTCGTCGCTTTGCGGATCGAGTCGACGGTGTCACGGGATTCCTTTTTCATATCGAGCAGGGCGTATTCCATGTCATATAAATCATGCCAGAAATCCGGGATGCCTTCGTAGAATTCTTTCCTTTTTTCACGGTGGGAAGCTTTCATATTATCCTCCGAATCCACCTTTAGAGCCGCTGCCGATTCCAGATTTATAGCTTTTGGAATAGGATTTGTAGCTTGAGAAATTTTTCAGCTTGGATTTGTTTTTAAACATTTTACCGGCAAAGTAATAGTAGCCGAAATGGGATGAGCGGTCGTCATCGCAGTAGTAGGTTCCGCTTTCATCATCCCAGTCCCAGTCGTCACAGTCGACGTCGGTCGGTTCAGGCGGAAGGTCCTGATTGCCGCAGCCGCTGACTGATATGGCCATGACGGATGCTGCCACGCCCGCCATCATTTTCTTCGTTTTGTTCATGTCGTTTCCTCCTCTAGCTTATATCCCGTTGCATTGACGTACAGTATATACACATAGCGATCTTCATCGATTTCAGCTGAATCCCGTTCCCATTCCACTCCGTCTATATAGGAATAAACCGATCCGATGACACTTAAAATTTCCAGGTGATGATCATGATGTTCGATTTTTAAAATGGGATGATTTTTGCGCGGATTCAGTTCACGGATCTCAAGGATGAGTCCTTCCGGAGGAAACAGTGGGTCGTTCAAAGGTTCTTCCTCGTACACTTCAACGTACAGGATGAATACGTTCCCCTCTACCGCTGATGACAGCTGACGGTAAGTGACGCCTTCTTTGATGAAGAATTCACATTCCCTCCTGGCAAGGATCTGTTCCAACTCGATCGCTGGATAGTGGTAAATCGGTTCAAAGGTATCGTTCCCTTTTTTCAATCGATATTCGAGTACCGGTTCCTTCATATAGTCTTGAGCCCCCAACATTGTTTTCATTACTTTATACGGCCCCCGTATGGAAAAGGTTTCATTTCCCCGAAGTTCATTGGTATGATTGAACTATGATGACTAAATAAGGAGGGGTTATATGATTATTTTCCACAGGCTTTGGAAACAGATTACGAAGATGGACTTCGGTTTTATCTTTCTATTATCCCTGATTATCATCCTGTTTGGAACCTTTGGCAGCCATTTTTTGGAGCCTGAGACGTTCCCAACCCTTTTTGACGGGTTCTGGTGGACGATGACAACGTTGACCACGGTCGGATATGGGGATTATTTTCCCGTTTCGGTCGAGGGAAGGATGCTTGGGATTTTCCTATTCATCTTCGGGATCGGCATCATCGGGGTGTTGATCAGTAAAACGGTCGATTCGATCACTACGTTCCAAAAATTCAAGAGGGAGGGAAAGCTAGTGTATACATATGAAAATCATTATATTTATATCAACTGGTCGAAGAAAACGGCGAGGGCCATCGAGGAGATTCTCGCCCATGTGCCGGAAGCGGAAATTGTCCTCATTGATACCCTGCCTGTCACGCCGATCGAGCATGATCAGGTCCATTTCATCCAGGGGGATCCGTCTGATGAAACCATTCTCTTGAAGGCAAATATTTTTGAAGCGAAACGGGTGGCGATCTTTTCTGATTCGAAGATTGATGACCCTTCCCTGGTGGACGGGAAGACCCTGTTGATTGCGTCAGCCGTCGAGGGATTATCGAAAACCCACGGCAGGGAAGTCCATACGATCGTGGAAGTGTCTGAGGACCGGCATATCTCAAAATTCCAGCACGTATCCGTTGAAGACTTTATCCTGTCCAATGATTCTGTCTCCCTGCTGATGGCAAAAGCGACCCTTCATCCCGGGACGACGAACCTGTTCAGGCAGCTGCTCAGTAAACGGTACGGAAACAACATCCACGAATTCCACGTGAAGGATCATTGGAAAACGATCAAGCAGGCATCGGAAGAACTACTTGAACAAGGGGCCATCCTCCTCGCTGTGAACGATAATATGGATTTCACAGATGCGATGAACCGGGAGCTCGAAAGTGAAGACATTCTCTATGTCGTGTGTCATGACCGGGTGTTTGAACAATTGAATCAATAAAAAAACGCTTAGCCTTTAAACGTAAGGCTAAGCGTTTTGTTTATGGATTTAGTTCGGGCTCCATACGCTGCGCACGACATTTGTTTGCGAGCGGTCAGGACCGACCGAGAAGATGGAAAGCGGGATTCCTGTCAATTGAGATACACGCTCCAAGTAGTGGCGTGCATTTTCAGGAAGATCCGTCAGCGTCTTGCATCCAGTGATATCTTCGTTCCAGCCTGGAAGCTCTTCATACACAGGCTCACAGTCAGCAAGGATGTTCAGGTTCGCCGGGAATTCTTCAATGACTTCACCTTTGTACTTGTAAGCAACACAGATTTTCAGCGTTTCGATACCTGTTAATACGTCGATCGAGTTCAATGAAAGATCTGTTAATCCACTCACACGGCGGGCATGGCGTACAACAACGCTGTCAAACCAGCCGACACGGCGGGCACGTCCTGTTGTTGTTCCGTACTCACGGCCTACTTCACGGATCTGATCACCGATTTCATTCGTCAATTCAGTAGGGAAAGGTCCGTCCCCTACACGCGTTGTGTAAGCTTTGGAAACGCCGACTACGTGGTTGATCTTGGTTGGGCCGACACCGGAACCGATTGTCACGCCTCCTGCTACCGGGTTTGAAGATGTAACGAACGGGTATGTACCTTGGTCGATATCAAGCATAACCCCTTGCGCCCCTTCGAATAATACGCGGCGGCCGTTATCGATCGCATCGTTTAAGACAACGGATGTGTCGACAACGTAATGCTTGATCTGCTGACCGTACTCATAGTATTCCTCAAGGATGTCTTCAATGTTGAAGCCTTCTGTTTCATAGAACTTTTCAAAAAGGCGGTTCTTTTCTTCCAGATTGCGTGCAAGCTTCTCTTCGAACGACTGGCGATCAAGAAGATCTGCGATACGGATTCCGACACGAGCGGCTTTATCCATATAAGCAGGACCGATTCCTTTTTTCGTTGTACCGATCTTGTTGGCACCTTTACGCTCTTCATCGATTTCATCCAGTTTCAAGTGGTATGGAAGAATCACGTGTGCACGGTTGCTGATTCGTAGATTGTCTGTTTTCACATCGCGGTCGTGAAGATATTTCAACTCTTTCACAAGCGCTTTTGGATCAACAACCATCCCATTACCGATGACGGATGTTTTTTCATTATAGAAAATACCTGATGGAATTAAATGTAATTTATATGTTTCACCGTCAAACTTAATTGTATGACCCGCATTGTTCCCACCTTGGTAACGTGCGATCACTTCTGCATGTTCAGAAAGGAAGTCAGTGATCTTTCCTTTTCCTTCGTCTCCCCATTGTGTACCTACTACTACTACTGAAGACATATTAAGCACCTCCGACGGGAATTAGTATTCCCTCTTTTATCAAACAAACTCATTCTATCAACACTAAAAAGGAAAGTCAATCAAAACACGAACATTCATATAGGTAATTGTGTTTATGTTCGTGTAATTACGCACTTCCTGCTATTTAAAATCCTTATTTCAGAAAAAATATATAGGACTAATCCGCGTATCTTAAAAAATGGACAGGAGGACCTGCCTAATAGATTATCTGGCGCAATGTTCATTCTTTTGCTAATCTAAAATAAGCATTTTGAATTTTACATACAATTGAATATCGAGGTGACCATCAAATGATCAAACGTTTTTTCAGCTATTACCGTCCCCACCGGCGGCTTTTTTACCTTGATTTTGCCTGTGCCGTGCTGGTCGGATTGTTGGAGCTCGGCTTTCCGATCGCCGTTTCCTGGTTCATTGATTCATTGCTGCCAGAAGGGAATTGGGCGACGATCCTGTCGGTTTCAGCGGGACTGCTCGTGCTGTACTTACTGAGCTCGAGTATGCAGTTCGTTGTGAACTATTGGGGGCATAAGCTCGGGATCAATATCGAGACCGATATGAGGCGGGAGCTGTTCCATCATGTGCAAAGGCAATCGTTCCGCTTCTTTGATAACACGAAAACCGGACATATCATGAGCCGGGTGACAAATGACTTGATGGATATCGGGGAGCTTGCCCACCATGGTCCGGAAGATCTGTTCATTGCCGTCATGACCTTTGTCGGGGCATTTTGGATCATGCTCAGCATCAATGTGGAGCTTGCACTGGTTGCGATCATCATTGTCCCGTTCCTGATCTGGCTTATTTCATACTCGAATATTAAGATGAACGCAGCCTGGACGAAGATGTACGGAAATATCGCCGACGTCAACAGCCGGGTCGAGGACAGCGTGTCAGGTGCCCGTGTCGTTCAATCATTCACAAATGAGTCGTATGAAATGGAGCGCTTCAACGAAAACAATCAGTTCTTCCGCACAACCAAACTGAAAGCCTATAATGTGATGAGCGTGAACCTGTCAGGCATTTATATCACCACACGCCTGATGACGCTGGTCATCCTCGTGTACGGGGCATGGCTGAGTTTCTCAGGTGCGTTGTCCTACGGGGAGCTTGTGGCATTCATCCTGTATATCAATGTCCTGTTCAAGCCGATTGATAAAATCTCTGCCCTTCTTGAGCTTTATCCGAAGGGGATGGCAGGCTTCAAACGTTTCACTGAGCTCATGGATATGGAGCCTGATATCAAAAACCGGCCAGATGCCATCGATATCCCGACATTCAAGGGGGATATTTCTTTTAACAATGTGACGTTCGGCTATGAGCCGGACCGGCCGATCCTTACCGATATGTCCTTTACGATTCAATCAGGGCAGACCGTCGCTTTTGTCGGACCTTCCGGCGCTGGGAAGACGACGATCTGTTCATTGATTCCCCGCTTCTACGACATCGAACGGGGCGCCATCACCATCGACGGGATCGATATCCGGGACATGACGAAGGAGTCCCTGCGCTCACACATCGGAATCGTTCAGCAGGATGTGTTCCTCTTCACCGGCACGCTCCGTGAAAATATTGCGTACGGGAATCTTCATGCCACACAGGAAGAAATAGAGGAAGCGACAAGGCGTGCACACCTGACCGATCTTCTTTCATCCCTTCCGGACGGATACGATACCCAAATCGGGGAAAGGGGACTGAAGCTGTCTGGCGGTCAAAAGCAGCGCTTGTCGATCGCCCGGATGTTCCTGAAGAATCCCCGGATTCTGATTCTTGATGAAGCCACTTCCGCCCTCGATACAGAAACGGAAGCAATCATCCAGGAAGCGTTGAATGAACTGGCGAAGGACAGGACCACCCTTGTGATCGCCCACAGGCTGGCGACGATCCGAAAAGCCGACCGGATCCTCGTCGTCACGGAAAACGGGATTGCAGAAGATGGGACCCATGAAGAATTATTGGCAAATGAAGACGGCATCTTTACAAGGCTTCATGCCCATCAGCATGCCACCATCCTCTAAGCAAAAAAATCCAAGTCCCTTGAGGGGCTTGGATTTTTCATTATGCCGGAGCGTCATCAAAGCGGCGCTCGAGATTCACGAATTTATTGTATTCCTTCACGAAGGCAAGCGACACGTTCCCGACCGGGCCGTTACGCTGCTTGGCGATGATGATTTCGATGATGTTCTTGTTCTCCGCTTCTTTGTCATAATAGTCTTCACGGTATAAGAATGCGACAATATCCGCATCCTGCTCGATACTTCCCGACTCACGGATATCAGACATCATCGGACGCTTATCCTGACGCTGCTCCACGCCACGGGAGAGCTGTGATAAGGCGATGACGGGAACCTGCAGTTCACGTGCAAGCCCTTTTAAAGAACGGGAGATTTCAGAAACTTCCTGCTGACGGTTCTCCCCTGAACGTCCGCTACCCTGGATCAGCTGCAGGTAGTCAATGAGGATCATGCCAAGGCCGTGCTCTTGAGCGAGGCGGCGGCATTTGGAACGGATTTCCCCCACCTTGATCCCCGGGGTATCATCAATATAAATACCGGCGTTGGACAAGCTTCCCATCGCCATGGTCAGCTTTCTCCAGTCCTCGTCGGTCAAATCCCCTGTACGGAGGTTTTGGGCGTTGATGTTGCCTTCTGCACAAAGCATACGCATGACGAGCTGTTCTGCCCCCATCTCAAGGGAGAAGATCGCGACATTCTCTTTCGCCTTGACCGCTACGTTCTGTGCGATGTTCAGGGCGAAGGCTGTCTTACCCATGGAAGGACGGGCTCCGACGATGATCAGATCATTTCGCTGGAATCCGGCCGTCATATGGTCGAGGTCTGCGAATCCGGTGGAAATACCGGTGACGTCACCTTTTCGGTTGGTCAAGGTTTCAATATTATCATACGTCCTCACCAAGACGTCCTTGATATTATGGAAGGCTCCTGCATTTTTCCGCTGGGCGACTTCCATGATATTCTTTTCCGCTTCACTGAGCAGGCTGTCAACTTCATCTTCACGGGCGTACCCGTCTGAAGCGATATCTGTAGCGGTACGAATCAATCTCCGCAACAACGATTTCTCTTCGACGATCTTGGCGTAATACTCGATATTGGCAGCGGTCGGAACAGAAGCAGCAAGCTCACTGAGGTAAGCGACCCCGCCTACATCTTCAAGCTCTTTCGCTGCCGCCAGTTCCTCCGTCACCGTAATTAAGTCGACGGCTTTTCCGCCGTCTCCCAGATTCAACATGACGTTATAGATCTTCTGATGAGAATGACGATAGAAATCTTCTGGAATCAAGATTTCAGACGTAGTCGTCAACGCGCTCGGCTCTAAGAAAATAGCACCTAATACCGCTTGTTCGGCCTCAATATTCTGAGGTGGAACCCGGTCCTGGAACATTTCATTCATCTATGCATAAACCTCCCTTGCTTTCTTCTATCTATATCAATATGATTTCTAGTTCTACCGAAAAAATGTGATCAGGATAAGAATCCAGATCACATTTTACTATCAAGCTATATTCATTTTAACATGTTTTGTCGCAAAATGATGTTACCAAATTTCGTATATTGAGTGGAAAACTATTCTTCCGATACGTGTACCTTCAATGTTGCAGACACATCTGTGTGCAGTTTCACAGGAACATTTGTGTATCCGAGGGTGCGGATTGCATCGTTCATTTCAATCTTTCGCTTGTCGATTTTAATGTCATGAGCCTTTTTCATCTCATCGGCAATCTGCTTGCTTGTGATGGAACCGAATAAACGGCCGCCTTCACCAGACTTCGCTTTCATCTCGACCGTCAGTTCTTCCAACGTCGCTTTCAGCTTCTTCGCTTCCTCAAGCTCTTCCTGGGCGATTTGCTTTTCTTTCTTCTTCTGCCCTTCAAGTTGACCCATATTGGCATTTGTTGCTTCTACAGCCAGGCCTTTTTTCAATAAAAAGTTATGAGCATAGCCGTCCGCTACGTTCTTCACTTCACCTTTTTTGCCTTTACCTTTTACGTCTTTCAAGAAAATGACTTTCATATCTCTTTTCTCCCTTCAAAATAATCATTTAATGCATCTTTCAACTGTTCTTCCGCCTCCAGCACAGACATCTGCTGGAGCTGGGTGGCCGCGTTGGTCAAATGACCTCCGCCGTTCAGGTTTTCCATGATGATCTGAACGTTCACGTCACCTAATGAGCGGGCACTGATCCCGACCGTTTCAGGATCACGCTTCGAAATGACAAAGGACGCAATCACTTCATCCATCGTCAATAACGTATCCGCCGCCTGGGCGATGAGGACCGGATCATAAATGACATCTTCCTCCGCTTTGGCGATTGCCACTCCTTCACGGAAAAATACCACCGATTCGATCAATCGGGAACGCTTAATATACGTATCGACATCTTCCTTCAGGAATTTCTGAACGAGCACGGTATCCGCCCCTTGCGCCCTTAAATAGGATGCGGCATCAAATGTCCGCGAACCCGTCCTGAGCGTGAAGCTCTTCGTGTCGACAATGATCCCTGCAAGGAGCGACGTCGCTTCAAGCATCGTGATCTTCTCGTGCTTCGGCTGATACTCCAGCAGTTCCGTCACAAGCTCCGCAGTCGAAGAAGCGTACGGCTCCATATACACGAGTAGGGGATTTTTGATAAAGTCTTCTCCCCGGCGATGATGGTCGATGACAACGACTTTGTCCACTTTGTTTAATAACTTCTCTTCAATGACCAGAGAAGGCTTATGCGTATCGACGACGACGAGTAATGTATCATCAGTCGCCATCTCAAGTGCTTCTTCCGGGGTGATGAACCGGGTGTGGAGATCTGAATTCGCCTTAATTTCCTTCATCAGGCGCTTCACCCCGTTGTCGATTTCATTGAAATTCAACACGACGTATCCTTCACGCTGGTTCATCTGAGCCACTTTCCGGATCCCGATGGCGGCACCGACCGCATCCATATCAGGATGTTTATGGCCCATAATGATGACTTTGTCACTCTCGATCATGATTTCCTTCAGGGCATGGGAGATGACCCTCGCACGCACGCGGGTGCGCTTTTCCATCGGATTAGTCTTTCCGCCGTAGAACTTGACCTTTCCATTGGTCTGCTTGATGGCGACCTGATCCCCGCCTCGACCTAACGCAAGGTCAAGACTCGACTGGGCGAGCGTCCCGAGTTCAGGAAGGGAGGATACCCCGGTCCCGACCCCGATGCTCAGCGTAAGGGGAACATTCTGCTTGGATGTCGTATCCCGAACGTCATCCAGGATCCCGAACTTTTCCTTCTCAAGCACCTGAAGAATCTTCTCATTGATGACGGCAATGAACCGTTCAGAAGAGACACGCTTCAAGAACACGCCGTACTCTTTTGCCCACTTATTCAAAATGGACGTCACAAGGCTGTTCAAGCTGCTCCGTGTTTGGTCATCCATTCCCTGAGTCAGTTCATCGTAGTTATCCAGGAAGATGATCCCTATATTTGTTCGTTCATCATGATATTGCTTTTCTATTTCTTTCTGTTCTGTCACATCAAAGAAATAGAGTAACTTTTCCTTGAGCTTCAATACAACATGATACTTTCTCTCATTGATCGTCACAATTTCCGAATCGACTTCCTGCTTGATCAATGGAACGAGAGATTCTGCCACGTCGTACAGAGATCTTCCAACGACTGTGTCTTCATTGAAACAAGAGGCCAGAAAAGGGTTTGTCCATTCTATGTAATACTCATCATTGATGAGCATGATCCCTATCGGCATCTCCATCAACGCCTCTTCCCCGACGCGCTTGACGCGATAGGATAGCGTGGAGATATATTCCTCTGTTTCTTCGTGTGACCGTTTCTCAAAGTAAAACGCGAGATAGTACACGCCGCCAAAGACAATCAACCCGATTAACGAAATGATCCATTGGTAAAAGGAAACCGATACTAACAAAAGAGCTGTTAATATAGCAAGACCGTACAATGGGTAGCGGATCATTCGCTTATTAAAATAAGATGGCATGATTTCAGCTCCTGGATCTTAAATTTCTATGACTTACGTTGCAGCCGTTGTCTTAGATCAAATCCTAAGTCAATTATACCTAAAATTCGCACGAGATAAAGAAGAGGAATTGAAATGACTGTAATTAATACCAAAATTCCTTTTGACCAGCCTTTCATATGGGCAAAGAAATACAGGAAAGAAAATCCTTGAACAAGCATCAATGTTTGCAGCACGGACAATACATTAAAAAGGGCCGTATATATATAGCTCCCCTTCTCAGGCTGAAGCACCATCGACAGTACGAGAGTGATCAAGTAATACCAAAGGATGCTCTTTGGAAGCTTCCATTCACGGAACGGCTTGAACACCGGCACTTCCCTGCCCAACCGCTTCATGATCGGGAAATTGACCAAAATAAACACCAGGGCAAGCCCCACACCGATTCCTACAAACATCGTCGGCAGCAGCGTACGGAACATCTCGATGGCCTGATCCATGCTCTCCACCAGTTCCTTTTCAGGCACCAGTCCGATTTTTTCAAATATCGAGATATAAGCGGCCTTCGACTCTGTCACGCTATCTTCTACTATATTAACACCGAAGAACAAAATAGAAAAAACAAAACCAATCACAATATTCAGGACGAGCGTCACACTCGCAGCCAGAAACAGCTTCATCTTATCTACCTTTGCCTTCACACACCAGCCTATGACAACACCGGTCGTCGCCACCATAAAGGTGACAGGGAGTGCAACCAATCCCCCAAACAGAAAAGAAAGTGCCAAGGACCCAAGCAGTACATAGAACGAATTCACTAACGAATACTTAGAACTGAAAAGCATCAAAGGAAGCGGCAGCACAAAAAACGCCAGCGATCCAATCAGCGGTACATATAAACTCAACAACATCAAAACAGTAAAGATGGCAAGCATCAGCGCGCCTTCCGTCAACACACGGGGATTCTTCAATTAAAACGCTCCTTACGATAAATTCAAAAACATACAATAGCCATATCATATCAATTTTGGTGAGAGATTTCATCTAAGTGAATCAGGGAGATGTTTTTTGAGGGGGGCGGAGAGGGGATTTGTCTTCGTTGGGGGGATTTTGAGTGGGACGGGGGAATATTCGGTCTTTGTTGAAAGGGTTTTGCTCATTTTTCTCTATGGTTTCTACTTTTCCTGCGGTATTTTATGAAAATGAAGGCCTTGCCTGGTATCCTCGACCCATTATTGCGTGAAATCCGCCCTCTATTGCGTGACTTTCACGATTAATCGCGTCACTTTCGACCTTCATTGCGCGACTTTCACACTTTATTGCGTAATTACCCATCACCTTAAAAAAACCACCTGCTCACACGCACATCCACTTCCCAATAAAAAAGCCCCCTCCACAACCACTTCCTCATCTACTTAGTATGCACTCACTGTAAAACGGAGTATACGTCGTAAATATAGGGTGGCCATGGAGGGAACGCATAAGACACGATTATGAAATTTTAAAACGCTCGATGGAGGATTGAAGCTCTTGGCTCAAGTCAGTCAGGCGTTCTGCTGCTTCTGTGACCGATTGGACGGCTCTGACTTGTTCCTCAGTTGAGGCACTCATTTCCTGACAGGAAGCGGCTGTTTGTTCAGCAGTCGCTGCCATCAGCTGGATGACTTTGACGACTTCGTCTTTTTCAAGATTGATTAGGCCGACTTCTTTGTACATATTGTCGATCTCACTTTGCATCGATTTCATCAGGTGGGAAGTCTGGTCGAAGACGTGATTCGTTTTTTGGATCACATCGTTCTGGACATCGAATGTTTCTTTCGTTTTCACCATTTCTTCCACTGCCTGATTGGAGCCCTGCTGGATCTCCACAATCGTGCGTTTTACTTCTTCCGTAGCTCTGACCGATTGATCGGCAAGCTTGCGGACTTCTTCGGCAACGACTGCGAAGCCTTTGCCGTGCTCTCCGGCTCTTGCTGCTTCAATGCTCGCGTTGAGGGCAAGCAGGTTCGTTTGTGACGAAATTTCCGTGATCGTTCCCATTACAGACTCGATCGTCTTCACCTTCGCTTCCAGGCTCAGGATGACTTTTTCCATGGAAGAGATGTATTCGCTTGAAGAATGATACGCATGCTCCAAGTCCTTCACCTGATTCAATCCCGATTGGTTCATGGCATCCGCTTTTCCGGCAAGTGCAGACATCTCTTTGGATTTTTCATACACGCCGTCAATCCGTGCGCCTAATTGCTCGGTTTGATGATGGGCACGGTCGGAGTCAGAAGCTGACTGTGAAGCGCCGGTTGCGATTTCATGCACCGCCCTCGCCATTTCTTCACTGGATGCATTCGTTTCCTCAGAAACGGCACTCAACCCCTCGGCTGATTCCCGGACATTGTAAATCGAATCCTGAACCACTTTCAGCGTATCTTTCATGTTCGTGATCATTTTGTTGAAGTCCGCTGCAAGCAAACCTGTCTCGTCCTTCGTTTTGATCGTTGATTGAATCGATAAATCGCCCGATGACACATCGGTGACCGTCTTTTGAAGCTCTTTGATCGGTTTTGTCATCATATTCGCCACAATGACAACAAGCACCAGCATGATGACCAGTGTAATAAGAGCTGTAAGCATGAGTAAATGTTCAATCTCCTTGGAAGATTTGATAAGGTTATTCATCGTGTAGGCAGATCCCACTTTCCAATTCGTTTTCGGGACCGTATCATACACCAATACCTTCTCATCCCCATCCAGTTCATAACGGATCGTATCGGCTGCTTTTTCAGCCTTCAACATTTTACTGATGAAAGGAAGCGACGAAAGATCCTCTCCACGCTTCGTCGGGTGGACGATTGCTGCTCCATCGACGCCGATCAAGAAAGGATAGCCGCTATATCCGATCTCAACTTCAGAGATACGTTCTGTCAGCTGCGACAGATTAATATCGACACCAAGGACACCGATCACTTTATTTTCAGAAACGATTGCTCTTGATGCAGTGATAATGTATTCTTCCGTAGCTGTATCTATGTATGGCTCACTCCATACGACCCCTGCCCTTGCTTCCTCTGCAGCTTTATACCAGTCCCTGCTTGTCGGATCAAAATCACTTGGCAACGAGACAGAAGGGACAATCTTCAGCTTCTTATTCGGCGACGCCAAATAGATAGAAGTCGCTTCTTCATACAGGCTTAAATAATTGTCGAAATCCGCCTGCAGATTCGCATAGATGGCTGTATTATCAGCATTGTTTTCCCCTTCTTGAAGCTGGACTCTTGCAAATTCCTTCAATGCGTTAGAGACGGAATACTGGTTGATACTCTTTTCATATTGACCGAGGAAAAGTTGAACCGAATTATTCAGTTCCCCTACGATCCCTTCCGTCTGGCTGATGACTGACTCCTCTGTTTTCACCCTGGTCTGCCAGCTTGTGATGGCAATGATGACCGCGAATGACAGCATGAATAAAATCGAGATGACGACGATCAACTTCATTCTGATCGAGGAAAGGATTAACCCTTTATTTTTCTTCCCCTCTTTTTTCATTCTACCTTTCTTCACCTTTTCTCCCCCTTATAGTAAAACAACAGCGATGTATATACTTATTCATCGACATAATTCATCAATTATTTATACTTCATTGAAAATTCACATAAATAAAAAAGAATTTCAGGCATAAAAAAAAGCAGCAGGGAAGAATCCCTGCTGCTTACATCGATTTATTCACCAGTAACGTATGGAAGTAATGCCATTGTACGAGCGCGTTTGATCGCACGAGTCAACTTACGTTGGTACTTAGCGTTAGTTCCAGTTACACGACGTGGAAGAATTTTTCCACGCTCAGATACGAATTTCTTAAGAAGATCTACATCTTTGAAATCGATATGTGTAATTCCGTTTGCTGTGAAGTAGCACACCTTACGACGTCTACGTCCACCTCTACGTCCTCCTGCCATTTGTTTTCGCCTCCTATCTTGTTTAAGTTTGGTATCGTTCGTTTAGAATGGCAGATCATCATCTGAAATGTCGATCGGCTGACCGTCATTTGCAAATGGATCTTCATCTACACGTGTATAGTTGTTATTATTGTTGTTGCGTTGTTGATTCTGATTCTGACTATACGGATTGCTTTGGTCACGCTGACCTCCGCCCGAATAGCCCGGACTTCCTCCACGATCGCCTTGATTCGCACTACGCGGTTCTAAGAACTGAACGCTTTCTGCTACAACTTCCGTCATAAACACACGACGTCCATCCTGTCCTTCGAAATTACGTGTTTGAATGCGACCGTCAACGCCAGCTAAGCTGCCTTTTTTAAGAAAGTTTGCTACATTCTCTGCAGGGCGACGCCATACAACACAATTGATAAAATCTGCTTCCCGTTCGCCTGACTGATTCGTAAAACTACGATTCACTGCCAGTGTAAACGAAGCAACAGCCACTCCGCTTGGAGTATATTTTAATTCAGGGTCTTTGGTTAAACGCCCTACTAATACAACACGGTTCATCATCAGAATCAACCCCTTCCTTCTAGTGTACTGTCTCTATTGAAACAGATGATAGAAGTGTATATCTTAAAAAACGTTCGGATTATTCTTCTTCTTTAACAACGATATGACGGATAATATCATCGCTGATTTTAGCTAAACGATCGAATTCGTTTACTGCATCAGAAGTAGCGTTCATCTTAACTAGTTGATAGAAACCATCACGGAAATCGTTGATTTCATACGCTAAACGACGTTTACCCCAATCTTTTGACTCGATGATCTCCGCACCGTTAGTCGTTAAAACGTTATCGAAACGCTCAACTACTGCTTTCTTTGACTCATCGTCAAGGTTTGGGCGGACAATGTACATAACTTCATACTTTCTCATCTGAATGTCACCTCCTCGTGGTCTATACGGTCCTTTCTGTACGAAAGAACAAGGAGCAATGCGTTCATTACTCACGAAATAAAATTATAGCATAAGATATCTATTATTGCAATATGACGTAAAAAAAAGACTAGAAGCGGGGTTCTAGTCTTTTTAAAGGATTGTTTCTTTAGTATAAATTGTCTGCCCGGCTCTGTCGAAGGGGTAGTGCTGGATGGTGAGGGAGTAATCTTCCTCGTCCAGAAAACCACATATTATTACACGTTAAAACGGAAGTGAATGATGTCTCCGTCTTTGACGAGGTATTCTTTACCTTCGAGACGTACTTTTCCGGCTTCGCGGGCTGCGCCCATTGTTCCTGCTGCGATGAGGTCATCGTAGGATACGGTTTCGGCACGGATGAATCCTCTTTCAAAGTCGGTGTGGATGACGCCGGCACATTGAGGGGCTTTCATCCCTTCACGGAACGTCCACGCCCGTACTTCTTGTACCCCTGCCGTAAAGTAAGTGGCAAGGCCCAACAGGGAATACGTCGCTCTGATTAATTGATCAAGACCTGATTCTTCGATGCCGAGTTCTTGAAGGAACATCGCTTTTTCTTCGTCATCAAGCTCAGCGATTTCAGATTCGATTTTGGCACAGACAACGATGACTTCTGCGTTATCTTCTTTCGCAAATTCGCGCACTTTCTGTACGTATTCGTTGTCAGAAGGATCTGCGATTTCATCTTCACTGACGTTTGCCACGTATAATACAGGCTTAGACGTCAGAAGGTGAAGTTGTTTCACAAGCTTCATCTGCTCATCGGAGAACTCAACCGTACGGGCAGGCTGTTCAGCTTCAAGCGCTTCTTTGATTTTCACCAGGATTTCGTACTCAAATACGGCTTCTTTGTCTTTTTGCTTAGCCATTTTTTGTACTTTCAGGATACGTTTGTCAACTGTTTCAAGGTCAGCAAGGATCAATTCCAGGTTGATGACTTCGATGTCTTCGATCGGATCGACTTTACCCGCTACGTGGGTAATAT
This sequence comes from Bacillus sp. KH172YL63, assembly GCF_011398925.1. Lineage (NCBI taxonomy): Bacteria > Bacillati > Bacillota > Bacilli > Caryophanales > Bacillaceae > Bacillus > Bacillus sp. KH172YL63. The sequence continues at coordinate 4,237,753 of NZ_AP022842.1, forward strand.
TATCATCAGCGAAGCAGCGTACAACCTGACAGATCGCATCTACTTGACGGATGTGGGACAGGAATTTATTCCCCAATCCTTCACCTTTACTCGCACCTTTCACAATTCCGGCGATATCCGTGAATTCGAATGCAGTCGGAACCGTCTTCTTAGGTTCAACAAGTTCTGTTAATTTATCTAAACGGTGATCTGGAACCTCTACGATTCCTACGTTCGGATCGATTGTACAGAAAGGATAGTTGGCAGATTCTGCACCTGCTTTTGTAATTGCGTTAAATAGAGTGGACTTTCCTACGTTAGGTAATCCAACAATACCAGCTGTTAAAGCCATTCTTGTCACTCCTCATCTATATTCTTATCTATTTAAAATTCCATTAGATCGAAAAAATGCGTAAACGGTCGAACCTTTCACAATTATAGAGATAATGGAGGGAAAAGACAAGTGGAGGTTCTGTCGCCCGTGAAGAGGAAATCTGCGATCCTGCCTCAAAAAAAGCACCCAATCATAGGAACATGATTGGATGCTCTTTATCCCGATAAATGAAGCATCAGCGGGATTAGGACGAAAGAATTATGGGTAAAAAAAGAGTACTTACTCTTGTTCACCGCTGCTGATGACTTTTTTCATTTTCTTGGCAAAGTCTTTTCGGGGGATCATGACGCTGTGACCGCATCCGACGCATTTGATGCGGATGTCCATTCCCATACGGATTACTTTCCAGCGGTTTGTACCACATGGATGGGGCTTTTTCATTTCTACAATATCATTCAATGTAAAGGTCTTTGGCTCCACTACGCTTTCCTCCTCATTCGCTATCAAGTCTTCTTTGCTTTTCTTCACGGGGCTGAATTTCTTCTTCATCCTTCCGTGAATACATCACCATGCGAGGGAATGGAATTTCAATACCATGTGCATCCAGGCATAGTTTGACCTCTTTACGCAGCTGCCTTGCAATATACCAGTGCCTCATCGGGACCGTTTCCGCTATGATGCGGACCACAACATCTGATGCGCCAAGGGTCTGGACGCCAAGGAGCTCAGGCGGATTGATGAGATCTTCATACTTTTGCGGTAAAGAAAGGAGGAGCTCCTGCATGACTTTCTCCGCTTCTTCAATATTCTCTTCGTAGGCAATGCTGACATCAACGACAGCGATGCTGTTGTGTACAGAGAAGTTTGTCACTTCGGTAATATTGCCATTCGGGAAGATATGCAGCTCCCCTGTCCAACTTTTGATCTTTGTCGTACGCAGGCCGATTTCTTCGACTGTTCCCTCAGCTGACCCGATTCTTACGTAATCGCCTACTGAGAATTGATCCTCGAATATGATGAAGAATCCGGTGATGATGTCACGCACAAGATTCTGTGCACCGAAACCAACCGCAAGACCGACGATCCCGGCTCCGGCGATCAATCCTTTCACATCAATATCCAGAGTGGATAGTATAGTCATTAAACTGATGAAATAAATCACATAGGTCAACACGTTCTCAAGCAATTTGGAAAGTGTCGCTTCCCGCCGTTCAGTGAACTTGAGAGGGGAACGTGACCGGACCTTGAATACGTTCCGGATCGCGGATTTCCCGACCCGGAGGGCAATGTAGGTGATGGCTATGATCGCAATGATCTTCACGGCACCCATCCCAAGCTCAAACCACATTTGATTATCTATCAGTTTCTCTTTTGCTTTTGCAATCGTGTCATTCGCAATATCAATCGTATCATCTACTTGATCTTTCGTATCTTTCGTAGTATTCGCACTCATTTATTAAACCTCCACTTATCATTCAATAAGTATTTCTTATTTTATCAACTTTCCCTCTCCTTGTGTAGATTTAACCTCATATTGAGGGCTTTTCTAGAAAATTTTTATTTTATGAAAAAACCGTCCTTATTATGTATGAAAAATAGAAAGCGTCCGTATACTGAATAATAAGAAAAGCGGAGACGGCTCGGTCTTTCCAGATCAGCCTTCAAAAGGAGTGGAAGCAATGAATCTGAAAAAAGGACTATTCGAACGGAGACCTGAACCATATAGAATTCTTTATCAGGAAGAGCGTGCGGCACAGGATCTTTCCTTTCAATTGTCGTCGATGCTTCCGACTTATTATCGTACAAGACCCATAGTGTTTGTATGCATCGGTACCGACCGCTCGACGGGAGATTCATTGGGACCGCTGGTTGGGAGCCTGCTGGAAGAACAGAGCATAAAACCTTTCCACGTATACGGGACGCTTGACGATCCGATTCATGCCGTCAATCTGGAGGAGAAGCTTGGTCATATAGCGGAGAAACATATCAACCCTTTTATCATAGGTGTGGATGCGTGTCTCGGCAGGCTAAAGAGCGTCGGGGCCATCCAGTTGAGCGAAGGGCCGTTGAAGCCCGGGGCAGGTGTGAATAAAGAGCTGCCTGAAGTCGGTGAGATCCATCTGACAGGGATTGTGAACGTCAGCGGGTTTATGGAATTCTTTGTTCTGCAGAACACCCGCTTGAATCTTGTAATGAAAATGGCAAAGACCATCGCGGAAGCCATCGTGCTGGCAGGAGATTCGGTCGAGCACCGAAATGCCGTGAGCATCGAGAAATGGCGGGAAGAACTGCAGCAATAACGAAGGGAGATGACGCACATGTCATCTCCCTTTTTAGGTTCCCTCTATATCATCAACTGATAGGCATGCATGATCCCGACCACAAAACCCACTACGATGATGCCCGGAAGCAGGTTGGCTACCCTGATTTTCGTCACGCCGAGGAGATTGAGCCCGATCGCAAAGATCATGATTCCGCCAGTTGAGGTCATTTCAACGATATAGGCATCCATCAGCGCTTCCGGTACCCATTGATGGATCTGAGTGGCGAATAAGGCGATGAAGCCTTGATAAAGGACGACAGGAATGGCAGAGAACATGACGCCGATGCCTAATGTCGTCGTCAGGATCAATGAGGTGAAACCGTCAATGATCGATTTGGTGAGGAGGACATCGTGATCTCCCCGAATCCCGCTGTCAAGTGCGCCGATGACGGCCATGGCGCCGATTACGAATATGAGTGTCGCAGTCACAAACCCTTGTGAAATCGACGTTTCTTTCTTGCTTCCGATTTTCTTTTCAAGCCATGCACCCAATGCGTTCAGCTTGTCTTCAAGATTCATCCACTCACCCCATGCGGCACCGAGAGCGAGGCTGATGATGACAATGAGGAAGTTCTCACTTTTGAACCCCATTTGCAAACCAAGGACGATCACCGCCAAACCGATCGCCTTCATGACGGTCCCCTTCATATCCTCAGGAATGCGATGAAGAAACTTCCCGAGCAGGGTTCCTATGATGATGCATACGCCATTTACGAGCGTTCCAAAAAGTACCATGACGATCTCCTTCTCTTTCTTGTATGTAGTCTGCCGTCTCTTTCGCCTTCAAAAAAGGAAGAGGACTGACTTTGAAAGGTCACCCTTTCTCAATCAGTCCTTTTTCTCATTGAAGCAACTCGAGGATCCGGTCCAAATCTTCTTTTGAGAAAAACTCCAACTCTATTTTACCTTTTTTCTTTGACTGCTTGATTGTGACCGTTGTACCGAAGCGTTCGCGAAGAAGCGATTCTTGTTCCTGAATGAATACATCCTTACGCTCTTTCGGTTTTGTTTCACGTGGAACATTCTCATTCAGTTCCTGGATGATCTTTTCTAATTGGCGAACGTTCAGCGACTCTTTCAGGATCCGGTTCACGACCTGGGAGAGAGTCTTTTTATTTTTCAGTCCGAGTAATGCACGTCCATGCCCCATCGTCAGCTTCCCTTCCGAGATGAGTTCCTGGACGGGTGCAGGAAGGGAAAGGAGGCGGATATGGTTGGCGATATGAGGTCGACTCTTGCCTAACCGCTTCGCCAGCTCCTCCTGGGTGAGCTTCAGCTTGTCCATCAGCATTTGATAAGCTGCGCCTTCTTCAATCGGGGTAAGGTCTTCCCTCTGAAGATTCTCCAAAACAGCAAGCTCCATCATCTGCTGCTCATTCAATTCACGGACCACAACAGGGACGGTGTCTAATTTAGCCGCTTTGGCTGCACGGTAGCGCCGTTCCCCTACAACGATTTCGTATCCTTTGATCGTTTTGCGGACGATGATCGGCTGAAGGATCCCATGCTCCAGGATCGATTCCTTCAATTCCTCTATCGCTTGTGGCGTGAAGATTTTCCGGGGCTGATATGGATTCGGCCGGATTTCCTTCAGGCTCACCTCTTGAACGGATTCTTCGGTTTCAGTCGTCTGGATATTGTTAAACAGGGCGTTGATGCCCTTTCCTAATCCTTTAGCCATTCGCCACCACTTCCTTTGCCAGTTCTAAATAAACTTCCGCTCCCCTGGACTTCGCATCATAGATGATGATCGGTTCACCATGACTGGGTGCTTCACTTAAACGAACGTTACGAGGAATAATTGTGCGATACACTTTATCTTGGAAATACTTTTTAACCTCTTCAATGACCTGGATGCCGAGATTCGTTCTGGCATCAAGCATCGTCAACAGCACTCCATCGATCATCAAATCATGATTCAAGTGCTTCTGGACCAATCGGACGGTGCTGAGCAGCTGACTTAATCCTTCAAGTGCGTAATATTCACACTGAACCGGAATGACGACCGCATCCGAAGCGGTCAGCGCATTGATCGTCAAAAGCCCTAACGAAGGAGGACAGTCAATGATGACATAGTCATATTCATCCTTTACTTTCTCCAGCGCTTTTTTCAGACGCACTTCCCGGGAAATTGTCGGGACGAGTTCAATTTCTGCTCCCGCAAGTGAGATCGTCGCAGGAACGATCGACAGATTTTCCACTTTCGACTGCTTGATCGTTTCCTTTACGTCTACATCATCCACCAATACATCATAAATGCACTGCTGCACATCGCCTTTTTCAACACCGACACCACTCGTCGCGTTTCCTTGAGGATCGATATCCACCAGTAAAACCTTTTTCCCTATATAAGCTAAACAAGCCCCCAAATTTACGGATGTCGTGGTCTTCCCCACGCCGCCTTTTTGGTTTGTTACGGCTACGATTCTGCCCAAGGTTGTCACCTGCCTTCTGACTTCCTATAATTGACTCTCATTTTTCACACAGTATTCTTCTATTCTATCAAAATTCCGGGATTATTGTCTGTCAATTTTTCTAAAAGGATAAATTTGTAATGATCATATTCAAACATACAAAAAGTGAGAAACCACGCTAAGATGTTTCTCACTTTAAGTCTGGCATTCTATTTTTTTTTCGGGATACGGATGGTAAATTGATAGAATTCATCATGTTCCTCTTCTTCAGCGTCCAGATTGATGCCGCTGTCTGAGACCATGGTCAGGGATTGACGAATTGTATTTACCGCAATTCTCATATCCTTGCTGAATGCTTTTCGTTTAGGCTTCGGCTTTTGAGTCGTGCCTTCTTGCATTTTCACGACCCGGTCTTCGGTTTGTTTGACGTTTAAGCTTTTTTCAATGATTTCTTGAAGGAGCTGGATCTGCTTTTCCCCATTCTTCAGAGGAATCAATGCCCTCGCGTGTCGTTCCGTGATCAGTTTATCTAATAGGGCTGATTGGATCTCTTCTGGAAGCTTTAGGAGACGAAGCTTGTTCGCCACAGTCGATTGTCCTTTACCTAAGCGCTGAGCAAGGGCTTCTTGAGTTAAATCATGTAATTCCAACAGTTTTCCATATGCGATTGCTTCTTCTATAGGAGAAAGCTCTTCTCTCTGTAAGTTCTCAATCAATGCGACAGAAGCGGTTTCTGTATCGTTGAGGTTTTTTACAATCGCCGGGATGGTTTCCCAGCCAAGCTTTTGGATCGCTCTATAACGACGCTCTCCTGCAATGATTTCAAACTGTTCATCATCGTATTGTCTTACCACGATCGGTTGGATAATACCATGTGTATGAATGGTCCGTGATAACTCTTCTATCTTTTCATCATTAAACACAGTTCTCGGCTGAAATCGATTTGGGACGATCTGTGAGATTGGAATCTTTCTCACTTCATCTCGATCTTCTTCCACTACATTTACGTTTGACTCTTCAGATTCAACATCTTGCTCCTTTTCACCTAGGCCAAAAAAACGAGAGAAAGGATGCTTCATCTTCCTACACCACCTTTAAGAAACTCCCTATAGTCATATTCTCTTCAATACGGCAAGTTCCTGCCTTCAGGCCGGATTTTGATATCCGAAAAGGCAGGAGCCTGTTGCTATTCTAATGGTAATTTATTCGGTGTCCCAGGTTTTCTGGGATACTTGTTAGGTGTTTCTTTCACTTTGTTGATCTTGACTATGTTCCGTTCACTTTCCTCTTCAGGAAGCACGAATGAATAGATCTTCTCGGTCTGTCCGCCAAGCGTGCCGATCGCTTTCTTTGCGTTTGTAAGCTCTTCGTTCACATTGGAGGCCTTCATGGCTACGAACCAACCGCCCTTTTTCACAAGCGGCAGACATAATTCACTCAGAACGGACATTCTGGCAACCGCCCTGGCAGTGACCATATCATAACTTTCCCGGTGCGCTTTATTTTTTCCGAACGTTTCTGCACGGTCATGATAGAAGTTCGTGTTATCCAGTCCCAGCTCATCTGATAAATGGTTTAAAAATGAGATGCGCTTGTTCAGGGAATCAACGATGGAGATATGCAGGTGAGGGAAACAGATTTTCAAAGGGATGCTCGGAAATCCTGCCCCTGCGCCCACATCACATAGAGATTGAACTTGTGTGAAATCAACATAGAAAGCCGCACTGACCGAATCGTAAAAATGCTTTAAATACACATCTTCCTTATCGGTGATGGCCGTCAGGTTCATTTTTTCATTCCATTCAACCAACAATTCGTAATAGCGCTCAAACTGATCTAATTGCTTGGAAGAAAGGGAGATCCCCTTCTCCTCAAGCATGGATTGAAATTGATTTACATTCATGACATTACCCTTCCTTTACCTCTATTGATCACCTGATACTTTTGCAATTTTCCCTTGCTCGATATAGACAAGTAAAATAGAGATGTCTGCAGGATTCACTCCTGAAATCCGGGAGGCCTGTGCAAGAGAAAGAGGCTGAACCTCGATTAATTTCTGCCTTGCTTCAGATGCAATGCCACTGATCGCATTGTAATCAATATTTTCAGGGATTCTTTTATTTTCCATCTTCTTCATTTTATCGACCTGTTGAAGGGATTTTTCAATATAACCTTCGTATTTCACCTGAATTTCAACCTGTTCCTCCACGTCGGCATCAAGTTCTGTTTCACTTGGAACGAGTGATTTGATATGGCTGTAATTCATTTCAGGTCTCTTTAGTAGATCGGCAGCGAGGATGCCGTCTTTGAGCTCACTTCCGCCGGCTTCACGGATGACCGCCTGTGTTTCTTCAGTCGGCTTGATGCGGATGCTTTCAAGACGCTTCTTCTCGGCTTCGATCGCTTCTTTTTTCGCCGTGAATCGGCCGTAACGCTCATCAGAAATCAATCCGATTCTGTGACCGATATCCGTCAGGCGAAGATCCGCATTGTCGTGGCGGAGGAGCAGACGGTATTCGGCACGTGACGTCAGAAGGCGGTAAGGTTCGTTCGTCCCTTTGGTCACTAGGTCATCGATCAGCACCCCGATGTAAGCATCAGACCTGCTTAAGATGACTTCTTCCTTCCCAAGTGCACGGCATGCTGCGTTGATTCCTGCCATCAACCCTTGGCCTGCTGCTTCTTCATAACCGGAAGTCCCGTTGATTTGTCCTGCTGTATAGAGGTTCTTGATTTTTTTCGTTTCCAGGGTCGGCCACAGCTGTGTCGGTACGATGGAATCATACTCGATGGCGTAACCGGCACGCATCATTTGTACTTCTTCAAGACCCGGAATCGTTTGAAGGATCTTTTGCTGTACATCTTCAGGCAGACTTGTTGATAAACCTTGTACATATACTTCCTGAGTGTTTCTTCCTTCAGGCTCAAGGAAAATCTGGTGACGTGGTTTGTCATGGAAGCGGACGACCTTATCCTCGATTGAAGGACAATAGCGCGGTCCTGTTCCTTTGATCATGCCTGAATACATCGGTGAACGATGCAGGTTATCATCAATCAATTGATGGGTGTGTTCATTCGTATACGTCAACCAGCATGGAAGCTGGTCAGTGATATATTTGGTCGTTTCATAACTGAATGCCCGTGGGATATCATCACCCGGCTGGATTTCCGTTTTCGAATAATCGATCGTCGAACTATTCACCCGCGGCGGTGTCCCTGTTTTGAAACGGACCGTATCAAAGCCAAGTTCGTGCAGATGATCAGACAGTCTGATCGACGGTTGTTGGTTATTCGGACCACTGGAATATTTCAGGTCTCCAAGGATGATTTCTCCACGGAGGAACGTACCTGTCGTAATGACGACTGTTTTCGCACGGTATGCAGCTCCTGTCATGGTGACGACACCTTTGACTTCATCATCCTCAACGATCAATTCCTCGACCATCCCTTGAAGCAAGGTCATGTTCGGTTCATTTTCGATCGTACGCTTCATTTCATGTTGATATGTGAATTTATCCGCCTGTGCACGCAATGCACGTACAGCCGGTCCTTTCCCTGTATTCAACATCCGCATTTGAATATGCGTTTTATCTATATTACGCCCCATTTCTCCACCAAGGGCGTCAATTTCCCTTACGACGATCCCTTTTGCCGGTCCTCCGACTGATGGATTACATGGCATAAAAGCTACCATATCTAAGTTAATGGTCACCATTAACGTTTTTGCTCCCATTCGTGCCGAAGCAAGTCCCGCTTCAACACCTGCATGGCCAGCACCAATGACAATGACATCAAATTGCCCTGCGTCATATTGCATGGTTTGTTTTTTCCTCCTTGTAGGACGTGTCGTCCAACTCATATTAGTATTTATTTCCCCAGACAGAATTGAGAGAACAGCTGATCAATCAGACTTTCATGGACGCTGTCGCCGATGATTTCACCGAGCAGCTCCCATGTACGAGTCAGATCGATCTGCGCGATATCGATCGGCGTTCCCATTTCCACGCTGTCGATCGCTTCGTTGATCGCACGTGATGCCTGGTTGAGTAAAGCGATATGACGGCTGTTGGAAACATAGGTCATATCCCCTGATTCGATGGAACCTGCGAAGAATAGAGAAGAAATCGCTTCTTCAAGTTCATCGATTCCCTGCTCCTCGATCAGCGCCGTTGTGACAAGCTGATGACGTTCAGCAAGTTTTCTTACTTTATCTATATCGATTTTTTGCGGCAGGTCAGTCTTGTTCACGATGACAATGACGTCCATCCCTTTTACCGCTTCAAATAATTGCTCATCTTCGTGTGTCAGTTCATCGGCATAGTTCAGCACGAGCAGGATCAAGTCCGCTTCTTTCAGCACCTGCCTTGAGCGTTCGACCCCGATTCGTTCCACAATATCTTCTGTTTCACGGATCCCTGCGGTGTCAACAAGGCGTAACGGTACGCCGCGCACGTTCACGTATTCTTCGATCACATCACGGGTCGTACCTGGGATATCGGTCACGATCGCTTTGTTTTCATGAACAAGGCTGTTCAACAGGGACGACTTTCCGACATTCGGTCGGCCGATGATCACGGTGGATAAACCTTCCCGTAAAATCTTCCCCTGTTCCGATGTCCGCACCAGCCGGTCGATCTCATCCCGTACCCGCTTCGATTTTTCCAACAGGACGTTGTGGGTCATCTCTTCCACGTCGTCATACTCGGGATAATCGATGTTTACTTCGACATGGGCAAGTGTTTCAAGGATTTCCTGACGCAGCTTCCGGATCAAATTGGAAAGGCGCCCTTCCATTTGATTCAGGGCGACACTCATGGCCCGGTCCGTTTTTGCACGGATCAGATCCATTACGGCTTCCGCCTGTGAAAGGTCTATCCGTCCATTCAGGAATGCCCGTTTTGTGAATTCACCTGGCTCTGCAAGACGCGCCCCGTTTTTCAACACGAGCTGAAGCACTTTATTAACGGACACCAGGCCACCGTGACAGTTGATTTCCACTACATCTTCCCGGGTGAACGTCTTCGGTCCACGCATCACTGACACCATAACCTCTTCCACCACTTGTTCGGTATCAGGATCGATGATATGTCCATAATGAATCGTATGGGAAGCAAAATCCGTCATCCGGCTGCCCTTCATTCCCTTAAAGACCTTATCACCGATTTCGAATGCTTCATCACCGCTCAGACGGACGATCGCAATCGCCCCTTCACCCATCGGAGTGGAAATTGCCGCTATTGTATCAAATTCCATGCTATTCACCTCTCTTATATCATGGTCTATTTATATGAATTGTATTGTTGAAAGCAAAGTTTCCCCAAATTATTAGAATATCACAATCCCCTTCAATACTAAAGAAAGGAAAACGCTCATCCGTCACCTCATCATGTTATCCACACCGATAACACTCCATCATCACTATTTTAACTTATCCACATGTGAATAACAATAAAGCGGGTTGAAAATAAGGAGTGATGGGAGTGGTTTGATAGAGAGCGGGGAGCGGCATTTATTTGGATGCTGAATTTCGTTGAGTAGAGGAACCATTTTGGAGATTGGGCTGTCTATGGATAATATTGTCAAAAGACGCATAAATCGAAAAAACGACGCAAATATAAAAATAATGACGCATAAACGGTTGAGAATGACGCAAAAAATCAAGAATAGACGCAATAATCGTCCTATATAACGCAATCAACGTGAATCCGTCACTTACCTAAGGTCCCTGATAGTAAAAATAAACGCCTTTCTTAGCCGTACGCGGCATCCTCTCAACAAAACGGGTACAATTCCCTCTCCAACCGGCACAAAAAGAAGGTTACATCATCGCAAAATAACCAAATAAAAAAACGATTCCCACAAAAGGAATCGTTTTTCATTATTTTGGTGCAATGACAATATATCGATTCGGTTCTTTGCCTTCTGAATGGGTTTCGACCATTTTCGAGCCGACCAATGCCGAGTGGATCACTTTTCGTTCGTAGGACGGCATCGGTTCCAGGGAAACCGGACGATTGGTGCGGGCTGCTTTTTCCGCCAGGCGTTCGGCAAGCGTTGTTAATGTTTGCTTCCGTCTTTCCCGGTAATTTTCAGCATCCAACAGGATGGTGATGAACTGACCGGACACCTTATTGGCGATCAGCTGGGCCAAATGCTGAAGGGCATTCAACGTTTGACCCCTTTTGCCGATCAAGAGCGCCATTTTTTCACCTGAAATATTGAATTCTACTTCTCTTCCATCTCTTGTAACCTCGATGGAAGCTTCCACACCCATTTCACGTGCAACAGATAAAAGGAATTCTTTTGCTTCGTTCACAGGATCGATCGCTTTCTTTACAGAAACGACCGCCGGCTTTGCACCGAATAATCCTAAGAATCCTTTTTTACCTTGATCAATGATGTTAATCTCTGCTTCTTCTTTGGTGATCTTCAGTTGAGACAAGGCTGATTCAATGGCTTCTTCCACCGTTTGACCAGTTGCTTCTACTTCTCTCACTTTTTCTTTCCTCCTGAATTCCCACCAGCTTTTGCCGCTTGCGCTTCTTTGATCTCAGGCCCTTTGATGAAGTATGTTTGAGCAATCATGAATAGATTTCCGACTACCCAGTAAAGGGATAGAGCTGCAGGGAAGTTGATCGCAAAAATGATGATCATGACTGGCATGATATAAAGCATCATGGCCATTTGCGGATTTTGGTTCGCTGTACCCGCCATCATTAATTTTTGTTGGATGAACGTTGTTAAACCTGCTACTAAAGGTAAGATATAGAACGGATCCGGATTACCGAGATCGAACCATAGGAAGTTATGAGCCTTGATTTCCTCTGTTCTGACGATCGCATGGTAGAATCCGATCAGAATTGGCATTTGAACGATCAATGGGAAACAACCCGCTAACGGATTTACCCCGTGACTTTGGAATAAAGCCATTGTTTCTTGTTGAAGCTTTTGCTGTGTTTGTGCATCTTTAGAGCTATATTTTTCACGCAGTTTTTTCATTTCCGGTTGTAATGCCTGCATGGCTTTTGAATTCTTCGTTTGCTTAATCATCAATGGCAGAATTGCCGTACGGATAAGCAAGGTAACGATCACGATCGCCAACCCATAAGATCCGCTCATGAATTCAGCAACCATTGTAATTAATTGTGATAAAGGATAGACAATATATTCATTCCATATTCCACTGCTATCAGATGTAATCGGCTGATTGTATTCTGTACATCCTGATAGAATAGCCATTAGCCCAATGATTCCCACCAGGGCTATCATTCTCTTTTTCACCCTTATTTTCCTCCCAACTAATATGTTTCACATAAAGTCTCTTTTCATCTTTTCAGAAAAAAGCCAGTGTATCCCGTACTTAAAAAGTACAATCTATCGTATTGTATCATCTTTTCCGGGGATTGTGATGATGAAACCCGTCATTCTGTTAAAATGTTATGACTTCTTCTTATCATATTTGCCATAAGAAGATCTTTTCAACACTTTTCCCCGCTTCAATACATGGGTAAGGCTTCCCTTTACCTCATGGAAATTCATTTCGGCCGCCGGTTTTCTGGCGATAATAAGATAATCGTACTGATCACGTACATCTTCCTTCAATTCTAAGAAAGCCTGTCTGACATAACGTTTGATTTGATTTCGGCACACGGCGTTCCCAATTTTCTTGCTGACCGAGATCCCGATCCGGAACGGCTGGGGTTCATCCTTCTTTAATAGATAGAGAACAAACTGCCGATTTGCAAAAGACGTCCCTTTTTTGAATATCTCCTGAAACTCTTCATTCTTTTTAACCCGTTGATCTTTCCTCATGTACCACACCTATTTTTCTTTTTTGTCTTGAAGTAACAACCGACATTATTGGCTCATTCATATGAAATGATACGTCTGATCCTATTAAAAACATGTTGAACGAGCCAAATTGTCATTTCATCCCCGTGATGAAGGAAAAAAAAGACCACTGAGTCAGTTCAGTGGTCTAGGCAGATAATACTTTTCTTCCTTTGCTACGACGACGAGCTAAAACATTACGTCCGTTTTTAGAGCTCATACGTGCACGGAAACCGTGATTCTTTTTTCTTTTACGATTATTTGGTTGAAACGTTCTTTTCATCTATGACACCTCCCTGAAGGATATCTTTATAAAAGTTAAAGACATTCCTCACTATTATAAAGACGGTACCCATAAAAAGTCAACACTCATATTATTTTTCTTTTTTTTAAGGTGTCTTTGTAAACATTTTGGCTGTGTAACAAGCAAGGTGTGGTTGATTTCCCCGGGGCTGCAGGTGATCCTCCTTGGTCTTCATGTTGACCTTTCCATCAATTCCCGCACTTCCGCTGCAATCAACTGCCAGGAAAAGCATTTCACAAACAAAGCTTAACCATCATTTCAATGTATTTCTCATAGTATCACTTCAATGGCTCTGTTTCTTCACTGATGACTATGACCGTTCTTCCTATCATTATTTTTCAAGTGACAGCGTTGGAGAACATCATTTTCAAACAAAACAACCGCTCAAATAAAACTTCAATCTCCCTCTACAAACCCTCTTCAATCTCTCCATCCACCATGACTGTGGATAGTATTCGACACTATTTTATATTATCCACAACACATATTGACAACTTTTTCACAAGTTCATAGCTTGTGGACAAAACCGTTCCACAGGTTGCAGGGGTTGTGGATAAAATTTAAAAAGCATTGCACCCCTTAGGATATTTTGATATGATTATTGTGTTTTCACTCTTAATAACTCTATCCACACCTAAGGGTTATCCACAAAATGTGGATATCATGTGGGTAACTTATTAAGAGGGTTTGGAGAACGTTGTCCACAAGTGGTGGATATTGTCGAAAAACCATTTACTTTCCTTATTATATATATTTTCCACATT